>NZ_JBEZJI010000048.1:0-74027 GCF_040649435.1 Actinomadura sp. NPDC048955
ATATCCTGCTAAAACCTGACGGCCCAGCGAGCCGAATGGGGTGTCGGAGGTTTCCAGAAATCGATGGTGTTGGGGGGGGGGGGGGGCGCCCCCAAGGCGCCGACCGCCCCCAAGAACACAATAAATACAGCAGGCACCTCTCCGGATGAGGTGCCTGCTGTGCGGGGTACGGGCGAACCGGGCCTTGCGGTCCGGGTCAAGGCTTCGCCCGTTTCCCGTGTCAAGGTGGGGTGTCAGGCGCGGGCGATCACTTCCGTTTCTGGCTCGGGGACGGGACGGGACGGCCGGGGCCGGCGCGGGGTCATGCCAAGGGCGGTGATCGCTGCGATCACCATGAACGCGCCGACCATCAGCCAGGCGTGGAAGTAGGCGGTGTGGGCGTCGGTGTAGCCGCGCGGGGTGCCGAGGACGGCGACGGCGAGGCTGACGCCGAGTACCGCGCCGATCTGCCGGCTCATGTTCACCACGGCGCTGCCCGTGGCGTAGCGGTGGGAGGGCAGTTCGACCGCGGCGGCGGACAGGATGGTGGGGAGGGCGAGGCCGACGCCGGTGCCGCCGATGAGCCAGCCCGGCAGCATCTGCGCGGCGTAGGCGGGTGCGGGGCCCAGGCTCGTCGCGATCAGGACGACGCCGAAGGCGCACAGCATGCACCCGGCGGCGGTGATGAGCCCGACGGGGACGCGGGCGGCGAGGCGTCCGGCGATGAGCGCCATGACGGGGACCATCAGGGGGCCGGGCGCGACGGCGAGCCCGGTGCGGATCGGGGAGTAGTGCCAGACCTGCTGCATCCACAGCACGCCGAGCAGCAGGTTGGCGGCGAACGCGACGGTGAACAGCAGGACGGCGGCGTTGGACCACAGGAAGGTGCGGACGCCCAGCAGCGCGGGTTCGATCACCGGCGCGGGGTGGCGCAGGGACCGCAGCCAGAACCAGGCGAGGCCGAGCAGCGCGGCGGCGGCCACGAGGACGGTCCGTTCGCCCGGCCAGTCGTTGATCTTCACGACGCCGAGTGCCAGCAGCGCGATCGCCGCGGTCGCCACGGCGGTCCCGATCAGGTCGGGGACGCGGGCCGTCACGCCTTCGCGGGAGTCGGGCACGAGGCGGGCGGCGAGCAGCACCGCCGCGATGCCGATGGGGACGTTGACTTCGAAGACCCAGCGCCAGGAGGCGTCGACCAGGACGCCGCCGACCGCGGGCCCGGCCGCGGCGGCGATCGCCGAGGCCGCGGACCAGATCCGCACCGCGCCGCCGCGCCGCTCGGCCGGGTACGCCGACAGCAGCAGCCCGAGGCTGGTGGGGATGAGCGCCGCGGCGCCCGCGGCCTGGACGACGCGGAAGGCGACGAGCCACCACAGCGAGGGGGCGGCGGCGCACGCCTGGGAGGCGAGGGTGAAGACGGTGAGGCCGAGGAGGAGGCCCGCCTTGCGGCCGTAGCGGTCGGCGAGCCGGCCGAGCGGCACCAGCAGGGCGGCGAACACGATCGCGTATCCGTTGAGCACCCACGACAGGTCGGCCATCGACTCCCCGGCGAAGTCGCGGCCGATGTCGGTGAACGCCACGTTGACGATGAACAGGTCGAGGCCCGCCATGAAGGAGGCGACGGAGAGCACCGCGAGCACCGGTCCCCTGCGGATCCGGCCCGCGCCGCGCACCTGACTTTGTTCCACCATAGTCAGGGAGGCTAGCGAGCCCCCTGACTTTGGTCAAGCAAAGTCAGCAGGTTTATAGTGGAAGGGTGACAATCTCACTGGAAGGGCACTTCGCCGACCGTGACGCCTGGTCGATGCAGAACTGCCCGGTCGCGAGGACGCTCGCCGCGCTCGGCCCGCCGTCGGCGGTGCTGGTGCTCAGCGAGGCCTTCTTCGGGACGAACCGATTCGGCGACTTCGTGCGCAACCTCGGCATGACGGAGTCGGCCGTCACCGCCCGGCTGCGCCACCTCGTCGACGCCGGCCTGCTCACCAGGGAGCCCTACCAGGAGCCGGGGCAGCGCACGCGGTACGAGTACCACCTGACGAAGATGGGCCTGGACCTCGCGCCCACCCTCGTCAGCCTCATGGAATGGGGCGAGACCTACCTCCCGCACGAGGAGGGGCGCCAGGTCATGCTGACGCACGCCCGCTGCGGCGAGCGCGTGACGGCGCAGGTCAGATGCGCGGACGGCCACGACGTCGCGGTGGACGAGATCGTCATGGGGCCGCCGGGCACGGCGGACGGCGAGCAGGGCGACGGCGGGTCCGGGGGCTGACGGGCGGCCGCGGGCGGCCGCGGGCGCTCACGCGTGCCGGGTGCCGCCCGCGAGCCGCAGCGCGTGCTCGACCAGCGAGACGAGCACCTGCTTCGCCGACACCGTCCGGCGGGCGTCGCACAGCAGGACGGGGACGTGGGGGTCGATGTCCAGGGCCGTCCGGATCTCGGGCGCCTCGTAACGGTCGGCGTCGTCGAAGCAGTTGACGGCGACGACGAACGGCGTGCCCTTGCGCTCGAAGTAGTCGATCGAGGCGAAGCTCGCCATCAGCCGCCGCGTGTCGGCGAGCACGACCGCGCCGAGCGCGCCGCGCGACAGCTCGTTCCACATGAACCAGAACCGCTCCTGGCCGGGCGTCCCGAACAGGTAGATGGCGACGCCGTCGCGCAGCGTGATGCGGCCGAAGTCCATCGCCACGGTCGTGGTGGTCTTGGCGGCGACGCCGTCGAGGTCGTCGACGCCGACGCTCACGTCGGTCAGCGCCTCCTCGGTGCGCAGCGGCCGGATCTCGCTGACCGCGCCGACCATGGTCGTCTTCCCGACGCCGAACCCTCCGGCGACGAGGATCTTCAGCGCGACGCGCGGGCCGTCCGCCCGGTCGTCGGGCTCGTCCGGTTCCGCGGTGGCGGGGGGCGGGGCGTCAGAGCGCGCGGAGTTCATCGAGCACCCTCCTGAGCAGGTTCGGGTCGTTGTGCGGCTGGAGCGCGGTCGCCTGGCCGAACGGCCCGGACGGCGACGGCGCCGGGGACCATCGCTGGACTTCCAGGAGGCCGGAGTCGAGCAGGTCGCCGGCCAGCACCCGGATCACGCCGAAGGGCAGGTTCAGGTCCGAGGCGAGGTCGGCGAGGGCGTGCGGGCGCCGGCACAGCGCCAGCAGCCTGCGCTGCTGGCGCGAGAGCCGGCCGGGCTCGGGCGGCGGCCGCCCGGTCGCGACGAGGATCGCCACGATGTCGAGCGGCTCGCCGCTCGGCCGGGTGCGGCCGCGTGTCACCGCGTAGGGGCGGACGATCGGTCCGGCGGCCGCGTCGAGCCACCGTTCCCTGCCGGGACCCCGGGGAGCACCGGGCCCGTCACTGGGGTCCATGGCGGGTCACCGGTGTCCGGGTCCGGGCGCGCCCTGCCTGAGTCCGGTGGACAGCTGCCTGCCGACCCGCTTGACCAGCATCGTCATCTCGTAGGCCACGAGGCCGGCGTTGGCGCCGACCTCGCTGAGCAGCGCGAGGCAGCTGTTGGCCCCGGCCGGGACGACGAAGAACAGGCCCTTGTCCATCTCGACGAGCGTCTGCCGGATCTCGCCGGAGTCCAGTTGCGGCCGGGCCCCGACGGCGAGGCTGTGGAACCCGGCGGCGAGGGCCGCGAGGTACTCGGAGTCCTCGCGCCCGACGCCCCGCGACATGCCCATGACGAGCCCGTCCCGGGACAGCACGACCACCTTCCTGATCTGCGGGACCCGGTCGACCAGGTCGTCGAGGAGGAAGTTCAGCTCCGCGGCCACTCCCTGATAGGTCATGATCTTCCCTCCATGCCGGGCCCCTCGGGCGCCTCGTCCTCGTCCCGGCCGCGCAGCCAGCCCGCCTGCAGGGACGCGAACAGGTCCCGGGACGCCTCCGCCGACCGTTCCTCCCAGGCGGCGATGGCGTCGCCGGTGGCGGCGGACTCTTCTCCGTACGGGCCGGTCTCCTCGTAGGAACCGGTGTCTTCGTAGGTGCCGGCGTCGCGCAGCTGGGGCGCGAGGCTCCCGCCGCGCACCCGGCGCGGCAGCGGGGCCCGCCCTCCGCCGGTCGTCTGCGCGTCCCCGAACTGCGTCCCGCCGAACGGGGACTCGCCGAACGGCGTCTCTCCGAACGACGCGGGAGCGTCGTACCGGTCGGCGGCTCCGCCGTAGGAACCACCGCCGAAGGCGGGGGCTCGGGGCCCGGCGGCCTGGAACGGACGCGTGGCGTCGGTCGGCGGCGGACCGTGCGGCGGTGGGGTCCCGAACGACGTCGGGGTCTGGTCACCGTCGTCGAACCCCACCGCCGCGTTCTGGTCCGGTTTCTCCTCGCTCCCCCAGTGGGGGAAGGACACCGGCGTCTCTGGCGGCGCCGCTTCACCGGCCGGCCCCATGGCGTCGGGCGCCGCGCCGTTGGGCGCCGGACTGCCGGGGATCGCCCGGTTGGGCGCCGTATCGGTCGACGCCACGTCCTGGACGGGGGCGATGTCGTACACCGGCGCGTTGAGCGTCGCGGTGGACGACGGCGTCGGCGGCGTGGGCCACGCGCGCATCGACCCGTTCACCGCCGCGCCCCGCTGCTGGACGGGACCGGCCTGGACGGCGCCGTCCTCGTCCTCGGGCTGGTCGGCGTCCACGATCAGCTGGCGCGGGATCAGCACGACGGCGCTGACGCCCCCGTACAGGGACGGCTGCAGCGCCACCCTGATGCCGTGCCGGCCGGCGAGGCGGCCGACGACGAACAGCCCGAGCCGGTCGGTGACGGCCAGGTCGAACTCGGGCGGCCGCGCCAGCCGCAGGTTCAGCGCGTCCAGCTCGGACTGGTCGAGCCCGATGCCGCGGTCGATGATGTCGACGGCGAACCCGTTGGCGCCCATCTCGCCGCGGACGAGCACCTCGGTCGGCGCGGGCGAGAACACCGTGGCGTTCTCGATCAGCTCGGCGAGCAGGTGGATGATGTCGGCGACGGCCTCGCCGATCACCGCGGCCTGCCCGGACACCACGACGATCTCGACCCGGGTGTAGTCCTCGACCTCGGCGACGGCGGCGCGCAGCACGTCCTCGACGTGCACCGGCCGGCTCCAGCCCCGCCCCGGGGACGTCCCGGACAGGATGACCAGGCCCTCCGCGTGGCGGCGCATGCGGGTGGTGAGGTGGTCGAGGCGGAACAGGTCCTCCAGCACCTTGGGGTCGGAGGCGTCGCGCTCCATCTCGTCCAGCATCCGCAGCTGGCGGTGCAGCAGCGACTGGCTGCGCCACGCGACGTTGAGGAACACGCGGCTGATGCCCTGCCGCAGGTAGGACTCCCGCACGGCGGTCTCGATCGCGGTGTGCTGCACCTTGGTGAAGGCGTCGCCGACGCGCGCGACCTCCCGCGACTTGCCGATGACCAGCGGCGGCGCCTCGGCGTCCACGTCCACCTCCTCGCCGCGCCGCAGCCGGGCGACGACGCCGGGCAGCCGGTCCTCGGCGAGCTTCAGCGCGGCGCGCTGCAGCCCCCGCAGCTCCCGCGACAGGCTGCGCGCGGCCAGCAGCGACAGCAGGATCGAGGCGATCACCGCGAGCAGCCCGAACCCGCCCGCCAGGACGAGCCGCATGATGATCCGCTCACCGATCGGCTTGGCCATCTCGTTGAGCGCGAGGCTCGCCTCGGTCACCTTCTGCGCCCACGCCTGCGACAGCAGCTGCGTGGTGGCCTGCCAGTCCGCGGCCTCGGGCGGCAGCCGGTCGCCGCGGGCGTTGACGATCGCGTCCTCGGCCGCCCGGTACCGCTGGAACTCCGCGGACGCGGCGAGCCGGCCGAGCGGCCCGCGGATCCGCTCGTTCAGGTCGGCGAGCCCGGCCTCGAACACGCGGCGCCCCTCCGCGGCCCACTGGACGAACGCGGTGTGCTCGGCGGCCGTGAGCCGCCCGTTGCGCGCCATCGCCGCGGTGACGAGCGAGTCCTCCCGCAGCATGTAGGCGCGGGCGTTGCCGATGCCGATCAGCGCCCGGCCCTGCGTGAAGATGGCGACGTCGTTGACGGTCACCAGGCCGTCGAAGACCTTGATGACCTGGTCGAGCAGGACGCTGTAGGAGTTGATGACCTCCAGCGGCTGGACCCTGCCCGAGTCGACCCTGGCGCGCAGCTGCGGGAGCCGGTCCAGCGCCCGGACCGCCTCGGCGAGGCGCCGCTTGGTCTCCGGCTCGGCCGCGTCCCGCGCGTCGGGCGACAGCGCGGTCGAGCGGAACGCCTTGTCCACGGCGCTCACCCGGGCGCGCTGCCCGCCCAGCTTCTGCCGGTCCGCGGGGTCGCGCGTGCTGAGCGCGACGACGCTGAGGGAACGCTCCGCCTGGAGCTGGTTCACCAGGTAGATGCCGGGGAGGCCCACCTTCTCGTAGGTCGTGGAGAAGTCGTACTTGTCGAACGCGTCGCCGAGCGTGATGTTCGCGGCGAACGCCCACAGGGTGATGAGGGACACCAGCGGGACCAGCAGCAGCGCCGTGATCCGCAGCCGGATGGGACGCCTGCGCCGGGGCCTTCGGCCGGACGCGTCGTCACGGGGTGTCGTGCGGGACATCGAGATCACTACCTCTAGCCGGGGGCGGGCCGCGCTGCCGGCCCGTGTGTCGGGGGTGGCCCGTGTGTCGGGGGGTGCGGGGTCAGGGGTGGGCCTCGTCCAGGGCCGCGCGGGCGACCAGGCCGCGCAGCCGGCCGCTGATCATGGCGACGGCCTGGGCGTGCCCGCGCAGGGCCTTGTCCCGCGCGGTGTACTGCCCGATGTCGGCGTGCATGGCGTGGTCGGACACGATCGTCTGCCACAGCAGCGGCCTTCCGTTCGCCGCGATGCCGAGGTCGATCACGGTGAACCAGGTCGAGACGACCACGACGACGGCGCCGACGCGGATGACGTCCTGCGCGAGCAGGCGCCCCCGCACGTCGAGCAGCAGCCGCTGGGCCTCCTCGGCCGTGGCGCGCCGCCCGTCCTCCCGGTAGTAGTCGGGGGGACGGCGGGGATCGGCGGACCGCGGGCCGGCGGGCTCTCCCGGGGGCCGGCGGTCACCGGGCCCCGGGTCGGCGGGCCTTCTCTCGACCGGCCCCCGATCGACGGCCCGCCGATCGGCGGGCCGCTGATCGAAGGGCCCCTGGCCGGGGGGCCGGGGGTCCGCGGGCCGCTCGTCCGCGGGCCGGTCGTCTGCGGGCATGGCGTTAGCAGGCATGGCATTTCCCATCGCCGTACCGGGGGTGCGCGGGAGATGCTCAGTGGCCGGGGTGCTCGTCCCGCGGCCAGGCGCGCACCTCGCACCAGACCGCCTTGCCGGAGGCGGTGTGGTCGGTGCCGTGCCCGTCGGCCATGACCGCGACGAGGAACCAGCCGCGCCCCGTCTCCTCCATGAGGTCGACCGGCCGCGCCGTCGGGACGGCGGCGCTCTGGTCGTGCACCTCGATGCGGAGCCGGGTGCCGGCGCGCAGCAGCCGCAGGCACAGCGCGCCTCCGGCGACCGGCGCGTGCCGGACGGCGTTGGTGACCAGTTCCGACACCAGGACCTCGGCGTCGTCGGCGACGTGCCCGATGCCGGACGCGGTGCTGACGGACCTGCTGAAGCGCCGCGCCGCCGGCACGGACTCCCGCTCGGCGGGCAGCGTCAGCTCGCCCAGCAGGACCGCGGGGGCCTCGTCCAGGCCCCGCAGCCCGTTCGGCGCCGTGCCGTTCGGTGCCGCGACCTGGGACGCGGTGGTGGTCAGGTGGCTCGGAAGTGGTGTGCTAGGTAGTTCGATGGTGTGGTGGTCGCCTGACATGATGAACGCCTCCTTGACTAAGGCGTGCCGCCCGATTCCAGCCCGGCCGGGGCGCGAGGCTGGGGTGGGCGTGGGGGGTTGGTGCCGGTGCCGCCGCTGTCCGGGCAGACGGTGGCACGGCGTGCGAGGGACGGGGCCGCCTCATGGCGGGCCGCTCCCCTCGGACTGGGTGCCCGCCCGGGCTCGCAGCAGCCGGGCGGTGCTGGTGAACCACGCGTAGTTCTCCTGCTCGAAGCGGCGTCCGCGCAGGCACGTGAGGTAGGGCCCGAGAGGGGACCCGGTGCGCAGGAAGGACTCCTCGTCCAGGTCGCCGCGCAGGTGCTTGAGGGTGCGTTCGAAGACCTCGACCTTGGCCGCCGAGGCCACCGCCCGGTCTTCCAGCTGCGCGATGACGGAGTCGGCGCAGATGTGGTCCACGGCCTGCACCATGACGAGCAGGTTCTCGCGGATGATCCCTGGCTTGGCGGGGGTCACGGCGAACCGTTCGAGCTCGTCGACGCCGGCCTGGGTGACGGTGTACACGCGCTTGTTGGGACGATCGTGCTGGATGATCTGCCGCCCGCTGATCAGACCTTCCGTCTCCAACCTCGACAGCTCCGAGTAGAGCTGCTGCGGTACGGCGTGCCAGAAGTTGGAGACCGACAAATCGAAGATCTTTGCCAGCTGGTAGCCGCTGTACTCGCCGTCGAGCAGCGCCGCCAGCACCGCGTGACGTAGCGCCATCGGCCTTCTCTCCCCGCCTTGACTCAGGGTGATGCCCGACGTTAGCAGACAACGACATGATTAGTCATCATGTTGACTAGGATTGGTCAGCGTCGACTTGGGCGCGGGCCTCCCGGAGACCGGCGACGCCCGGTTCCAGATCGGCCGCGAGCTCGGTGATCCGCCCGGTCAGGAACGCCTCGCGGGTCTGCCGGCGCTGCATCTTCCCGCTGGTCGTCCGCCTCACCGAGCCCCGCGCGGCCAGCACGACGCTGACGGCGGGCAGCTCGAACGTCCGGGCGACCCGGGTCCTGACCGCGGCGGCCACCTCCTCCAGGGGCGTCCCGGCAGCCGCCCGGGTGCTGATCTCCTGGACGATGACGACCTGCTCCCGGCTCGCGTCGACCCCGCCGCCCTCGGGCGGCCCCGGGCCGAGGTCGGGGTCGATGGCGGCGTCGATCGCGAAGGCGGCGCCGAGCAGGGCGGCCGGATGCGCGGCGCGTGCCACTTCCTCGATGTCGTGCGCGTGGATGTTGCGGCCGTTGACGATGATCAGATCCTTGATCCGCCCGGTGACGTACAGCTCGCCGTCGGCGGTGAAGCCGAGATCGCCCGTCCGCAGGAACGGGCCCTCGCCGCCGGCCGTGCGGGCGCGGAACGTCGCCTCGGTCTGCTCGGGGCTCTCCCAGTAGCCGCGCGCGACGCTGCCGCCGCGCACCCAGATCTCCCCCACGCGACGCTCCGGCCGCTCGGCGCCGGTCTCGGGGTCGACGACGCGGACGTCCAGGGTGACGGGACGGCCGCTGCTGACGAGCCGCCTGACGCCGTGGGCGGGGGTCCCGTCCGCGGGGACGGCCTCGTTCCGCGCGAGCGCCCCCGCGTCGAAGTCGCGGACGACGGGGCCGCCGCCGAGGGGCGCGCCGGTGATGAGCAGCGTCGTCTCGGCCATCCCGTAGCACGGCATCCACATCGAGGGCCGGAACCCGACCGGGGCGAACCGCTCGGCCATCGCCTCCAGCGTCGCGGCCCGGACGGGCTCGGCGCCGTTCTTCACGACGGTCAGCGACGACAGGTCCAGGCCCTCCAGCTGCCGGTCGGTGACGCGGCGCAGCACCAGCTCGTACCCGAAGTTCGGCGCCACGGTGATCGTCCCCCGGTACCGGGTGATCAGCTCGAGCCACAGCACCGGGCGCTTGATGAACGTGATCGGCGAGGTGAAGACGTACCGGCAGCCGAGGTAGAGCGGCTGGAGGAACTGCCCCACCAGCCCCATGTCGTGGTAGTGCGGCACCCAGCCGACGCCGACCGTGGCGGGCGACCCCTCGATGCGGCGCCTGATCTCCTCGCCGTTGGCCAGCAGGTTGCCGTGGGTCACCATGACGCCCTTCGGCTCGCTGGTCGACCCGGAGGTGTACTGGAGGAAGGCGACGGTGTCCGGCCCGGACCGCGGAGGGGACCAGTCCCCGGCGTCGGTGTCCTTGCCCGCCTGGGTGTCCAGGCAGTGGACGCGCCCCTTCAGCCCGGCGGCCGACAGCCACGCGTCGAGGGTGTCGCGGTGGGCGGTGTCGGTGAGGATCAGCGCGACGTCGGCGTCCTCGATGATCCGGCGGGTGCGGCCGAAGCGGCCCGCGTCCAGGTCCGGAAGCGGGGCCGGGACGGCGATGACGCGCGCGTACAGGCAGCCGAGGAACGCCGCCAGGAACTCCAGCCCCTCCGGGTAGAGCAGCAGGACGGCCCGGTCCCGTAAGCCGCGCGCCTCCAGGCGGCAGCCGAGCGCGCGGGCCTTGCGGTCCAGGTCGGCGAAGCCGAGCACGTTCTCCTTGTACTTGCGTCCCGGCTCCTCGCTGATGAAGGTGAAGGAGCGGGTGTCGCCGTGCGTCCGGATGTTCTTCCGGACGAGCGACACGAAATCTCTCGTCGTCTCCGGTGGCCCGGCCATGGGTGTCACTCGTCCTCGGGGGAGATGAGCAGGGAGGGCGGGAGCGCGGACAGGGAGAGCAGGGAGAACCAGCGCCGCTCGCCCTCGCCGCGGAACATCGCGTCCTCCAGCGGCGGGAGGAACTCCTCGGACAGGACGGTGTCGGGCTGCGCCCGCTGGAGCAGCCGCTGCAGGCACAGGACGAGCCACTGGCCGTCCTCGAACGCCCCGCCGAACACCTGCCGGTTGTGCAGCCAGGTGAGCATGCACGACGCCATCGCGTGCAGCTCGCAGTACCGCCGGGCCCGTGTCAGCGCCGCGACCGAGGACGTGTCGCCCTCGTTCTTGCGGATGCCCTCCTCGATCCTGGCGCGCAGGGTGCCGATGGCGGACAGCAGGTCCTTCAGCTCGGCCGCGACGCCGGGCGCGGCGTGCGCGTTCGCCGCCGCGAGCGCCTCCTCGGAGATCTCCTCGAACCGCTGGCCGATCTCGTCGCGCCCCTCGTTGGTGAGCTGGAGCAGGCGGCCGTCGGGGTCCCAGGCGGGCGGGGTCCGCGTCCAGCAGAACAGGTCGGCGAGCAGCTCGTCCTCGCGGCCCGTCTCCGCCGGCGGGTCGATCAGGAAGGGCAGCTGGCCCGCGACGTTGGCGAGGTTCACGTGCGTGGTGCCCTCGAAGATGCTCGCGATGGCGTGGTCGCGCTGGAGCTTCTGGAACACCCCGTGCGCCACGCCCTCGCGCAGGTAGCCGCGCGCGGCGAGCACGGTCCCGATGCTGGCCACGACCTCCTCGCCGAGGACGGGCACGAAGTACTTCACGATCGAGGACCACAGGCTGAGCCGCCCGGGCGCGACCGTCAGGCAGCGCGCCACCGGGATCGCCACGCACTCGGCGATCAGCAGGTCCAGGTGCGCCTTGACCAGGTGGTCGCGGATCACCGGGATCCGGTAGATGTCCGAACCGTAGAGGGTGCGCTGGCGCGCGTACTCCATCCCGATGCGCACCACCGCGTCCATCGTCCCGACCGACAGCGCCGCGATCGCGGTCCGGGTGATCTGCAGGGTCTTGAGCGTCTGGACGAGCCCGGAGCCGCGCCGCCCGATCACCCGCTCGGCGGGCAGCCGCGCCCCGGAGAACGCGACGCCGGACAGGTCGTGGCCGCGCAGCCCGACCGTCCGGACGGGCGGCAGCGTCGACCAGGCCGCCGGGTCCAGTTCCCGCTTGTCGACCAGGATGAGGGAGAAGTCGCGCGGGCCGGTCCTGGCGTAGGTGGTGACGAACCGTCCGCGGGTGGCGTTGCCGACCGGCCACTTCACCCCGGTCAGCACCAGCTCGTCCCCCTGGATGTCGGCCTCCGACTCCGACGCCATCACGTCGCTGCCGTGGTCGGCCTCCGAGACGCCGAAGCAGGCCAGGTCCCCGCGCAGCACCCCGTCCGCCACGGTCCTGCGCTGCCAGGCGTCGCCCCACAGCCACACCGGGTTGACCGCCAGCAGGCCGGACCCGTACATCACCGCTACGGTGACGCTGCGGCGTGAGATGCCGCGGGTGACGAAGAACAGCTCCTCAAGGGTCGTCAGGCGCCCGCCCAGCCCGCTCGGCACCAGGTATTTCGGGAAGCCCCACGCCCTGACGGCGTCCACCGCGCCCGGGGGGAGCTCGTCGCGCTCCTCCGCCTCCACGATGGCCTTGTAGGAGAACGGCCCCGCCTCGTCGTCCATCGGGTCGCCGAGATAGCCGTCCAGGTCGGCGGCGATCCGGTGCGCCGGCGCCAGCCTCTCGCGCGGGTGCCGCCCGGGCGCGGCCCCCTCGGAGGCGGGCTGCTCGGGCGCGGGGCTCTCAGAAGAGGACGTCTCGGATGCGGGGTCCTCAGAAGGGCCGGGGTGTACGGGATGCGCGGGATGGACGGAACTCTCAGCGTGGGCCCCGGGGGCGGAGTGGGCGGGGCGGACGGGGTGCACGGGGTGTGCGGGGACCTTGCTATCCATTTTTCCTTCGACTCCCTTGTGTGGGTCGCGCCTTCCTGTTCGCGGGCCGCGACTCCTGTGCGGGTCGGCTCCCTATGGCTGCGCGGTGTCGCCGGACGGGCCCCCCGCGTCGTCGGCGTTCTTCGGGTCCTCCATGCGCCTGCCGACCACCCGGGCGAGCGTCATCGCCGCGGGCAGCGGGCGGACCATGACGGTCAGGCCGGTGACGAGCCCGCTCTCGCCGAACCTCAGCAGGTCCAGCCCCTGGAGGTCCTTGCCCAGCACCCTGGCGCTGAAGACCAGCGCCTGCGCCGGGGGGCCCGCGCCGTTCGTCCCGCCCGAGGGGACGCCCACCAGCTCGTCGGTGTAGTGGAAGTCCTCGAAGACCTCCAGCAGGACGCCGAGCAGGGCGGCGACGGCGTCGCGCCCCAGGTAGGGCTTCACCATCACCGGGCTGCGGAACTCGATGCCGGGGTCCAGCGCACCGGTGATGGCGGCGAGGTCCTTGGCCTCCACCGCCGATCGGAACGTTCCGGGAACCGTCATCCGAGCTGCTCCCTTCGCTTGCCGTTACGGTCAGTCGGCCGTCCTCGGCGGGACGGCTCCGGCGGGGGGCGTGTCCTGTGGCGGTTCGCCGGGCCCGGCGGCGCCGGCTCCGGTGGCGGGTCCGGTGGCGGGTCCGGGGGCGGGGGCGGGGGCGGGGAAGGCGGCGCGGGCGAGGTCACGCGCCCAGGCCCGGTAGCCCGCGGCCGACGGGTGGAAGCCGTCGGCCGCGAAGAGCCGCGGGTCGCGGGCCATCGCCTCGTCCATGGGAGCGTGGACGGCGCCGCCCGCCTCGGCCGCGTCCCGCGTGATCCGGTCCATCGCCCGCGCCCGCGCGCCGAGGACCGAGCGCAGCGGCCGCGGCAGCGCGGGGAACCGGTGCACCGGCGGCATCCCGGCGACGAGCACCGTCGCCTCCGGGAACCGGCCCCGCAGGAGGGCGACGAGCTCGGTCACGTCCGCCGCCCACCGGCGCAGGGGACGCCGTCTGAGCAGGTCGTTGATGCCCGCGGTGACGACCACCAGGTTCGGCGCGGTGCCGTTCGCGGGCGGGACGAGCCCGCCGATGATGCGCCGGGCCGTCGCGCCGTTCCGGCCGGAGACCGACCAGGCCACGCTGCGCCGCAGCCGCTCGCCCAGTTCCTCCGCCAGGAAGCCGGGCAGCGCCTCGGCGTGCCGGGACGCGCCGACGCCCACCGCGGTGGACTCGCCGATCACCACGACCCGGAAGGCCGGGCCCCGCCCGGGGTCGGCGCCGGCGACGAAGCCCTGCTCGTCCCCGGTCGCCGGGTCCAGCCGCGGTGTCCGCCGCACCGTCCGCCATGCCTGCACGACCAGTACGGGAGCCAGGAACAGCAGCATCGGCGAACGGAATGCGCGAGCGACGGAATATGCTCTTTTCATCAGTCTCCCAGACTGCTGGATCGGCCCCCGTGACTCATTTCACCCGCTCGCCGAGCAGGCTTGCCGCGAGTTGCGCCATCACTTCCGCGACATAGGCGTGCCCATCCGGGTTCAGATGGATTCCGTCGGCGCTCCACATCGCGGGATCGGCGACCCTCGCCACCGTGTCCCGCTCCGGGAACGCCATTCCGAACAGGCGTGAAACCCGGTCGAGTTCGGCATTGAAATCGTGGATGCGCTGCACCGTGCGTTTCTTGCGGAACTGCGAGATCGGCGAGATGTCCAGCAGCGGCGGCCGCGGCACCGGGATGGCCAGGACGACCGCGCCGCGCTCGCGCGCCCAGCCGAACAGCTCCGCCAGCCGCAGCGCCGCGGCCTCCCGCTCGAAGCCGCGCAGCGCGTCGTTCATGCCGCAGCCGAGCACGACCAGCCGCGGCGCCAGGTCGCGGACGGCGGGCAGCTGGTCGCGGACCACGTCCTCGACCGTCGCTCCCGGGTCGGAGGCGTTGAGCATCTCCTCGCGGGAAATTCCCAGGTGACGGGCCAGCCGTCCGGCCCAGCCGAGCCACCCGCCGGCCGGGTCCGGATCGTCCTGGCCCTCGGCCACGCTGTCGCCGAGCACCACCATGGCGGGCCCGGCGCCGCCGCCGCCCGCCTCGGGGGGCCGGCCGGCCATCACGCGACGAGGTCGAGCAGGTAGTCGGTGAGGTCGGCCACCGTCTCCCGGCGCCGCGCCTCGGCCACGTCGACCTCCACCTGCAGGTGGTCCTCGATGTCGCTGATGATGCTGATCGCGTACACCGAGTCGACCCCGTAACGGGCGAGTTCGACCCCGGGATCGATGTTTTCCACAGGCCTGTCGAGGTAGAAGGCGATCTTGTCAAGAAGCCACGATTGCAGCTCGTCGTGGGAAATTATTTCCGATCGGGACACCGCCACTCCTCCTTATGTCAGAGGATCATCGAAACAATCGCGATTGGTAACGGAAGACGAGCAACACGCAAGATACAGCCAAATGGTTGGCGTGTCTCGATCCGGATGTGAACGATCGGACACGGAGGTGTCTCCGTCCTGTAAACCCAGTCAGTGGTACGGTAAAAACGGCGATAAGTTACTTACCGGTAACCACTTCCGATAAGGGCCCAACGCGGGCGGTCGCGGACCCGCCGCCCCGCGCGCCCCACCGACCCGTTCTCCCCCGCGCGACTCCCGGCGGCACGCTACCTGCGCTGTTCCATAGTCAGCCTCGCCCCGGCGCCCCTCGGCCCCGGCCGCGAACCGGGCACGTTCCAGGAGAGTTTCGGACAACCCTTCGGGCGAGTCCCGTGCCGCCCGGCCGAGGCACCCTTACCTGGAGGCAAGGGCCATCTGTCCATCCAGTCGGCGCGCTCAGTCTGTCAGGACACGCTTACCGGACCGTTCAGCCACGACACGACCGGGTTGGGCTCGCGCTCCATCGCCAGCCGGTCCCGGACGGCCTGCGCGTGCCGGGCCCTCCAGCGGTGCGCCGCGAGACGGTGGAATCTTGCGAGCGCAGCCGCCCCCGGACGCCCGCCCTCCGTGATCGCGTAGCCGTGCCGCCGCAGCCGGGACGCGAGGACGTGCTGGACGAGGTCCGCCTCCCACCCCTCCAGGCGCTCGCGCCAGGCGCCGACCTGACGGCCGTGCACGGCCTCGTGCGTTCCCAGGTGCCACTTGCGCGCGGACGGCACCGTCTGCCGCGCGTGCCGGTACGCCCCCGTCATGCCGGGGTCGTACTTCTCGCCGAGGAACGCGCACAGCCTCGTCAGGGCGTCCTCGGGCTCGGCGACCAGGTCCTCGTAGCGGAACTCGTAGAAGGTGTCCGGGCCCAGGCGGGTCTGGAGGCGCGTGCCCATGTCGATCGCCTCCCGCCAGGTCAGCGCGGCGGCGTGGATGTCGCCGTCGAACCACGGCATCCGGGTCAGCGAGCTCACCGCGTCCCGGCCGTCCCTGACGAGATGGACGAACTGGGCGTCGGGGAACATCCGCCGGAGCATCGGCACCCGGCGGAAGTAGCTCGGCCGCTTGTCCCCCCAGCGCGGCTTCCCGTGCCGGCGCGCGTAGGCGCGGAACACCGCCGCGATCGCCGACCCGAGCGTCGGCGGCCCCTGCACGATCTCCTCGACCACGGCCGCGGCGTCCAGCCGCAGCACCCCGAACTTGGTGCCCTCCCCGGCGGTGATCCATTCGGCCAGCGCGCGCCGGTTACCCGGCCGCTCCAGGTCGCCGAACCGGTGCCGGATGTCGTAGGAAATGTGCACGAACCGCGTCTCGGAGGGGAACGCGATGTGGCGGTGCGAGTGCAGCATCTGCTGGAGCAGCGTCGTCCCCGAGCGCGGGCACCCGAGCACGAAGATGGGCCTGCACGACTCCCCCCTCATGGCCCGCGAATACCCGCGACCCCTGGAAGGAAGCTCAAACGAACCTCAACAGCACCTGAAAACCGCAGGTCACAGGCGTCCCAGCAGTCACATGGGCCCCTCACGCCGACCCGTCCGGGCCTCCTGTTCCCCCGGCGCCGAAGGCGTGTCGGCCTCGGGCGCCGGCTCGGCCCCGCTCGTTTACTCTCCCGCCGGATGCACCGGAAGTGGTTGAACGTTCGAGTGCTTTCAATGGGCGTTCCCTGCCGGCCATGCCCTTCCTGGGCAATGCTCGATGCGCGGATTTACTCGTCCGCCCAAAGAGCGGCGATATATGCGTCGCCGGACGGTGTGGACGCTTCCCGAGTGGCTCACGGCGCGGCGTCCGCCGACGCTCCGTTCTTTTCCTCGGGCGGCGTTTCCGGTGTCCCGCGGCGTGGCGGCGCGGGCGCCACCGGGACGTCCAGGGCCTCCAGAAAGGCGGTGGCGGCCGGAGACGGCCCCAGGCGGCTCCAGACCAGGTGCTCCACCCGGGTGGGCGGATCACGGAGCTCGACGACCCGCAGCCCGGCGAGCCCGGTGACGAAGGCGGCGGGCAGCATGCCGACGCCCAGGCCCAGCCGGACCAGCCGCACCACGAGGTCGGGGGTCGTCACCTCGAAGGCGACGTCACGGCCGACCCCGGCGGCGGCGAACGCCTCGTCCGACTGGGCCCGCCCGGCCGTGCCCGCGGAGAAGTCGACGAACACCTCGTTCGAGAGCCGGCGCAGGCCGACGTCCACCGCGTCGGCCAGTGGGTGCCCGGGGGCGACCACCGCCACCAGCTCGCCGTGCCCCAGGACGCGGCCGTGCACGCCCTTCGGCCGGGTGCTGCGCGGCAGCCCGAGGAACGCGAGGTCCAGCGTGCCCTGCCGCACCCGCTCGGCCATTTCGGTGCTCCCTCCCACGCGCAACGTGACCCGCACCTGCGGATGGCGGACGTGGAAGTCCTTCAGCGCGCTCGGCAGGTCCACCGCCGTCACGGTGGGGATGGCGCCGATGGCGAGCCGTCCGCGGATCTCCCCGGAGACCGCCGCGACCTCGGCGCGGGCCCGGTCGGCGGCGTCGAGGGCCTGCCGGGCGGCGGGCAGGAACGCCTCACCGGCCGGCGTCAGCCGGACCCGTCGGCTGGTGCGGTCGAAGAGCCGGGTGCCGAGCTCGCGCTCCAGCCGGGCGATCTGGTGGCTCAGTGCCGACTGGACGACCCGGCACCGCTCGGCCGCCCGGGTGAAGTTCGACGTCTCCGCCACCGCGACCACGTAGCGCATCTGCTGGAGCTCCATGAATTCATCTTGGATCGCGATCAATCGGATGACGAACATGTGTTGGACTCATTGATCTGGCCGGGGCGAGACTCCGGGGGTGAACACGAACACGACGACCGACGAGACGACCGGAGGCGGTGCGGCCGCCCAGGGCGCGCGCCCGCCCTCGGTCCTTCGAGGATGGCTGGGGGTCGCGGCGATCACGGCCAGCCTGTTCGCCTTCCTCACCACCGAGCTGATGCCCGTCGGCATCCTCACCCCCGTGAGCGCCGGCCTCGGGGTCTCGGTCGGCGTCGCCGGGCTGATGGTCACCGTGTACGGCGTCTCGGCCGGGCTGGGCGTGCCCTTCATCGTGGCGTGGAGCAGGCGCGTCGACCGCCGCGTCCTGCTGCCGGCGCTGCTGGTGGTCCTGGCGGCGGGGAACCTGGTCACCGCCCTCTCCCCCGCCTTTCCGCTGATCCTCGCCACGCGGCTCACCATGGGCTTCGCCAACGGCGTCTTCTGGGCCATCGGCGTGAGCATGGCGATGCGCCTCGTCCCCGAACGGCACGCGAGCAGGGCGGCCGCGGTCGTGATGTCCGGCATCTCGATCGCCGCCGTGGTGGGCATGCCGCTCGGGACGCTCCTGGAAGACCTCACCGGCTGGCGGACCACGTTCCTCATCTGGAGCGGCCTCAGCGCGCTGGTCCTGCTGGCGGTCACCGTCGTGGTCCCGTCCCTGCCGTCGCGGAACGCCGTCCCCGTCCGCGAGGTGTTCGCCCTCCTGGTCACGAACGTGCGGCTGCGCACGGTGATGGTCACCGTCGTGCTGTTCGTCCTCGGCCACTTCGGGGCGTACACGTTCGTGCGGCCGTTCCTGGAGGACGGCGCGAGCGCCTCGTCCGCCTCCATCACCGGGCTCCTGATGGCCTACGGCATCGGGGGCGCCGTGGGGAACTTCATCGCCGGGCACACCGCGACCAGGCACCTGAGGGCGACCTTCATCACCGCCTGCTCGGGCCTCGTGGCCTCGTTGCTGCTGCTCCTCGCCGCCGGGCACCGGGCGGCCGCGCCGGTCGTCCTGCTCGTCGTGTGGGGAGTGTCCTTCGGCGCCTGGCAGCTGTGCCAGGTGAACATGACGCTCGCCGCCGCGCCCGAGACGTTCGAGGCCGCGATGTCGCTCAACACCCTGGCCTACAACACCTCCATCGCGGTCGGCGCGCTGTTCGCCGGGCTGTTCGCCGACCACCTGGGCGTCAGGAG
Source organism: Actinomadura sp. NPDC048955 (assembly GCF_040649435.1). Taxonomy (NCBI): domain Bacteria; kingdom Bacillati; phylum Actinomycetota; class Actinomycetes; order Streptosporangiales; family Thermomonosporaceae; genus Actinomadura; species Actinomadura sp. NPDC048955. The sequence continues at coordinate 18,698 of NZ_JBEZJI010000048.1, forward strand.
CGTCCTGTGGTTCGGCGCCGCGCTCACCGCGGCGTCGCTGCTCGTCACGCTCGCCGGCGCCGGCCGCGGGCCGCGCCGGTCAGCAGATGCGCGGTAGCGGGTCGCCGACCAGCAGGTCCACGATGCGGGTGCCGCCGAAGGCCGTCTTCAGCAGGACGAGGCCGGACGGGTCGTCCGTCACGCGCCCGATGACGGCGGCCTCCTCGCCCAGCGGGTGCGCCCGCAGCGCCGCCAGCGCGGCCCCCTCGCACTCGGGGGCGACCACGACCACGGCGCGGCCCTCGCACGCGACGTACATCGGGTCGATCCCGAGCAGCTCGCAGGCCCCCCGGACGGCCGGGCGCACCGGGATCGCGTCCTCCTCCACCACCACGGCGGCCCCGGCGTCCGACGCCAGCTCGTTGAGGACGGTCGCCACGCCGCCCCGTGTCGCGTCCCGCATCCGGCGCAGACCGCCCGGGCACGCGTCGGCCAGGTCGGCGAGCAGGCAGGTCAGCGGCGCGGTGTCCGACACCACGTCGGCCTCCAGGTCCAGCTCGCCGCGCGCCAGCATGATCGTGACGCCGTGCTCGCCGACCGGGCCCGTCACCAGCACGATGTCGCCGGGGCGGATCTCCCCGCTCAGCCGGGACCGCACGACCCCCACGCCGGCGGTGGTGACGAAGCACCCGTCGGCCTTCCCGCGCTCGACGACCTTGGTGTCGCCGGTGACGATGTCGACGCCCGCCGCGTCCGCCGCGCGCCGCATCGACTCGGTGACGCGGCGCAGGTCGACGACGGGGAAGCCCTCTTCGAGGATGAACCCCGCCGACAGGTGCAGCGGCCTCGCGCCGCAGACGGCGAGGTCGTTGACGGTGCCGTTGACGGCCAGGTCGCCGATGTCGCCGCCGGGGAAGAACAGCGGCGACACGACGTGGCAGTCGGTGGTGAAGGCGAGGTCGGCGCCGTTCACCGCGAACCGCGCCGAGTCGTCCATCCGGTCCAGGAGCGGGTTGGCGAACGCCTCCCGGAACACGGCCTCGACCAGCGTGCGGGTGGCCTTGCCGCCGGCGCCGTGCGCGAGCGTGATCGTGTCCTCGCGGAGCCTGGCCTTGCGGGCCCGCGCGCGCTCGATGCGCTCCAGAACCTGCTCCTCGCGGACGGTCATCGCACCGGCTCCCTCACCCCGCCGGGCTCCCCGGCCCGGTCCGCCCCGCCGCCCCGTCCGACCTCGCTGATCCGTTCGCGGGTGAAGCGGCCGAAGTTGTAGTACGCGGCGCACGCGCCCTCGGACGAGACCATGCACGTCCCGATCGGCGTCTCCGGCGTGCAGGCCGTCCCGAACACCTTGCACTCCCACGGCTTCAGGACGCCCTTGAGCACCTCGCCGCACTGGCACGCCTTCGGATCGGCGACCCGCCCGCCCGGGATGTCGAAGACGCGTTCGGCGTCGAAGGCGGCGTACTCCTCCTTCATCCGGAGCGCGGAGTGCGAGATGAAGCCGAGGCCGCGCCACTCGAAGTACGGCCGCGGCTCCATGACCTTGGAGATCGCCTCCAGCGCCCGGGGGTTGCCGTCCCACGGGACGACCCGCCCGTACTGGTTCTCGACCTCCGAGCGGCCCTCGGCGAGCTGGGCCAGCAGCATGTGCACCGACTGCAGGATGTCCAGCGGCTCGAACCCGGCGACGACCAGCGGTTTCCCGTAGTCGCCGGTGATGAACGAGTAGGGCCCGCAGCCGATCACGGTCGACACGTGGCCCGGGCCGAGGAAGCCGTCCAGGCGCAGGTCCGGCGAGTCGAGGATCGCCTTGATCGCCGGAAGGATCGTCACGTGGTTGCAGAACACCGAGAAGTTCTCGACTCCTGCGGCGGCCGCCCGCAGCACCGTCATCGCCGTGGACGGAGCGGTCGTCTCGAACCCGATCCCCATGAACACCACGCGCCGCGACGGGTTCCGCTCGGCGATCTTCAGCGCGTCCAGCGGCGAGTACACCATCCGGATGTCCGCGCCGGCGGCCTTGGCGTCCAGGAACGACCCCCTGCCGCCCGGCACCCGCATCATGTCCCCGAACGACGTCATGATGACGTCCGGCTGGGACGCGATGTGGATCGCGTCGTCCACCCGCCCCATCGGGATCACGCACACCGGGCAGCCCGGCCCGTGCACCAGCGAGATGCCCTCCGGCAGGTAGTCCTCCAGGCCGTGCTTGTAGATGGTGTGCGTGTGGCCGCCGCACACCTCCATGAACTTGTAGTGCCGCCCGGGCTCGCACAGCGCGGTGATCGAGGCCGCGAGCGCCCTCGCCCGCTCCGCGTCCCGGTACTCGTCGACGAAGCGCATCAGTCGATCCTCGATTCCCGCAGCGCGTCGATCTCGTCGTCGTAGGCCTCGCCGAGGCCCTCCAGCAGCGCCAGCGTCGCCCGCGCCTCGTCCTCGTCGATCTTGGACATCGCGAACCCGACATGGATGAGGACCCAGTCGCCGGCGGCGAGCCGCTCCCCGTCGAGCAGGGCGATGTTCACCGCCCGCCGGACGCCGGTCACGTCCACCTTCGCCACCGGGCGGTCCGGCATGATCTCCACGATCTCGCCCGGTATCGCCAGGCACATCAGAAGGCCTCCCCCGCCAGTTCGAGCTGCGTCAGTTCCCAGAGCGCGTGGTAGATCGTCGTCTGCGCCTCCTGGACGCGGTGCACCGACGACGACGGGACGGTGAACAGGTGGTGCAGGCCGGGCGTCTCCGCCATCTGCCCCCCGGTGTATCCGGCGAGCCCGACCACCGTCATCCCGCGCCGCGCCGCCTCCCGCAGCGCCGCGATCAGGTTGTCGGAGTTCCCGCTGGTGGACAGCGCCAGCGCGATGTCGCCCGGACGCCCGAACGCGGCGAGCTGCCGCGCGAACACCACCTCGAACCCGACGTCGTTGGAAAGCGCGGTGACCACGGCGACGTCGGTCGTCAGGGCCAGCGCCGGCAGCGGCCGCGCGGACCCGCCCGGGTTGAGGAACAGCGCGGCGACGTCCTGCGCGTCCGTCGAGCTGCCGCCGTTGCCGAACGTGAAGAGCCGGCCGCCGGAGCGGAACGCGCCCGCCATCCGCGCGGCGCACGCCGCGAGGTCCTCGCCGTACCGCTCCAGGACGGCCTCGCGCAGCCGGACGATCTCGTCGGCCTTCTCGCGCGTCGAGCGGCGCACGTCCTCCAGCAGGGTGTCCAGCCCCGAACCGCCCGCGTACAGGAAGGGATAGAGCATGTCGGTCACGTCGCCACGACCCCGATCGCCTCCTTGGCGTGGACGAGCACGGTGTCGCCGACCCCGGCGTCCACCAGCGCCACGCTGACCCGTTCGAGCCGCCCGCCGCCGACGTCGACGTCCGCGAGGCCGTCGCCGAGCAGCCGCGCGACGACGACCGGGACGGCCTCGTCCGCGCAGGTCACGCAGTGGTCGCCCGTGCACCCGCTCACGCCGTCACCTCCTGGCCGAGCACGCCCGGCTGCTCCAGGAACACGTGCACCAGCTCCCACAGCACGTGGTACGCGGTGACGTGCACCTCCTTCACGACGCGGGGGTCGCCGGACGGCACCGTGACCAGGTGCTCGACCGTCCCGGCGAGCGCTCCCCCGTCCCCTCCCGCCAGCGCGACCGTCAGCATGCCGCGGTCCCGGGCGCACTCCATGGCGCGCAGGACGCTGCCGCAGCGGCCGTCCGGCGAGATCCCGAACGCGATGTCGTCCGGGCCGCCGAAGCAGCGGACCTGGTGGGCGAACACCTCGTCGAACCCCGCGCCGGCGCCGACGCCGGTGAGCGTCGCGACGTCGCCGGTGAGCGACAGCGCGGGCAGCGCCCGCTTGCCGACGATCACCGGGTGCACGAACTCGACCGCGACGTGCTGCGCGTCGGTCGCCGCGGCGCCGGTCCCGAAGGTGAGCAGGCGTCCCCCGGCGTGGAAGCGGGCCGCCATCGCGTGGCAGGCCGCGGCGATGGCGCCCGCCTCCCCGGCGAGCGCGGCGCCCGGCGCCGCGCGGCGCCGGAACACCTCCGTCACTGCGGCGGTCACCGCCCGTCCCCCGCGGGCGGGGCGTGCCGGGCGCGCAGCGACATGTCCACGGCGAGGTCCCAGCGGTCCGACAGCTCGTGCGAGATCGCGTGGGCGTCCTCGCACATCGCCGCCGCGATCCCCGCCGTCTCGCCGTCCCCGGCGCGGTCGGCGAGCCGCCGCAGCGTCTCGCCCGCCGCGATCTGCAGGTGGACGGCGACGTAGGCGTCCCGCATGTGCTTCACGGGGTCGCGGTGGCCGTGGCCGATGCCGCCCTCCAGCACCGACGCCAGCAGCGTCCCGGCGTCGCGCGCGATGCTCGGGGACGACCCGTGCGCGTGCAGCCGCGCCTCGATCGCCCTGGTGTACGCCCGCGACCGCTCGGCGTAGTGGCCGAGCGGCCGGCGCAGCTCCGGCTCGTCCGCCGCCGCGGTCAGCATCTCGCTCAGCGCGGCCTCGGCGTGCTCCTGGAGCGCGTGCGCGTCCTTCAGATGGCCGACGAGCCGCCGCTCGATCGTCGTCATGAGCGTCCGCTCCGCGTCCCCGATCACATCGACTCGGCTTTGAGGTACCGCCGCAGCGACGGCATCTCCTTGACGATCGCCGCGATCGCGGCGACCGCGACCAGCCCGAGCATCAGCCGGACGGCGCCCGGCCGGCCGGCGCCCGGGCCGCAATGCTTCTTCCTGTTCATCCCCCCGCTCCCTTCTGCGCGAGTTCCTGCGTGAATTCCTCCGCCAGCAGCCGCTCGACCAGCGCGGCGGCCTCCTCGACCGCCGCGGCGACCGGCGCGCTGAGCCTCATCTCCCAGGTGGCGTCCGTGGTCCGCGCCGCCGGCTCGCACGCGACGAGCAGGATGCGCGGCGGGACCCGGCCGTTGTCCCGGGCCAGCCGCAGCACCCTCGCCGGGTCGAGGCCGTGCGCGTCGACGGCGACGCCGCCGAAGTCGTCCGGGCCGGGCTCGACCAGCGACACGGTGCCGGGCGCGTGGCCGCGCTCCGCCGCGTCGACCAGGACCGCCGCCTCGTACCCGTCGCCGAGCGCGTACATGAGGTCGAGGCCGCGGATGCCGAAGTCGACCACGTCCACTCCGGGCGGCTGGGGACCGGCCCGCAGCCGCCGGACGACCTCCACGCCGAACCCGTCGTCGCCGTGGAAGACGTTCCCGATCCCCGCGACGAGCACCGTGCGGGACGGCGCCTCACCGGGCAGCGGCTCGACCTCGTCCGGCCGGACGAAGAAGCGGTGCCCGAGCTGGTTGTAGGGGCCGAGGTCGCGGCCCGGGTCGTCGTCCAGCGCGACGACCAGATGCACCCCGCCCTCCATGTCCTCCTCGACGCGCTCGACGACGGCGGTGCGCCCGAGGAGCGCCAGGTCGAAGATGTCCGCGCCGCCGCGGGGCCGCAGCCGGACCCGGCTCCCCGGAGCCGTCCCCCGCCCGCCCGCGCTCACGTCGTCCCCGCTCACGTCGTCCCCGCTCACCAGACGTCCCTCCGGGGATCCCGCAGGGTCCCGTGCAGCGCGAGCAGTTCACCGGTCGACAGCGCGCCGCACCGCTCCAGGATCCGCCGCGCCTTCGGGTCCGTCGCCGCCACCTCCCGCCGCTCGTCCTCGGTGAGGCTGAGCACGCTGAGGATCAGCAGCTGGTCGATCTCCGTCCCGTCGAACAGGTCGCCGGGGCTCTCCGGCGCCACCTGCGGCCAGTCGTAGAGGACGATCGGCGCCGCGAGGACGGTGTCGCGGCTGCCCGGCTCCCCGGCGAGCACCGGCCACAGGCCGTCCTTGCCGCACCCGGCCGCGGCCTCCGCGAGCCGCTCCGGCGGATCCGTGAGCGACACGAACGCGCCGCCGCCCGTGTGCGCAACGACATGCGCGCACAGCATCCCGGCGCGGACGGCGCCCTCGCGCTCCTCGGCGGTGCCCGTGTTGACGACCTCGACGCGCAGCCGCACCACGCCGTCCCCGGCGGGCACGGCCGAGACCTCCACGAGCCCGTTCACCCGGCCCCACGACCGGACGAACCGCACACCGCCGCCGCTGCACGACGCCTTGCCGTCCACGGGCTCCTCCTCGGTGCCCGCGGCCGCCTCGATGGGGACCCGGACGGGAGCGCGCACGAGGCGCTCGACCGCGATCGGGCCGCTGGAGAACTCCCGTTCCCGGGCCTCCTGCCAGGTGGTGCAGATCTCGTCGCCGACGCGGATCTCGTCCACGGGACGGTCGCCGTGCATCACCTGGCGGTGCACCGCGTGCAGGAACCGCAGCGTGACCTCGACGTCCGCGCCGGGCCCGGCTTCGAGGAGGAACTCGGCGTGGACCGTCCAGTGGTCGCGGTTCCGTTCGGCGTAGCCGCGCGGGTAGACGCCCCCGATCGTCCAGCGCTGCCGGTTCTTCAAGGCGGACCGGCGGTACGGCCAGAGGAGGTACCCCTCATAGAGGACGGTGTCCGCTATGGCCCTTAAACGGTCCACTCTTCCTCCTCGCGTCGTTTCTCGGCGTGGCGCAGCAGTTCGTCGACCGTGTCGTCGAACGAGGAGTGCGCGCGGCGCGCCCGGTAGGCCGACAGGCGGCCGAAGCAGTCGTCGTCCAGCCGCAGCCAGCGGGCGGTGCCGTAGTAGCGGCCCATGAGGTCCCTCCACACCTGGAGGGGCAGGTCGCCGGTGGCCTCGTGCTGCCACGGGATCTGCCCGGTGCGCAGCGCGCCGTCCTCGCCGGGATAGAAGACCGTCCCGTTGAAGACCAGGTCGAGCGGGACGTCGCCGCCGCCGAGCGCGTGCAGGTACCGGTCGGCCGCGACCTGCATGTCGTGCCCGCACGGCAGGGACAGCGTCGCCTCCGCCGCGCCGCGGAACGTCGGCACGGTGGCGCCGACCCGCGCCCAGGTCAGGCCGCGCAGCGACCGGTCCCACATCTCCGGCGGGCCGAACACCCCGGCGAGCCGGTCGCGCTCGGCGTCGTCGTAGCCGCGGCGCGCCGCCGCGATCGTCACCGTCGTGGTGAGCAGCACGCACTGGACGGGCCCGCCGTCCAGCCGCCGCAGCCCGATCCGCAGGCTCAGCGTCGGCGTCGCCGCGAACGCCTCCGGCTCGATGCCGAGCAGATCGAGCCCCAGCTCCGGTGTCCCGGTCATCATGCTCTGCCCCTTCGAGGGGGGACGACCCCCCACGCCCCCCGGATCGCTGCGATGCTCTGCTCCGCTGCGCTCATGCCGGGGAGAGGTTCGGCATCGAGTCGAGGATCGGGCCGTGCGTCTCCGGGTTGATCCCCGTCGAGCGGGCCGCGGTGGACGTGCCGTCGGGCAGGTGCCCGACCTGCTTGTCGTAGTTGCCCGTCTGGTTGCCCTCGCGGACGCCCCGCGTGTGCGAGGGCTTGTCCGGAGAGACGTCGGGCTTCCCCACTCTGATCATCGTGTTCCCCTCATCTCCTCGGCGGCCGCCTGGGCCGTCCTCAACTCGGTGAAGAACGCGCCGATGTGATGCCAGACCGCCTCGCCGCCGGTGAAGCCCGTCCAGTGCTCGCGCAGCAGCGCGGTGAGGCGGTAGCAGTCGTCGATCGGGAGGATCCAGTGCTCGGCCGCGTCCCGCGCCCGGTGCACGACGAGCGCCTCCACGTCCGGGCGCAGCTCCGCCAGGACGGGGTTGGCCTCGGCCAGGCGCCCCCAGCTCCCGGCGTGGACGTCCGCGTGCAGCGCCCCCGCCGGGCTGGGATAGCGGGCCGTGACCTCGCCCGTCCCGGAGACGGAGAAGAACGCGAGGTCGACCGGGATGCCGAGGCCGGCCCAGAGCGGGCCGTCCAGGCGGAAGCCGGTCAGCTCGCGCCGCCGGTCCGGGATCAGCCGGTAGTGGCGTCCGCCCGCCGCCTGGCCGTCGAACAGGACGGTGCACGCCCCGCACGCGCACAGCAGCTCGCCCTTCTCCAGGTCGAGCAGGTGCCGGTGCGCGTCGTGCAGCGGTGCGGCGCACAGCTCGCACCGCTCCACGGCCCCGGCCGGCGGCGGCACCGGGCGAGGCGGAGCCGAGGCCAGCGCGGCCAGCCTCGGCGTGCGGAGCTCCGGCGTCATGCGCGGCTCCGCACCTGGTCCAGGGTGATCAGCACCTTCTCCGGCGCGGGCGCCTCGATCTCGACCCGCTCCAGTTCCGGCGCCGCGGCGAGGGCCGCCCGCTCCACGGCGTCCAGCACCGGGCGCGGCGCGGCGGCGCGCCCCTCGGTCGCGACCCGCAGCCGCACCGTGTCCCCGTCGGCCCCGGTCAGCTCCACGGTCGTGCGGTGCTTGGCCAGGAACCCCTCCAGCGCGGCGAGGGCCCGCCGGACCCGCGCCTCCGGCGCCTCGGGGTGCAGGCCGTGCATGGCCAGCAGGTGGCCGACCAACTCGTCGCCGGCCAGCGTCGAGGCGTCCGCGCAGAGCCGCACGACCCGCCCGAGGGCCTCCCCGTACAGCTCCACCAGCGCCTGGACGGCCTGGTGCCCCCCGGGGTCGAGCCCGTCGAGCAGCCCTTCGAGGCGCTGGACGTGCTCGCGGACGCGCTCGTCGTCCCAGCCCATCAGTGGCCTTCCTGCGCGCCGAACATCGGGGAGTGCCGCTTCTCGATCGTCCGGCCGTTGCCGACGTACATGTGCACGCCGCACGGCAGGCACGGGTCGAAGCTGCGGACCGTCCGCATGATGTCGATGCCCTTGAAGTCGTCCGGGCCGTTCTCCTCGAAGATCGGCTGGTCCTGGACGGCGTCCTCGTACGGGCCGGGCGTGCCGTAGGAGTCGCGCGGGCTGGCGTTCCACGGCGTCGGCGGGTACGGGTGGTAGTTGGCGATCTTGCCGTCGCGGATGACGAGGTGGTGCGACAGCACGCCGCGGACCGCCTCGTGGAACCCGCACCCGATCGCCTCGTCCGGGACGTCGAAGTCGGTGAACACCTTCGTCCGCCCGGACCGGACCTCGTCGAGGGCCTTCTCGGCGAAGTGCAGCGCCATCCCCGCCGCGTAGGCGATGAAGTAGGCGCGGGCCCGGTCGCGCTCGATCGTGTTGGCGTACTGCGGCGGCTTCCACTCCAGGTTGACCTCCGGCATGCCGGGGGTCTTCGGCAGGTCGATCTGCACGCTGTGCCCGGTGGAGCGGACGTACGGGGTGTCCACCTCGCCGGCCAGCGCGGTCGCCCACAGCCGGGCGAGCGGCCCGCCGCCGGTGTCGAGCGCGAGGTGGTCGCCGGTCTCGGGGTGGCGCCAGCGCGGGCTCATCACCCAGCTGTACTTGCCGCCGTCGAGGTCGCGCTTCTGCGGGTTCGGCAGCGTCGTCTGGTTCCAGGGGTGCCGCTGGTCGATCGGGTTGCCGAGCGGGTCCTCCTTGACGAAGGTCTCCTCGTTGGCCCAGTCGTCGTAGTAGGAGCTGCCGAGCAGGATCCGCATGCCGAGGTTGATGTCGACGAGGTCCGTCGTGACGAGCTGCCCGTCCACGACGACGCCCGGGGTGACGTAGGCGGCCCGCCCCCACTCCGACATGTGCCGGTAGTCGTAGTCGCACACGTCCGGGTTCTGGAAGGCGCCCCAGCAGCCGAGCAGCGTCCGCCGCCGGCCCACCTGGTCGTAGCCGGGCAGCGCCTCCAGGAAGAAGTCGAAGATGTCGTCGTTCATCGCGACGGCCCGCTTGACGAAGTCGAGGCAGCGCGTCAGCCGGACGAGGTAGTCGGTGAACACCTGCGGCGTCGCGACCGTCCCCACGCCGCCCGGGTACAGCGTGGACGGGTGGACGTGGCGCCCCTCCATCAGGCAGATCATCTCGCGGGTGATGCGGCTGAGCTGGAGGGCCTCCTTGTAGACCGAGCCCTCGAACGGGTTGAACGCCGACATGATGTCGGCGATCTTGCGGAAGCCGTGCACGGAGCCGCGGGGCGCGTCGGTGTTCTTGGCCGTGGCGAGCAGGCCCGGGTTCGTCTCGGCGACCATCCGCTCGCAGAAGTCGACGAAGACCAGGTTGTCCTGGAACAGCGTGTGGTCGAACATGTACTCGGCGGCCTCGCCGAGGTTGACGATCCACTCGGCGAGCGGCGGCGGCTTGATCCCGTAGGCCATGTTCTGGGCGTAGATCGAGCAGACCGCGTGGTTGTCGCCGCAGATGCCGCAGATCCGGCTGGTGATGAAGTGCGCGTCGCGCGGGTCCTTGCCCTTCATGAACACGCTGTAGCCGCGGAAGATGGACGAGGTGCTCCGGCACTCGGCCACCCGCCCGTTCGCGAAGTCGATCTTGGTGTAGATGCCGAGGTTGCCGACGATCCGGGTGATCGGGTCGAACGCCACCTCGACGAGTCCCGCCTGCGTGGCGGCCCGTTCGCCTCGCGCCTGCGTCCCCTGCTTCATGACTCGCCCCGCTCCATGACTCGCCCCTGTTCCCTCGCCCGGCCGCCGTCCCTCGGCGCGGCCGTTCTGCGTCCGTGTCTGTCCTGGTCAGGCCCTGTGTCTCCTGGTCAGGCCCTGTCGCGCCGGTGGGGCGGCCCACCGGCGCGGCCGTTGCTCACTGGTGCGGCCAGCGGGGCTGGTAGCCGCTGGTCAGCCTCTCCCGGTTGTGGCGCCACTTCGGCTCCCGGTTCGCGCTCTTGTTGGTGATCGACCGCATCTTCCGGATGAACGGCCCGTAGGACCGCAGCAGCGTCGTGGACAGGCTCGCCCCGGGCGGCTCGTCCATGAACGGCATGAACTTGTCCGGGAAGCCGGGCATGGTGCAGCCGATGCAGATGCCGCCCACGTTGGGGCAGCCACCGACGCCGTCCATCCAGCCGCGCTTGGTGACGTTGCAGTTCACGACCGGGCCCCAGCATCCGATCTTCACCTGGCACTTCGGCGAGTTGTAGTCGCGCGCGAAGTCGGCCTGCTCGTAGTAGGCGGCGCGGTCGCAGCCCTCGTGCACGGTCTTGCCGAACAGCCACGTCGGGCGCAGCTTGTCGTCCAGCGGGATGACCGGCGCCTGCCCGGCGGCCTGGTGCAGCACCCAGAGCAGCGTCTCCATGAAGTTGTCCGGCTGGACGGGGCAGCCCGGCACGTTCACGATCGGCAGCCCTCCCGCGGAGCGGAAGTCCCAGCCGAGGTAGTCGGCGAGGCCCATGCAGCCCGTCGGGTTGCCCGCCATGGCGTGGATGCCGCCGTAGGTCGCGCACGTCCCGATCGCCACGACCGCCCAGGCCTTCGGCGCGAGCCGGTCGATCCACGTGTTCAGCGTGATCGGCTCGCCGGTCTCGGGGTCGTTGCCCATGGACGTCCAGTAGCCCTCCCCGTTGATGTTCTCGTTGGGGATCGAGCCCTCGACGACGAGGACGAAGGGCGCCAGCTCGCCGCGCGCGGCCTGCCGGAACGCCTCCATGAACTCGTCGCCGTTCTCGTAGGCGAGCACCTTGTTGTGCAGGTGGACCTTCGGCAGGCCCGGTATCGCACCGAGGACGACGTCCTCGATGCTCGGCAGCGAGGCCGCGGTCACCGAGACCGTGTCCCCGTCGCAGCTCATTCCCTCGGACGTCCACAGAATGTGGATCTCGTCCGTCAGCGGTTGCGCCGGAGCCGCGCTCGTCATCGCTTCCCCCCTCGACCGTCTGAAGGTCATCACCCATGCGGTTGCCCTGCGGGAACGGCGCGAAACACCGCCCGAAAAGCCCCTCAAGCCGTTTCCCCGATTCGGTAAACACACCGTTTGAGCTGGGAAGATCGGGGCAGCAGAACGGCGCTGGGACAATGGAAGCGGGCCGGGAGGGCGCGTGCACGAATTGGCCGTGACGGAGAGCGTCATCGCGGCAATTTCTACCCAATTGCCCGATTCGCGGGTGGTGGTGGTCCACCTCGAAATAGGGAGACTTTCCGGAGTCATGCCGGACGCGGTGCGTTTCTGCTTCGAACTGGCCGGCGAGGGGACGTGCGTCGAGGGCGCGCGGCTCGACATCACCGAGCCGGAGGGCGTCGGCGACTGCGCCGCCTGCGGGGTCTCGTTCCCCGCGCGCGACCCGCTCGCGATGTGCCCGTGCGGCAGCGCCGACGTGGTGATCAGCGGCGGCGCCGACCTGACGATCAAAGCGGTGGAGGTCGCCGACGATGTGTGAGACCTGCGGCTGCGACGGCGAGGACGCCGCGCGCCTGACGACCCTGACGGCCCCCGGGGACGGCCCCGGCCACGCCGCCGGGCGCATCCACGTCCACGACCCCGTCCCCGGACACGGGCACGGGCACGAGGACGGGCACGTCGTGACGCTGGGCCAGAAGGTGCTGGCCCGCAACGACGACCTGGCCGGCCGGAACCGGGCGTGGCTGGCCGAACGCGGCATCGCCGCGCTCAACGTGATGAGCTCCCCCGGTTCGGGGAAGACGACGCTGCTGGAGCGCACCGTCGCCGACCTGAGCCGGGACCGCCCGATCGCGGTGATCGAGGGCGACCAGGAGACGCTGCTGGACGCGCGGCGCCTCGCCGCCGCCGGAGCCCGGACCGTCCAGGTCAACACGGGCGCCGGCTGCCACCTCGACGCCGCGATGGTGGCCGGCGCGCTGGCCGCGCTGGCCCCGCCGGACGGGTCCACGGTGTTCGTCGAGAACGTCGGCAACCTCGTCTGCCCGGCGCTGTTCGACCTCGGCGAGCGGGCCCGCGTCGTGCTCATGTCCGTCACCGAGGGCGACGACAAGCCGCTGAAGTACCCGCACATGTTCCGCGGCGCGGACGTCCTGCTGCTCAACAAGACCGACCTGCTGCCGCACGTCGACTTCGACGTGGACGCCTGCCGGGACGCGGCCCGCCGGCTGTGCCCCGGGCTGCGCGTGCTGCCCGTCTCGGCGACCCGCGGCGACGGCCTGGACGCCTGGTACGACTGGCTCGACGAGGCGACGGCCGGGCCTTGACCTGGAGCGCGCTCCAGCATCTAGCGTTCTGCGCGAGCGACTGACGAGGAGCACGCATGCAGTACCGCAAGCTCGGCCGTACCGGCGTCGAGGTCAGCACCCAGACCCTCGGCGCGATGATGTTCGGCGCGGTCGGCAACCCCGACCACGGCGAGTCCGAGCGCATCGTCCACCGGGCGCTGGACGCCGGGATCAACTTCATCGACACCGCCGACATGTACTCGGCCGGGGAGAGCGAGGAGATCGTCGGCAAGGCCCTCAAGGGCCGCCGGGACGACGTCGTCCTCGCGTCGAAGTTCTTCTTCCCCCTCGGCGAGGAGCGCAACTCGCGGGGCGGCTCGCGGCGCTACATCGTCCGCGCCGTGGAGGAGAGCCTGCGCCGCCTCGGCACCGACCGCATCGACCTGTACCAGATGCACCGCCGCGACTGGGAGACCGACCTCGAGGAGACCCTCGACGCGCTGACCGACCTCGTCCGCCAGGGCAAGGTGCTCTACGTCGGGTCGTCGTGCTTCCCCGCCGACTGGATCGTCGAGGCGCAGTGGGCCGCCGAGCGCCGGGGCGGCGTCCGGTTCGTCTGCGAGCAGCCGCAGTACTCGATCTTCTCGCGCTCGATCGAGGAGTCGATGCTGCCCGCGGCGCGCCGGCACGGCATGGGCGTCATCCCGTGGAGCCCGCTCGCCGGCGGCTGGCTCACCGGCAAGTACCGGCGCGGCGAGCAGGCCCCCGAGGGCGCCCGCTTCGCGCCGTCGGAGAACTCGGCGTGGGCGGGCCGCACGGTCGACGTCGACCCCAGCGTCTCGGCCCGCTACGACGCCGTGGAGCGCCTCACCAAGATCGCCGAGCAGGCGGGCCTGTCGCTGACCCACCTGGCCCTCGGGTTCGTCGCCGAGCACCCGGCCATCACCTCGACGATCATCGGGCCCAAGACGATGGCGCAGCTGGAGGACCTGCTCGGCGCCGCCGACGTCCGGCTCGACGCCGCCATCCTCGACGCCATCGACGAGGTCGTCCCGCCCGGTACCGACATGGCCGGCATCCGGCACATGACCGGCAACCCGTCCCTGGAGGCGGGGCACCGCCGCCGGTCCTGAGCCCCCCGGCCCCGGCGCAGCCGCACCGGGGCCGGACCGTGCCGGGTCAGCGGATCAGCGGGTCGCGGGGCAGGCCGAGGATGCGCTCGGCGATCTGGTTGCGGGTGATCTCGGAGGTGCCGCCCGCGATGGACATGCCCCGGGACCCGAGGCGCATCAGGCCCGCGAACTGGCCGAGGCCGTCGGTGAACGCGGTCTGCGGCCCGGCGAACTCGGCGAGAAGCGCGGCGGTGGCGTGGCCGTGCTCGGCGAGGACGAGCTTGGTGATGTTGCCCTCGGGGCCCGGCTCGCCGCCCGCGACCGCGCGCTCGGCCGACCGCAGGTTGAGCAGGCGCAGCGCCTGCTCCTCGGCGGCGTACGCGCCGACGCGCTCGGCCGCCGCCGGGACGCGGTCGCCGTGCTCGGCGTAGAGCCGGAACACGTCGGGTCCCGGCGGGCCGCCGACGCCGCCGCCGATGCTGACCCGCTCGTTGCCGAGGGTGGCGCGGGCGACCGTCCAGCCCTGGTTGGGGGCTCCGACGACGTCGGCGTCCGGGACGAAGACGTCGGAGAAGAACACCTCGTTGAAGTCGGAGGTCCCGGTCGTCTGGCGCAGCGGCCGGACCTCCACGCCCGGGTGGTGCATGTCGACGACGACCATCGTGACCCCGGAGTGCTTCGGCGCGTCGGGGTCGGTGCGGACGGTGGCGAAGCCCCAGCGGCAGTACTGGGCGCCGCTCGTCCACACCTTCTGGCCGTTGACGAGCCAGCCGCCGTCCACCTTCACGGCGCGGGTCCTGACGGCGGCCGCGTCCGACCCGGCCTCGGGCTCGCTGAACAGCTGGCACCAGACCTCCTCGCCGGTGAGCGCCGGGCGCACCCACCGGTCGATCTGGTCCTGCGTGCCGTGCTGGACGAGCGTGAGGATCACCCAGCCGGTGATGCCGAGCTGCGGGCGCTTCACGCCCGCCGCGCGGAACTCGTCCTCGATGACCAGTTGCAGCCCGGCGCTCGCCGCCACGCCCCAGGGGCGCGGCCAGTGCGGCTGGACGTAGCCGGTCTCGATCAGCCTCTCGCGCTGCTCGCCCTCGGGCAGCGCGGCGATCTCCCGGGCCAGCGCCCGGATCTCCGCGCGCCGCGCCTCGGCCTCGGGCGGCAGGTCGAGGCTCGCCTCCCGGACGACCCCGGCCGCCCGCAGCCGGGTCACGTCCCGCTCCGCGGCGTGCGGCCCGGCGACGGCCTCCAGCGTCGCGGCGCGGCGCAGCAGCAGGTGCGCGTCGTGCTCCCAGGTGAAGCCGATGCCGCCGTGCACCTGGATGTTCAGGCCCGCGTTGGAGGTGAAGGCGGGCAGGGCGAGCGTCGCCGCCACGGCCGCGGCCAGCTCGAACTGGTCGGACGGGCCGGACGCGGCCCGCGCCGCGTCCCACACCGCGGCCGTGGCCAGCTCCGCGGCGACGAGCATGTTCGCGCAGTGGTGCTTGACGGCCTGGAACGTCGCGATCGGCCGCCCGAACTGCTGCCGCACCTTGGCGTACGCGGTGGCGGTCTCGACGCACTCCAGCGCGCCGCCGACCGCCTCGGCCGACATCAGCGTCCGGGCGACGGCGGTCGCGTGGGCGCGGGCCCCGGCGAGGACCTCCACGGCGGCGCCGTCCAGCCGCACGCGGGCGGAGCGGCGGGACGGGTCCAGGTTGCCGGGCACCTCGACCGCGACGCCCGGCGCGTCGGCCCGCACGACGACCATGTCGTCGCCGGCGGGCAGGACGAGCAGTTCCGCGAGGCCGCCGCCCAGCACGACGCCCGCGTCCCCGGTCGCGGCGCCGCCGGTCACGGTGAGCGCGCCGTCAACCCCGAGGGCCGCCGGGGTCGCGCCCGACGCGAGGCCGGGCAGGAGGCGGGCCCGCCGCTCCCCGTCGCCCGACGCGGCGAGGACGGCGGAGGCGATCATCGTCGGCAGCATCGGGCCGGGCGCGGCGGCGCGGCCGAGCTCCTCGGCGACCACGACCAGCTCCGGCAGGCCCGCTCCCCCGCCGCCGTGCTCCTCGGGAAGGTGCAGGCCGAGCAGTCCCAGCGCGGCGAACTCCGCCCAGAAGGCGGGCAGGGTCTCCTTCTCGGCGTCCAGCAGCTCGCGGTTCGCCGCCCGCGCCTCCTGGTCGCGCAGGAACGAGCGCGCCGTCCGTGCCAGCTCGCGGTGTTCGTCGCTGATGGCGATCGCCATGGCCCCTCCAAGCTTCCGTCCCGTCCAGGACACCAGAATGGCATTCGGTTACCGTCCGGGGCGAGGGGGTAGGCCCTGTCGATCGCTTCCCGCACACCGCGTCCGGGAACCGGGGTCAGGCGCTGGCCTCCACCTCCGCGCGCGACAGCACCGGGTCTGGAGCGTCCGGCGCGGTGGAGGCGACCGGTGCCGACACCCCCGCCGCGACCCGCGCCCGCGCCTGGCGGAACTCCGGCAGCGGGCCGGTGGCGTCGTGCAGGGCGTTGAGGACGACCCACAGCGTCGTCCGGCGCAGCCGCAGCGTCACCGGGTTGGGCGGCTGGTAGAGGGCGAGCTTGCGCGCCCACTCCGGCAGCATGTCGCGGGCCGCCCAGTCCATGAACGGGCTGCCGGGCTCCCACGGCTTGGTCTTGCTGTCGCGCAGGTTGGGCCCCGTCCCGAACGCCTTGATCGGGGTGATCGCGAGGCGCGGCAGGTAGGACTCCAGGCACTCGGCCACGTCCGCCTTGGTCGCGGGCAGGTCCGTCCCTCCGAGGGCCTCGCCGACGCGGACGAACTCGCGGTAGTACCGCTCCAGGTCGTCGCCCTTGAGCGGGCGGCGGTGGTAGCGCTCGTGCGCGGTCGCCAGCCCCCACACCACGGTCGCGTAGTTCCAGCGCAGCCATTCGGGGTCGTCGGCGTCGTAGGCGAGCCCGTCCGGACGGGTGCCCTTCACCGTGTGGTGCATGGCGCGGACGGTCCGGGCGAGGCGCTCGGCCGTCGCGGTGGAGCCGTAGGCCGTCCCGATGAAGAACGAGAGGGAGTGCCCGAGCCGCACGGCCGCGCCCTCGGGGTCGATGCCGCCGGTCGGGACGCCGTCGACGCGCTCGGGGATGCGGGAGTGGTCGTAGGCCATCCAGCTGATGCTCGGGTCAAGGCCCTCGATATAGGCGGCCCCGACCAGGCCGAGCAGCAGGGTCGGCAGGTGCGAGTGGACGTACCAGACCGCGCTGCCGGGCCCGAACCACCCGGGATCCCCCTCCGGACCCGCGAACTCCAGCCCGCGGAAGAACCTGGAGCGGATGTCGGCGTCGAAGGCCCGCTCGAACCGCGCCGCGATGATGTTGGTCTTCGATGGCATGCCGCACTCCCGGCCCATTCTGGTGACAGGTGTATCCAGAGTAAATGTCTGGGTACACCCGTGTCCAGACTTCGGGGCCGCCGCGGCCCGGCGGGGTAGGGTGACCGGCATGGCGAGCACGCGCACGGCCGCGTCCACGCGGTGGGCCGGCGTCCCCGCGAGCCGGCGCCGCGACGAGCGGCGCGCCATGCTCGTCCGGGCCGCGTTCCGGCTGTTCGGCGAGGAGGGCGAGGCCGCGCTCACCGTCCGCGCCGTCTGTCGCGAGGCCGAGCTGCACACGCGCTACTTCTACGAGAACTTCGCCGACACCGGCGAGTTGCTCGCCGCCGTCTACGACCGGGAGGCCGCCGCCCTCGGCGAGGTCCTGGCCCGCGCCCTGGACGAGGCCGGGCCCCGCCCCGACGTCCGCACGCGCGCCGGCATCCGCGGCGTGCTGAGCTTCATCAGCGACGACCCCCGCCGGGGCCGCGTCCTGTTCGCCGAGGCGCGCGGCAACGAGGTGCTGGCCGAGCGACGCCGCGCCGCGCAGACCGCCCTGCTGGACGGCGTCCTCGCGATGAGCCGCGCCGAGAGCCCGCGGCTCCCCGTCGTCGTCGCCGCGACGATGTTCACCGGCGCGATGACCGAGCTGGCCGGGCAGTGGGCCGACGGCCGCCTGGGCGACGACCTCGACGCCGTCGTCGACAGCGCCGTCGAGCTCTCCCTCGCCCTCCACGCGACGACCGCCCCGCACCTCTCCGGCGGGTAGCGGCCCCGTCAGCGGCGGTGCTCGCCCAGCTCCGCCGACAGCTCGGCGGAGAACCGCTCGGCGTCCGACAGCCGCTTGCGGATCTTGTCGCAGCGCTCCTCGACCAGGGAGCGGTAGCGGGCCAGGCGCTCGGCGAGCTCGCCGCGCGCCGCGTCGCCGGAGCGGAGCCGGTCCAGGACCGTCAGGAGGTCGCGCATCTCCTCAAGGGTGAAGTCGAGCGGCTTCATCCGCTTGATGATCAGCAGGCGCGCCACGTCGCCGTCGGTGTAGAGGCGGAAACCGCCCTGGGAGCGCGCCGTGGGGAGCGCGAGGCCGACCTCCTCGTAGTGGCGGATGGTGCGCAGGCTCAGTCCGGTCCGGTCCGCGACCTCGCCGATCTGCATGTGCCTGCCGTCCATCGGGTTCCTCTCCCCTGCCGCCGGTCCCGCACCCACCGGCCAACTTACTCTTACGTGAGGTTAGAGTATGCGGGGACGGTCGTCGGAGAGGGGAGCGCGGTGAGCGCCGGAATCGGCACGGCGGAGGACGTTGCGGCGGAGGCGGCGCGCCGCCGGACGTTCGCGGTGATCAGCCACCCGGACGCGGGCAAGTCCACGCTGACCGAGGCCCTGGCCCTGCACGCGCAGGCGATCGAGCAGGCCGGCGCGGTGCACGGCAAGGCCGGGCGGCGGGGCGTGCGGTCGGACTGGATGGACATGGAGCGCTCGCGCGGCATCTCCATCACCTCCTCGGTGCTGCGGTTCGAGTTCGGCGACGCCCTGCTGAACCTGCTCGACACCCCGGGCCACGCCGACTTCTCCGAGGACACCTACCGCGTGCTGGCCGCCGTCGACGGGGCGATCATGCTGCTGGACTCGGCCAAGGGCCTGGAGGCGCAGACGCTCAAGCTGTTCGACGTGTGCCGCCACCGCGGCATCCCCGTCATCACGTTCGTCAACAAGTGGGACCGGCCGGGCCGCGAGCCCCTGGAACTGCTGGACGAGGTCGAGCAGCGCATCGGCCTGCACCCGGCGCCGCTGAACTGGCCGGTCGGGATCGCCGGCGACTTCCGCGGCCTGATCGACCGCGCCGACGGCGCCTACACCCGGTTCCGCCGCACCCCGGGCGGCGCCACCCGGGCGGTCGCCGAACGCGTCCCCGCCGACCAGGCCGCCGCCGAGGAGGGCCAGGCGTGGGCGACCGCGAACGAGGAGCTGGCGCTGCTGGAGGAGATCGGCGCCGTCCTCGACATGGACGCCTTCGCCGCCGGCACCTGCACGCCCGTCCTGTTCGGCGCCGCGCTGCCCAACTTCGGCGTGAGCGCGCTGCTGGAGACCGTGCGCCGCCTGGCGCCCGCGCCGTCCGCGCGCACCGACGCCGGGGGCCACGCGCGCCCGGTGACGGCGCCGTTCTCCGGGCAGGTGTTCAAGGTGCAGGCGGGCATGGACCGGGCGCACCGCGACCGGCTGGCCTTCATCCGGGTCTGCTCGGGCCGGTTCGAGCGCGGCGCGACCCTCACCCACGCCCCGACCGGGCGTCCGCTGGCGACCAAGTACGCCCAGACGGTCTTCGGCCGCGACCGCTCCACGCTGGACGCCGCCTACCCGGGGGACGTGATCGGGCTGCCCAACGCCTCCGGCCTGACCGTCGGCGACACCCTGTACACCAAGACGCCCGTGACGTTCCCGCCGATCCCGGCGTTCGCCCCCGAGCACTTCATGGTGACGCGGGTCAAGGACAACAGCCGGGCCAAGCAGTTCCGCCGCGGCATCGACCAGCTCGACAGCGAGGGCGTCGTGCAGGTGCTGCGCAGCGACCTGCGCGGCGACCAGGCCCCCGTCCTCGCCGCGGTCGGCCCGCTCCAGTTCGACGTGTTCACCGCAAGGATGGCCGACGAGTTCGGCGCGCCGGTCGAGCTTTCCCGCCTCGACTACACGACCGCCCGCATCACCGACAAGGAGTCCGCCGAGACGCTCGACGGGCGCCGCGGTATCGAGGTGCTCACCCGCACACTCGACGGCTCGTACATCGCGGTCTTCGTCGACAAGTGGCGAGTACGCGCGATCGAACGCGAATACCCCGACCTCACCCTCACGCCCATGCTCGCCGCAGGCCTCCCAGACTGACCCTCTTCCCGCTACTCGTGTCCGGGCCGTTCTGAGTAGAGGGCGGCGATCGCGGAGACGATGCGGTCGCGTGCCCTCCCCGGCGGAGTGACCCCGATCAGGACGTAGTACGCCAAGCCCTCGGCGAGCGCGACCAGGTCGACGCCCGCGCCGCCGGGCTCCACCCTCCCCGGCAGGAGTCCGGCCTCCCGGTCCCGGCGGAGAAGCTCGGCGACCTGCCCGTGGAAGTGCTCGTAGTCCGCCCGCATGCGCCGCGCGATCGCCTCGTCCGTGAGGGCCAAGGCGGTGAAGGCCTGCCGGACGCGCAGGCGCGCCCGCGTCTCGGCGTCGCCGGCGATGAGCTCGGTCAGGACGACGGTGAGCACCGTGCGCGGCGCGGCGCCTTCGAGGTCCTCGCCCACGAGCGACCTGATGCGGGCGCCGCTCAGCTCGTTGCCGCGCTCGAACGCGGCCTCGACGAGCTCGTGCTTGGTGGGGAAGTAGTGCTGGACGCGTCCCGCCGACACCCCGGCCCGCGCCGCGACCTCGGTCAGCGACACGGCCGGCAGCCCTTGCTCGGCGACGACCGCCAGCACCGCGTCGGCGATCTCCTGTCGCCGCGCCTCGTGCCGCACCCCCGGCCCGCGGGTCCGCCGCTCCGTCACCCACCCCCCTTTCCAATGTGATCACATCGAATTGACGTCTCAGCCTAGCCGAACCTAGCCTGGGCCGAGCAAAACGATGTGGCCACATTGAAATGAGCACCAGGGAGTGCGGATGACCCGAGCCGGACCGGACCTCGCGGCCTCCCGGACCGCGACCCCGCCCGCGCACCGGGTGATCCTCGCCCTGGCCTGCGCCGCCCAGTTCATGGTCGTGCTGGACGTCTCCGTGGTGAACGTCGCGCTGCCCTCGATCCAGAGATCCTTGAGCTTCACCGCCACCGGCCTCCCCTGGGTCGCCGGGGCCTACTCCCTCACCTTCGCCGGATTCCTGCTGCTGGGCGGCCGCCTGGCCGACCTCTACGGGACGAGGCGCGTCTTCGCCGCCGGCCTCGCCCTGTTCGCCGTCCCGAGCCTGGCCGGCGGGCTGGCGACCGCACCCGCCCTGCTGATCGCGGCGCGCGCGGCGCAGGGTCTCGGCGCCGCCGTCCTTGCCCCGGCGACCCTGACCGTCCTCACCACCACGGTCCCCGAAGGCCCCCGGCGCACCCGCGCCCTCGCCGTCTGGACGGCGGTGAGCCTGGCGGGCGGCGCGGCGGGCAACCTCGTCGGCGGCGTCCTCACCCAGTCGCTGTCCTGGCGCTGGATCCTGCTGGTCAACGTCCCGATCGGCGCGGCCGCGCTCGCCCTGACCGGCCGCCTCCCCGGCTCCCCTCGCCAGGCCGGGCGCACCGCCCGGCTCGACCTTCCCGGCGCCGCGTCGGTCACCGCCGGGCTGGCCCTGCTCGCCTACGGCATCATGCGGGCCGGGCCGCGCGGCTGGGACGACCCCGTGACCGCGTCGGCCCTCGCCGCCGCAACCCTCCTGCTCGCCGCCTTCATCGTCATCGAGACACGCCTGGCCCGCGCACCGCTGATCCCGCCGCGGCTGTTCCGCCTGCGGGCCGTCTCCGCAGGCAACACGGTCATGCTGCTGGCCGGAGCCTGCTTCCAGGTGCCGATGTGGTACTTCCTGACCCTCTACATGCAGGACGTCCTGAACTACACCGCGCTGCAGACCGGCCTCGGCTTCCTCCCGCACACCCTGCTCACGATGGCCGTCGGCCTGCGCGTCACGCCGTGGCTGATGAAACGCGTCGACGACCGCGTCCTCATCGTCGCCGGCGCCCTGGCCGCCGCCGCCGGGTTCCTCTGGCAGAGCCGCATCACCGCCGACGGCGGCTACCTCTCCGCCGTGCTCGGCCCGGCGGTCCTCGTCTCCGTCGGCGGCGGGCTGCTGAACACTCCCCTGACCACCACCGTCACCTCGGGCGTTCCCGCAAGCGAAGCCGGAGCGGCCTCAGGCCTGATGAACACCGCGAAGCAGGTCGGCGGCGCTCTCGGCCTGGCCGCCCTCACCGCCGCCACCGCAGGTCACACCACCGCCCCGGCGTCCCTTGCGAGCGCCTACGGCAACGCCTTCCTTCTCATGGCGCTCATGCTGCCGGTCATCGCCGCCATCTCCCTGGCCCTCCCGTCCAGACGCGACACCGCCGAACCGCCCCGGCCGGAGGACGTCTAGGTTTCGTCGCCGTCCAGCGCGCGTGCGAGCCAGTCGAGGGAGCCGGTCTTCTGGGCCTGCTCGGCGAGACGCCGGGCGGACGCGGTCCGGAGCCGGGCGAGCGAACTGTCGATCCAGGGCTGGGTGTTCCGGTTGCCGTGCTCCCGGTACTCGATGGCCTGGACGAGGCATTCCAGCTTGTCCGCGTCGCGGGCGCACACCGCCTCGGCACTGTCCTCGCCTTCGTACTCCGCGACCACACCCGTGATCATCGCGGCCACCGCCGCGGGCAGGCCGCGGGTCTGGTGCTCGGTGACCCGCTCGTTGGGCGCCTTCTCCACGTACGGCCTGGCCGCGTGAGGAAGGTCGGTGAGGCGCGTCTCCTGGCTGTCGTGGAAGAGGCTGAGCAGCGCGGCCCGCCCAGGGTCGGCGCCCTCCATCGAGGCCAGGGCGCTCGCGATGATCGCCGTCCGGAACGAGTGGTCGGCGATGCTCTCCGGGGCGCTCACCCCCGCGACGAGCCAGCCCGTGCGCCTGTAGCGCTTGAGGAGCCCGATCTCGTACAGGAAACTTGCCAGCCGCTCGGTCTCGTCCGCCATACCCAGACCGTAGAGGACCTCTCGGAGGACCGATGACCGCTCCAGCCCTTCGAGCCTGGATGGCCGCAGGTGGACGGCGGTAGATTGGCGGGCGAACCATCAAACTGAAGAGCCGTCCCGGCTCTTGAGTCGCTCCGCGAATGCGGGCGCGACGAGGAGCCGGGACAACGTTCTCGGGATCCTTCGCGCGCCCCGCGACCCAAGGGGATCCCGTGAATCACAAAACAGGGCGCCTGCGAGATTCGATCGCAGGGCTTCGCATGCGCATGGGGTCGCCGTCCGGCGATCTCCGTGTCAAGGATAAAAAAGTGCTCGCGATGGCCGTGTTCGCCAATGCAGCGGGTGCTCTCAACGGCTACTTCCTGGTGGCCGTCGGCGTGACCGAACATGTTGGACCGGTCACGACGGCGCTCGTCGTCACTCTCTCCGGAACGTCGGTCATCTGGTACTTCTACCGGCCGTCGTTGCGGAGCCGCTGGCCCGTCTGGAAGCAGGCCCTCCTGCTGGGCACCGCTCTGGGAACGAACAGCATGACTTTCCAGTGCGTCCTGAGATGGGTTCGGCTGGAGGTCATGGAATCGCTGGGCTTCGTGTTCAGCGCGGCTTTCATGCTCGGCGGGAAGGTCGTCCAAGACGTTCGGAGGAAGACCTACTCGACCATCTTGTGGCCGATCCTCGCCGGGCTGGGTATCTGGGCTCTGACAAAGGACACGTCCGGCGGTGCGGGCGGAGGGCTCTTCACCGCCGCCGTCCCGCGGTTCCGTGTTCTGGACCTTCAGATTCCCGGCTGGGTCCCGGGGCTGGGCGTCGTGACCGCCACGGCGGCGACGTACGCCTTCGCCCAGAAGCGCCTGGAGACGCTCGACAAGAGCATCAAGGGGAAGGTGGACACCCTTTCCGGGTTCCCCGTCTTCGCCATCCTCCTCGTAGGCGCGTGGACCATGGAAGGCGGCTGGGAAGGCATGACCGCCGGCCGCTGGCCCTACCTGCTGATCTGCGTGGCCAGCGGAATGTTCGGCGGGCTCTTCGGCGCCGTCGTTCTGATCAGGGCCTACGAGCAGGGGCTCCTGGCATCGACGAACGCCATGCTTCTCCCGCTGCGGACCCTCTTCGGGACCGCGCTGGGGATGCTCGTGGCACGGACCGCTCCCGGCCCCCTGGGGCTGGTGGCGATCGGCATGATCATCGTCGCCTCCCGCGGGGCGGCGAGGATCCAGAGCCGCAAGCCCGGCTCTGACTGACCCGGCGGCGGGGAGGCCCACCTCCCCGCCGTTCGCGTTCGGCCGCCGGGTCAGGATGTGGGGAGGGGCGGCGGCCCCTCCCCACGGGTGGTGATGACGCCGGGCAGGCGGCGGCGCGTACGCCGCCGCCAGCCCGGCCGGTGGGAGCCTCAGGCGGGCTGTCCCCCCTTCATGAAGACGAACCGGCCCTCCGACCGGATCACTTCGATGATCGGGTTCCTCGCGGCGACGATCGCCGCGAGGAGGACCAGGGCCATTCCGCCCCAGCCCCAGCCGTCGGGAGCCTGCACCGCGCTCAGCACGCCGAGCAGGGCCCCGACGAAGCCGACGAGGGTGCCCATCAGACTGTCGAACAGGTAGAACACGCCCGACGCGTCCTCCGAGATCTTGTCGGCCACCCAGGCGCCGATGAGCGTCGGCACCGTGAAGGACAGGACGCCGGCGATGGAGCCCCACAGGAGCACCTTCCCCGACAGCTCGGAGAACCCTCCGCCGAGGACGGGGCTCATGGCCCACACCGCGAGTGCGGTGAAGGGAACCGCGAGCAGGTCCGCGACCGACAGGATCCTGAGCCTCTCCTTCAGCGTGTAGTGGTCGTCGTAGACGCAGCTGAGGTAGTTCCAGAACGACCACGCTCCCAGCACACCGCACGCGAGCCCGAAAACCGCCTCCTTGTCGAAGTGCCTGAACTCGGCAAGGGGGTTGTTGACGGCCATCACGCCCAGGAACGCGACCACGCGGAGCCCGATGTTCAGGGCCGCGTTCCGCAGAACGCGCCTCGGCATCTTCCTGCGATGCCGCACGACCCTCCACAGGTTGCCGCCCTTGCAGCACAGCGGCCCCAGGGCGGACATGGTGATGATCGTCCCCATGCCCAGGGTCTGGGCCCCGTACGGATAGGCCGCGTTGAGCACCAGGATGCCGGCCCCGAGGCGCAGGACGATCACGCGGTCGTAGGCCGTGAGCGCCCGGAAGGGAAGGAGCCGGCGGGTCCACACGACCACGGCGCCCGCGAGGAACAGGGCACCGACCGCGCCGGTGACCAGCCCGCTGGCGAGCGGATCGGCCAGGGTGTTGAAGGCCCAGCCGATCTGTTGGATCAACAATTCGACGAGTACGACTACGCCGTACACGATCTTCTCCTTTGTGACACCCCCCGCCGCGAGGACGGAGGTGGCTGTGATCCCTTGGATCACGGCGTGCTCTGGCAGACCGCGCCAGGACACGCCGGTTCCGAAGAACCCGGACATGTCCCGGCGCGTGGCCGGAACAGGGAAGACCGTGTGGAGAAGGACGGCAGGCGCAGCGCGGCCGGCTGGGAAACGACGCAGATCACACGGCCGGCGCGGGGGTCATGAACGCGAAAAGGCGGCACCCTCGTTCACACGGGGGTGCCGCCTGTCAGAGCGCGCGGCGGCCGGTCTCCCGGGACGGCCGTCCCGGGAACCGCGGGGGTCAGATGCGGCGGGACTCCAGGACGCGGCTCAGGAACTCGCGGGTGCGCGGCTCGGTGGGCTCTTCGAAGATCTGCTCGGCCGGGCCGCGTTCCAGGAGGACTCCGTCATGGAGGAAGCACACGGTGTCGGCGATGTCGCGGGCGAAGCCCATCTCGTGCGTGGCCAGGATCATCGTCATGCCGGAGTCCTTGAGCTCCCGGATGATGCCCATGACCTCGGTGACGAGTTCGGGGTCGAGCGCGGAGGTCACCTCGTCCAGCAGGAGCAGGCTCGGGCGGGTCGCCATGGCCCGGATGATCGCGACGCGCTGCTGCTGGCCGCCCGACAGCCGGTCGGGGTACTCGCCGGCCTTGTCGGCCAGGCCGAACCGCTTGAGCAGATCGTGCGCCTGCTCGGCGGCCTCCGCCTTCGGGCGCTTGTGGACGCGCAGCGGCGCGAGGGTGATGTTGTCCAGCACCGACATGTGCGGGAACAGGTTGTAGGACTGGAACACCATCCCGATCCGCTTGCGGACCTCGTCGGGGTCCGCGCCGGGGTCGGTGATGTCGTCGTCCTCCAGGAAGATCGCGCCGTCGTCGACGGTCTCCAGGACGTTCACGCAGCGCAGCAGCGTCGACTTGCCCGATCCGGAGGCGCCGATGAGGCAGACCACCTCGTGCGGCGCGACGTCCAGGTCGACGCCGCGCAGCACGGGGTGGGCGTGGTAGGTCTTCCACACGCCCTCGATGCGCAGCAGAGGTGTGCTCATCGTCCGCCTCCGGGGGCGCGGCGGCGTTCGGCGCGTGCCGCGAGATGGTCGGTGAACCGGGCCATCGGCACCGTCAGCGCGATGAACAGCACCGCCGTGGCCAGGTAGGGGGTGTAGTTGAAGGTCTCGGCCGAGTGGATCTGCGCCTGCCGCAGCGCCTCCAGCGGACCGAGCACCGCGACGAGCGCGGTGTCCTTCTGCAGCGAGGCGAAGTCGTTGAGCAGCGGCGGGACGACCCGGCGCACCGCCTGCGGCAGGACCACGTACCGCAGGCTCTGGGCCTTGCTGAGGCCCAGCGACCGGGCCGCGGCGCGCTGGCTCGGGTGGATGGAGTCGATGCCCGCCCGGAAAACCTCCGCGACGTACGCCCCGTAGGACAGGACGAGCGCGAACCCGCCCAGCACCGCCGGGCTTTCGGGCACGCCCTGCAGCCGCAGCGCAGGGAGCCCGAACCCGACCAGGTACACCAGCAGGATCGTCGGGATGCCGCGGAACACGTCGGTGTAGGCGACGGCCAGCGCCCGCAGCGGGAACAGCAGCGGGGTCCGCAGCCCCCGCGCGAGCGCGACCAGCAGCCCGAGCACCAGGATCAGCACTTCGGCGATCAGGAAGATCCGCACGTTCAACCAGAAGCCGCGCAGCACGTCGGGGAACGCGCCGGTGAGTTCGCCCCAGTTGAAGAACGTCTCGTGCACGCGGGGCCAGCCGGGCGACCCCACCACCACGACGACCGCGACCACGACGCACAGCAGCGTCGACGCCGCGGCCACCGAACCGGACCGCACGTCGGCGCGGCGGCGCCGGCGCTCCCGGTCGAGCTGCCGCTCGCTCTTGACCCAGGCGGCCTGCCCGCCCGTCTGCGCCGTCACTTCAGGACGGGCGCGCCGGCCGACGCGGTCAGCCACTGCTGCTGGATCTTCGCCAGCTCACCGGACGACTTCAGCTGTCCGATCGCCTGGTCGAGGCAGCCGGCGAGCCCGCTGCCCCGCTCCATCAGCAGTCCGAAGTGCTCGGTGACGCCGCCCTGCGACTGCGGCAGCTGACCGACGATCTTCGAGTCGTCGATCTGCGCGGCGGTGACGTAGAAGGCGGTCGGCAGGTCCACCACCAGCACGTCCACCTGCTTGTTCTTCAGCGCGTTCACCGCGTCGATCTGCGTGTTGAAGATCTTCGGCTCGTCGGCGGGCTTGATCTGGTTCTTCACCGCCTGCAGCGACGTCGTCCCGACCTGGACCGCGATGCGCGCCTTGCCCAGCTCCGCGACGGACTTGGCGTTCTCGAACTTGCCGCCCTTGAGCGTCACGATGCCCTGCTGTACGTCGTAGTAGCCGTCGCTGAACGCGACCGCCTTCTCGCGCGCGGGGGTGACGGAGATCTGGTTGATGTCGAAGTCGAAGGTCTTCGGCCCCGGCGCGTACGACGACTCGAACGACTGGGTCTTCCAGACCACCTCGTCCTTGGTGAAGCCGAGCTTCCCGGCGACCGCGTAGGCGACGGCGCCCTCGTAGCCCTGCCCGTTGGACGGGTCGTCGTCCTTGAACCACGGCTCGAACGCCGGCTTGTCGGTCGCGATGGTGAGCTTGCCGGGCGACTTCAGCGGCAGCTTGTCCTTGGCGCAGGAGGCGGGACTCTTGCTCGCGGAGGCGCCCGAGTCCTCGTCCTGCGGAGCGCAGGCGCTGACGGCGAGGGCGAGCGCGGCGGCACCGGCGAGCGTTGCCACGAGGGGACGGCGGATCACAGGAAATGCCTCC
Organism: Actinomadura sp. NPDC048955; assembly: GCF_040649435.1. Lineage (NCBI taxonomy): Bacteria > Bacillati > Actinomycetota > Actinomycetes > Streptosporangiales > Thermomonosporaceae > Actinomadura > Actinomadura sp. NPDC048955. The sequence goes on from NZ_JBEZJI010000048.1 coordinate 46,810, forward strand.
GGCGGTGAGGGTTTTCGAGGGTCATGGACGCGGCTCCGCGCGCAGAGTGAGGATCCGCGCGCCGGCCAGGCCCAGGGCGTCGGCGGCGCGTCCCTGGTTGACGCCCAGGGCGAGCCATCCGGACGAATCGGTCCACAGCAGCGGCTCCCCGACCGCGACGCTGCCGAAGGTGAGCTGGAACGGGACGCGAGCCGTTCTGGACGGTCCGTCTGCAACGTTCCACTCCACGTCGAGCGGGGTGCCCGGTTCCAGCGGGCCGAACGCGGCCGCCAGGTCGCCGGGCTCCGCGCCCAGTACCAGGCTGCCGAACCGGTCGGTGTACAGCACGGGAACGGTCAGCTCGCCGGGCCGGACGACCGGGGGCGGGACGTCCAGCGGCAGCGGCTCGACGGCCGCGCCGAGGTCCGCCGCGTCCGCACCGGCCGCGACGTGCGCGGCGGCGGGAGCGAAGACGTCACGCCCATGGAACGAGGTCGAGACCTGCGGCAGCCGGTAGGCCGGGTTCTCCAGCGCGTACGCCCCGGCGATCCCGCCGAGCACCTCCGCCGCCGGCACCAGCAGCCCGTTGTCCGGCCCGACCAGCACGTCGCCGCGCCCGGTCACGATCGCCAGGGGCCGGCGGGAGGTGCCCACCCCCGGATCCACGATCCCGACGTGCACGCCCACCGGCAGGTACGGCAGCGCCTGCCGCAGCAGCATCGCCCCCTCCCGCACGTCGAACGGCGTGATCTCATCGCTGAGCACCAGCACGTTCGCGTCCGGGGCGATCCCGTACACCACCCCGGCGCAGATCGCCGTGTACGCCGCACCGAAGTCGGTCGCCAGGCTGACGAACGGACGACTTTGCGGCATGGCAGACCTCATGAAACGGAAGGGGTGAGCGGTACAGGAGTGAAAATCCTACCAAGTCGATAGATTAGCCAGCCCCGCCACCCCTGTCCGGCAAGCACCGATCACCGTCCCACGATGCGAGACGGCCGTCTTGCCGTCGCCCCCCACGTCGTCCGGCGCTCGCCGTGCCTTCTGGCCTCCGTCTCCGGAACCGGACGATGTGATGGCGATAACAGTTGTCATTTTCAGTAACGCGAACACGGTCTGTACCGCAGGCGGAAGCCGTCTGCCTCCCGGTTCTCCGGGAGAAGAGCCAAACGAAAGGTCGTTGCCTCATGTCCAAAGTGAGGTTGATCGGACGGAAGACGTTCCTGGGGGTCGGTGTCGGCCTGCTGGGACTGCTGTTCTGTGTCACCGGAGACGCCTTCTCCGCGCTGGGCGCCGAAGACCAGGAGCGATTCCCCTTCGCCCCCGGTGCGCTCGGGGCGATCTTCGGCGGGGTGTTCCTCGCGGGCTACGCCGCAGTCCTGTTCGCCCGGGACGTGCGGTCGTCCGAGGACAACAGCGTCGCCAAGGAGTTCCAGAGGGCGCGCGCCTCGGCCAAGTCGGTCCGCTGGCCGATCGTGTGCCTGGGGATCTCCGGAATCTTCTACCTGCCGCTGCTGGTCGCCGCGACTCAGCGGATCAGCAGCTTTCCCACGGTGATCGCGATCGCGTTCTGCGGCCCGCTGGCCGTGGCGGTCTGGGGAGCGGTCCGCGAGGCCCGCTTCCTCGCGGCGTTCTGGCCCGTCCTGGCCGGCGCGGGTCTGTGGATCATGTCGCTCCAGGAGGAGTCGCACGCCGACCTGCTCGGCTACGCCTTCGCCGCCGCGGCCGCGATCTGCTTCGCCGTGAACGTCAGTGCGGTCGAGAAGCTGGAGGACCGGGGAGCCGAGGCGATCGGGCTGGCCCTGGCCGGCCTGCTCACCATCCCGGGCGCGGCCTGCTGGCTGGTGGCGGGGGGCCTGGACTGGTTCCAGCCCCGGATCCTCCTGCTGGCCACGCTGACCGGCCTGTGCACGGCGTGCGTGGCTCCGGTACTGGAGGCGCGTTCCATCGGCTTCCTGGGCAAGGAGAAGTTCGGCGTCCTCGCCGCCGGTGAGCCGATCATGAGCCTGCCGGTCGGACTGCTGCTCCTCGGGGAGGTCCCCGGCTGGTTCGTGGCGGTCGGCATGGCGGCCATCGTGGTGGCCATCGTGGCGAACACCGTCGAACTGGACACGTTGCTCCTGCGCCGTCGGCGGTAGCACCGCCGACGGCTCGGAGCCGGAAGACGGCGGCCGGGCCCGCCCAGGGGCACGGCGGCCGAACCGCCGGGCGGCGCGCGAACCGCGCCGCCCGGCAGCACCGCGGGGCCGACGGCCCCGCACCCGCGGTGGGGAGGCATTGCCTCCCCACCGTTCTGCTTTCCGGGCACCTGTTCCGACTCCGGAGAATTTCCGGGCAAGGGACCGGAACTGCCGATCCTGTTGCTCGGGGGACGGTCGTCGTCATAGGAGGGCTGGTGCCAAGGGAGCTCCGCGGGAGCGGAGCAGGCGGCCAGCGATGACAATGCAAAGAAGAACAGCCGGGTGGATCGCGGTAGCGGTCCTCCTCGTGATGGGCGGCGGCGTGGAGCTGAAAGGAAGCACCGAGCCCGGTACTTCCCCGGGCGTCCCGAACGTCCAGTCCTCTTCACCCGCTCCCTCCGCCGGGAAGGCGCAGGTGAGCTCACGCCTCTGGCAGGCCGACCACTGGAAGGTCTTCCTCGAGGGCGGCGGCTCGGTCGATCTGTCCGAGAGCGCCGGAGACAACTGCACCCACGGCAGCGTCTTCGTCCGCAGCACCCGTAAGTGCGAGTAGGGGACGCGCCCGACAGTCGGGAGTTCCCGGAGCGCACCTGCTCCGGGAACTCCTCCTCTTCCCGGCCGCCCCGGCCGCCTTGAGGGGCGACTACTCCCTGCCCGGCGCGGAGGTGTGGTGCGGGTGCCCGTGGGTGCGCCGCTGTTCCTTCAGCCGGGCCTCGTGGAGGTGTCGTCTGCCGGCGGTCAGCAACTCTCGGACGCGCGACTCATAACGTCGGAGCGGCTCGTAGTAGGTGTCGTCGTACTCCTCGATCGCCTGGAAGCTCCAGCGGTCCGGGAGGACGTTGCGGCCTACGAGTTCGCGCGACAGTTCTTCGGCGAGATCCTGGTGCCCTGCGTCGGCGAGCAGCTCGGCGGCATCGCCCAATTCGAAGTCAGCCTTGCCGGTGAGTTGATGCCATGAGTACAGATGGCCCCTGGCGCGCTCGATGCTCTCCAGGGCCTCGCTCAGCTTGCCCACGGCTTTCACGGTCGCCTCGTCGGGCTCGGGACTGCTGCCAGCGATCATGCGGGCTTATCTTCCCTCCCGCCCTCTGATGATGCCCTCCCGCTTCCGATCGAGGGCCGGTGCCGGGACGGGCGGCCGGTCAGGCCGTCCCGCCGCCGCGGCCTAGACTGCTGGGCCGGGTCAAGTCGCTTCGGACGGCAAGGGGTCTCATGGAAAACGGCGTCCCGCCCCAACGGCAGAGCCCCGAGAGCGACCAGCTCGCGGACCGCATGGGGACGGCGTCAGACGTGGAGAAGGCGTCCGTCCTTGTCGACCACTTCGCGGCGGCCACCGCCGGCCCTCCGTCGGCATGGGTGGACGAGTTCGTCTCACGGGTCGAAGAGTTCGGGCTCTCCGTACGGCAGATCCGGCGGGCGGCCACAGACCTCGCCTGGCTGGCGCGGAAGAACGGTCAGGGCTACCTGGATGAGACCGACCGGGCGCGCGTCCTGGCAGCCAGCAACTCGCATACCGCGCGGCTGTGCCTTGCCTACATCCATGGCCAGCGGTTGCGCTTCGACTTCAAGTTCGCGCAGCTCCACCGGCGATGCCTCGACTGGCTGACCGAGTTCGACGGTGACGCCCTCGTACTGAGCTTCGCGGCCTTCGCCGCACTCGGCGCCCGCACCTCGAACGGGCCCAGCATGTACCAGCGCGCCGTCGACGCCCCCGACGCGGACGACAAGAGCAACCAGGTGCTCCTGACGGGCATCAATTTCGCCGACCATTTGCCGGAACAGCCGCAGATGATGCTGACCCTCTCCGACGAGATGATGGCGCGCGGCCAGGAAAACGCGATCGTCTATTACCGACGTGCGACGGCGTACCGGAAACTCGGCCGCTTCGAAGACGGGCTCTACGAAATAGACCGGGCAATAGACGACCTCGGCCCGGGCGACGTTCTGGTGCATGAACAGTTCACCCAGGAGCGCCGCTCGATCATTCTGGCCCAGGATCTGCAAAAGCAGATCGAACGCAACACCCAGGCCGTCGCGGACTCCATCACCGCCCAGGTGGACGAGCGGATCGCGGCGGCCTCGGCCGAGCTCGAACAACGGCTCGACGAGGCCTCGCTGAGGCTGGCCCAGCGTGTCGACGTGGCGCAGGAGATGGTCTCGTCCGGCCTGCTCAAGATGGTGGAGATCCTCGGACTCTTCGTCGCTCTCGTCGGCTTCATCGCCGGGTCCGGGGCGGTGGTGATCAAGTCGCACGGCCTCGAGGAACGGGCGCTCTCCATGCTTCTGGTAGTCGGCGGATCTTTGGTCTTCTTCGCTCTCCTCCGGCTCGTCACCACCGTGGGCAGGCGACGCGTGCGAACGGAGAGGTAGTCGCGCACCGCCTTGCTATGCTGGCGCCGAGTTCAACCTAGGTGGCTGATGTGAGCGAAAAGAACGCTGTCTACCGTCCCGAGCTAATTTGCCCTGAACGGACGATCGGGCGGCGCGCGTTCGATTTCTCGCGACAGGTCGCCGTGATGGCGATTATCAACCGCACTCCCGACTCATTCCACGACCGGGGCCGCACCTTCGCCTTGGACAAGGCTCTGGTCGCGGCGGAGAACGCACTCGCCCACGGGGCCGACTGGCTGGACATCGGCGGCGTCCCCTTCGCTCCGGGGCCTCCGGTGAGCATCGAGGAGGAGATCGACCGCGTCGTCCCGGTCATCGAGGGCGCCCGCTCCCGCACGGACGCCGTGATCTCCGTCGAGACGTACCGGCCCGAGGTCGCCCGCGCCGCCTTCGCCGCCGGCGCCGACGTCCTGAACAACACGAGCGGCCTGCACGACCCCGCCCTCGCCGACGCGGTCGCGGAGGCCGGCGCGACCCTCATCATCACGCACAGCCTCGCCGACCCCCGCACTCCCTACCCCCGCCCGCAGTACGACGACGTGGTCACCGAGGTCGCCGAGTTCCTGCACCGGCGGGCCGCCCTCGCCGAGAAGCACGGCGTGCCGGCGGACCGGATCATCATCGACCCCGGCCACGACCTCAACAAGAACACCTACCACTCGCTCGAACTCACCCGCCGTCTCCCGGAGATCGCGCAGCTCGGCTACCCGCTGCTCGTCGCGGTCTCGAACAAGGACTTCATCGGCGAGACCCTGGAGCGAGACCAGCAGGACCGCGTCGAGGGCACCATCGCCGCCCTCGTCGTCTCCATCATGAGCGGCGCACGCATCGTCCGGGTGCACGACGTCGCGGAGGCGAAGGCGGCGGTGAACATGGTCGAAAGCATCCTCGGCTGGCGTCCACCCGCCTACGTCCGGCACAACCTCGTCTAACGCTCGGCCATGCGGTACCGCAGGAAGAGATAGTTCTCGTCCTGGATCGCGTGGCACAACTCCATGCGCTGCAGGTCGATGACCGGGCCGTCCAGAATGCGGGCGGCGTCACCGGCGGTGATGACCGGACTCAACGTCAGGCACAGCTCGTGCAGCCAACCCGCCGCGGCGATCTGAGCCAGCAGGACCGGGCCCCCTTCGCAGAGCTGGCGCCGGTATCCCTTGTCGGCCAGCCGCCGCAACGCCATGCCCAGGTCCGTGGAGTCGGTACCGCACACCATGACCTCGGCGTGCTTCTCGGCTTCGCGCAGACGCTCGGCCGGGGCCGCGCCGCACGTGATGACGACCGGCGGCGCGGGCGCCTCGGTGAACAGCGGCCCGTCGAAATCGAGCCGCAGACTCCGCGACACGACGGCCAGCTTCGACGCCTCCGACGGATACGCCCCGTACTCCCGAACCGTCGTGGCCCCCATGATCACAACGTCGGCCAGCGTCCTGAGCCCCTGCATGACGGCCCAGTCCCCCGCGTACCCGAGTGCGCTGGTGCTCCCCTGGTACCGGATCCCCCCGTCGAGCGACGCGATCATGTTCGCCCGCAGCCACGGCGCCGTCTCCGGATAGGCGTACCGCTCCAGCATCGCGCTCACGTCCATCTGTGCACTGTAGAGGCTGCCGCCACCCCGGACCATGTGATGATCAAGGCCGCGCGCCCGGACGAGGAGGAGTGCCATGCCACTGATCTCGATCATCACCGCCGTACGGAAACCCGTCCCCGACTACCTGCGCCAGGCCGCCGCCGGCGTCGCGTCCCAGCGCCTCCCCGCCGGCTGGGACCTCGAATGGCTCGTCCAGGAGGACGGCGACACCCCGACCGCCCGCGACCTGTGCCCGGGCGCGCTCTACGAGGCGAACGGCGCCCAGCTCGGCACCGGAACGACCAGGAACTTCGCACTGAGCCGGGCACGCGGCGAACTGGTCGCCGTACTCGACTACGACGACGTCCTGCTCCCCGACGGCCTCGCGACGCTCATCCCCGCCTTCGACGAGCATCCCGGCATCGGCTGGACGATCGGCCAGGCGGACGACTTGATCGACGGACGACGCGTCCCCTACCCCCTGGCCTACCCCTGCGGCATGGTGCCCGCAGGAACGATCGGCCGCCTGTACGAAGAGACGGGCCTATGCCAGGCGGCCTGCGCCGGCCTGGTCGCCCCCACCGACCTCATCCGCGCCTTCGGCGGCTGGGGCGCCCTCCCCCGCGCGCAGGACGTGGCCCTCTTCATCGCACTCAGCGAAGTCTTCGACGGCTACCAAGAACCCACCGTGACCTGGCTCTACCGAAAGCACCCAGACCAGAGCACCCACCCCACAAAGCCCGACACCTGGGGCCGGCACCAGGACAACTTCATCCGCCACCGCCTGACCGCCATCCGCACCACCACCCTGCTCCCCCGACCGCTGACCGCACCCACCTCGGGGCACTTTGACCTTGGTGTGCACGATGCGGCGGAGCGCCGGAGGGAGGGCCTCCCGGAGCGCCGCTGAGCCCTTGGGCGTAACGGACCGGCGCTCCGCGTTCTCACGGTTCGTGGACCGAGTCGTCCTATGGCGGGATTGGCGGTCTCTTGGTGCGTCCGCGGTGCTGCTGTGGGCTGCACCAGGGAAGTGCTTGGTTGCTGACGAAACGTGCGCCGAGGAGGAAGCGTGGACGCTGCGCCGTCGATGGAGGATCGGACCGATTTCACCAACGCTGACAGAGGGTTCGTCGGCACGGCCTCGCAGACGGAGATCAAGGACGCCTCCGGCCGAATCGTCTGGGACCTGAGCGCCTACGGCTTCCTCAACGCCGAATGCCCCGACACGGCGAACCCGAGCCTGTGGCGGCAGCCGCTGCTCACCGCCAAGCACGGTCTCTACCAGGTGGCCGACGGCATCTACCAGGTGCGCGGCTTCGACCTGTCGAACATCTCTCTCGTCGAGGGTGACACGGGTGTCATCGTCGTCGACCCCTTGCTGTCGGTGGAGTGCGCGGCGGCGGCCATGGCGCTCTACCGGGAGCACCGGGGTGACCGTCCGGTGAAGGCGGTCATCTACAGCCACTCGCACGCCGACCACTTCGGTGGTGTCCGCGGGGTGGTGCCGGAGGGCGCCGACGTCCCGATCATCGCTCCGGCCGGCTTCCTGGAGCACGCCGTCTCCGAGAACGTCTACGCCGGCACCGCCATGAACCGGCGCGCGATCTTCATGTACGGAGCGGAGTTGCCCAGGGGCGCCACCGGGCAGATCGGCGCCGGGCTCGGTCCGACGACGTCCAGCGGCACGATCTCCTTGATCGAGCCGACGCTGTCGATCACTGAGACCGGACAGGAGGAAGTGATCGACGGTGTCCGGATCGTCTTCCAGTTGACCCCCGGCACCGAGGCGCCCGCGGAGATGAACTTCCACTTCCCCGACCGGCGCGCCCTGTGCATGGCCGAGAACGCCACCCACAACCTCCACAACGTGCTGACACTGCGAGGCGCGATCGTCCGCGACCCGCGCGTGTGGGCGCGTTACCTCACCGAGGCGATCGAGACGTTCGCCGCCGGGTCCGACCTGCTGTTCGCCTCGCACCACTGGCCGACCTGGGGCACCCGCGAGCTGACCGCCTTCCTGTCCCAGCAGCGGGACCTGTACGCCTACATCCACGACCAGACGCTCCGGATGCTCAATCAGGGCCACACCGGCACCGAGATCGCAGAGATGATCCAGATGCCGCCCGCGCTGGACCGGGCCTGGCACACGCACGGCTACTACGGCTCGGTCTCCCACAACGTCAAAGCCGTCTACCAGCGGTACATGGGCTGGTTCGACGGCAACCCCGCCCACCTCTGGGAACTGCCGCCCGAGGAATCGGCGAAGAAGCACGTCGAGTTCATGGGCGGCCCCGAAAGCGTCCTTCCCAAGGCCGAGGCCGCCCTCGCGGCGGGCGAGGCGCGCTGGGCCGCGCAGGTGCTCAACTACGTCGTCTTCGCCGATCCGGGCAACACCGCGGCACGCGAGCTTCTCGCCCGGGTCTACGACAAGCTGGGCCATGGCAGCGAGAACGCCACCTGGCGGAACTTCTACCTCCAGGGCGCGGCCGAACTGCGCGGTGACAAGCCCACCAACACCCTCGACACCTCGTCCCCGGACGTCCTCATGGCGCTGAGCATCGAGCAGATCTTCGACTCCCTCGCCATCCGCGTCAACGGCCCGCGCGCCTGGGACACCCGCCTGATCATCGACTGCGTCTTCACCGACCTCAAGAACGAGGTCCGGCTCAGCCTCGCCAACGGCGTCCTCACCCAGAACCGAACCCACGATGGCACCCCGGCCGACCTCACCCTGACCCTGACCAAACCGCAACTGCTCCGCATGGTCTCCACCGGAGAACTCGGCGACGTCCACGCCGACGGCGACCGCCGGGCGGTCGCCACGCTGATCGGCCTCCTCGACGACGTCGACCGCGACTTCGACATCGTCACGCCCTGACCCGCCGATGAGGCGAATCCCGCCCGGCCGAGTCCGAGCGGCGCGACATCTCACCCTGAACCGGTGACGCGGTGCTGACCCGGATGCGGAAACTGCTGGTCCCCGCGGCCCAGCGGCGGACGCTGGAGGAACTCACCGCCGAACTGGACCTGCGCTCGGGCGACCGCCCGTCGAACTACTCGGCGTACTGGACGATGCTGGTGCTGTCCGCCGTCATCGCCGCCACAGGAGTGATCTCCGACTCGACCGCGACCGCCATCGGAGCCATGATCATCGCTCCCCTGTCCATCCCGATCATGGGCCTGGCACTCCCCCTGGTGAAACGGACCAGGACCGGCGCGGGCTGGTTCGTCCTGGGCGGCGCGGCCGCGGTCGTCGCCCTCGAACCGCCCCGCCGGCACCTTCATCTTCGCCGCCCTCGGCTACCTGGGCGCAAAGGCCGAGCCGACCCGCATCCCGACCGCCCTCGCTCTCAGCGCCGTCGGCCTGGTCGTCATCGTCCCCCTCGGCGTCAGCACAGCCGCGAAGTACCTGTTCGCGGCCTGGCGATCCCAGGTCAAGGACGCCGCCACCGCATGGCTCGCGGCCACCCCCGGCGCCACCGTCACCAGCGTCCAGACGCGGTCCAGGACCTTCCACATCTCCGTCCGCACCCCGAACGGCCTGCCCCCGGTCCCGGATCTGCTCAGCCGCCTGCACGGGGTCATCCCGGACGGCTCGCCCGTCCTCATCGACACCACCCAGGGCCGCACCATCAACGCCGGAACAGTGAAGCCCTGACACAACGCACGTGGACGTGCATCCCCGCGAGAGGGGGCGTAGCCGTACTTCGCTGCTGTACGGACACCAAAAAGGCCGGTTTCTCTTCGGAGAACCGGCCTTTGACCTGGGTGGAGCTGAGGGGATTTGAACCCCTGACCCCCTCGATGCGAACGAGGTGCGCTACCGGACTGCGCTACAGCCCCGAGGACTCCGTAAGGTTAGCAAACATCGGGGAGTGCTCGCGCACCGGTTATTCGCCGACGGCGCGGCGGTCGGCGGCGTACTGGTCGAAGACCTCGTCGGGGGTGATGAGTTCGATGACCTCGGCGGGTTCGGTGGCCTCGGCGGCGCGGCGGGCCTCCAGGGCGCGGGTGCGGGCCACGGCGCGGGCCTGGGCGGCGGCGCGGCGGCGGGCGGTGTCCATGCCCACGGCGACGCGCAGGAGCGCCAGGTGGCCGGCCAGGAGCAGGACCGGGGGCGCGATGATCCACCAGGGCGTGAGGCCGGAGGCGGTGACCGCCACGGAGGTGAGGAGCAGCGCGGCGAGGCCGGAGGTGCGGCGGCGGCGCCGGGCGATGACGGTGGCGCGGCTCACCGGGCGGCGCGGGGCGGGGGCCTCCTCGTCGCGGAGCGTCTCCTCCTCGTCGCCGTCGTCCTCGGCGGCGGGCTCGTCGGGACGCTTGTGGAGGAGGCGGGAGATCCCGGTGGTCTCGGTGTCGCGGCGCAGCCACATGGGCACCAGGACGACGGCCCAGACGGCGACGATCGCGAGGTAAAGGACGGCGCTGCTCATCGGCCCCACCGTTCCAGGGCACGCTCGGCAGGCGGGCCGACTTTCGGCGCGCGAACGTGCAATGGGAGCAGGGTCACGCCCCGCACGGTACGAGGGGCTGTCAGAGGTTGACGAGCATAAGGGGCGGTGTGTCGCGAGATCGATCTCGCCGTTACTCTCCGTTTGCCGGGACTTCTCGATCGCAGGATTCTTACGGCGGGAAAGTCATGGGCCGCTCAGGTGCGCCGGGGAAATGCCTGTTTCCGGTCTGCCAGCCAGCGGGCGCGCAGGCCACCGGGCACGTCCTCGACGGTGAGGGCGTAGCAGATGTGGTCGCGCCAGGCTCCGTCGATGTGCAGATGGCGGCGCCGAATTCCCTCTTCGCGGAATCCGAGTTTTTCGACGACGCGGCGGCTCGCGGTGTTCTCCGGACGGATATTCGCTTCGAGGCGGTGCAGGCCGACGGTGAAGAAACAGTGGTCGACGGCGAGGGCGACGGCGGTGGGAATGACGCCGCGGCCTGCGACGCGCCTGTCGACCCAGTAGCCGATCTGCGCGGAGCGCGCCGAACCCCAGACGATCGCGCCGATGGTGAGCTGGCCGGCGAAGTCGTCCTCGTGGGTGACGACCCAGGGCAGGGCGAGGCCGTGGCGGGCCTCGCGGCGCATGGTGTGGACCATGCTGACGTACGGTCCGAGGCCGCTGCGGAACAGCGGCGTCTCGGGGTTGGTGGGCTCCCAGGGCCGGAGCCAGTCGGCGTTGCGGACCCGCAGCTCGCGCCAGACGGCGGCGTCGCGGTGCCGCAGCGGGCGCAGCCCGACAGGGCCCTCGGTCAGGGTGACCGGCCATCCCCGCAAACGTTCCACGGTTCCATGATTCCCTGGTCGGATGTCTGAACGCCATATTGTCCCCGAGAAATCGGGCACGCGGGACGTTCGGCCACCGCCGTCACACGCGGCGGCCCCGCTTCATCACCCAGTCGACGCGCAGGTCGTCGTCCAGGACGACCAGGTCGGCGTCCTTGCCGGGCTCCAGTGATCCGACGCGCGCGTCGAGGCCGAGGGCGCGCGCCGGGGTGAGGGACGCGGCCTCGGCGGCGCGCTCGATCGGCAGGCCGACGTCGGAGACGGCGCGGCGGAAGGCGTCCGCCATGGTGATCGTGCTGCCCGCGATGGACGTCCCGCCCGCGAGGACGGCGCGGCCGTCGCGGACCTCGACGTCCATCACGCCGAGGCGGTAGTCGCCGTCGCCCATCCCGGCCGCGGCCATCGCGTCGGTGATGAGCGCGACGCGGGGCGTGGCGGCGAACACGAGGCGGGCCACGGCGGGCTCCACGTGGACGCCGTCGTTGATCAGCTCCACGGTGACCCGGGGGTCGTTCAAGGCGGCGGCGACCGGGCCGCCCTCGCGGTGGTGCAGCGGGCGCATCGCGTTGAACAGGTGCGTCGCCACGCGGGCGCCCGCGTCGAACGCCGCCCGCGCGGCCTCGCCGGTGCCGTCGGTGTGGCCGACGGCCGCGATCACGCCCGCGTCCACCGCCTCCCGGACGAGGTCGAGGGCGCCCGGCAGCTCGGGCGCGAGGGTGATCATGCGCAGGTGCCCGCGGCCGAGGCGGACGAGGCGGCGGAACTCGGCGGGGTCCGGGGCGCGCAGGAGCGCCGGGTCGTGCGCGCCGCAGCGCGAGGGGGCCAGGTAGGGGCCCTCCAGGTGGACGCCCGCGATCACACCGTCGGTGGCGAGGCCGGCCAGGCCCTCGACGGCGCCGGCCAGTTCGTCCGGGTCGCCGGTGACGAGGCTCGCCATCGTGGTGGTGGTGCCGTGCGCCAGGTGGAAGGAGGCGGCCCGGTGGGCCTCGTCCGGGCGTCCGAGCTGGTAGGAGGCTCCGGCGCCGCCGTGGACGTGCATGTCCACGAAGCCGGGCACGACGTACCGTCCGGCGAGGTCGATCACCTCACCGGTGCCGGGGCCGGCCGCGATCGTGCCGCCGGCGATGTGGAGGGCGCCGTCGCGGACGCCGTCCGGGAGGACGATCCGCGCGTCGACCAAGGAAACGGCGCCGTCGTCGTCCGGCTTCGCCATGGAATCCCCCAATGCACGCATATGATCGTTAGTGATTGTTCCATGGCCGCAACGCTCAGGTAAGACCAGGGGCGCGCAGGGCTAGAATCCGCGGATGACCACCTCCCCGGAGTCCCGTCCACCCGCAGGAAAGGGGGCCGGTGTGACCCGGCACGAGCGCTGGAACGCGCTGCTCGAACTGCTCGCGGACGCCGGGCGGCTGACGGTCGAGGAGGCGTCCCTGCGCATGGGGGTGTCGGCCGCGACGATCCGCCGCGACTTCGACCAGCTCGCGCAGCAGCAGATGCTGACCCGCACCCGCGGCGGCGCCGTCGCGCAGAGCGTCAGCTACGACCTGCCGCTGCGGTACAAGGCGGCGCGGAACGCGTCCGAGAAGCAGCGGATCGCGGCGGCGACCGCCGAGCTGGCCGAACCCGGGTCGATCATCGGGCTGAACGGCGGGACGACGACGTCGGAGGTCGCCCGGGTGCTCGCCACGCGCGCCGACCTGCACGCGGAGGGGCCGACCCCGGCGATCACGATCGTGACGAACGCGCTGAACATCGGCAACGAGCTGGCCGTCCGGCCGCACGTGAAGATCGTCCTGACGGGCGGGGTGCCGCGGCCGCAGTCCTACGAGCTGACCGGGCCCCTCGCCACCGGCATCTTCGACCACGTGACGCTGGACGTGGCGGTCATCGGGGTGAACGGGGTGACCGCGCGGCACGGCGCGACCTGCCACAACGAGGGCGAGGCGGTCGTGAACCGGCTGATGGCCGAGCGCGCCGACCGGGTGGTCGTGGTGGCGGACGGCACCAAGGTCGGCCACCGGGCGTTCGCCCGCATCTGCGGCACCGACGAGATCGACGTCCTGGTGACGGACGGGACGGCGCCCGAGTCCGAGATCGCCGCCTTCACCGAGGCCGGCGTCCAGGTCATCCAGGCGTAGGGTCCGGCGGCCGCGGCGCGGGAGCGGTGTCAGGACGGCGGGCGGGGGTGGTCGCCGCCGTTGATCTGGTCCACCGCGTGCGGCAGGACGCGGGCCAGGACGGTCATGCCGTCGCGGACGCCGCCGGTCGAGCCGGGCAGGTTGACGATGAGGGTGCGGCCCGCGATGCCGGCGAGACCGCGCGACAGGATCGCGGCGGGGACCTTCTCGCGTCCCTCCAGGCGGATGGCCTCGGCGATGCCGGGGACCTCCCGTTCGATGACCGGCCGGGTCATCTCGGGGGTCTGGTCGGTCGGGGTGAGGCCGGTGCCGCCGGAGGTGACGACGACGTCGTAGCCGGCGGCGACCGCGTCGCGCAGGACGCCGGTGACCGGTTCGCCGTCCGGGACGACGACGGGGCCGTCCACCTGGCAGCCGATGTCCTCCAGCATCTCGACCAGCACCGGGCCGGACCGGTCCTCGTAGACGCCCGCCGCGGCGCGGTTGGAGACGGTGACCGCCATCGCCCTGATCAACGCCGCCACACCCCCGTCTTGCCGCCGGTCTTCTCCTCGACCCGGACGTCGGTGATCACGGCGGCGGGGTCGACGGCCTTGACCATGTCGACCAGCGCGAGCGCGGCGACGGTGACGGAGGTGAGGGCCTCCATCTCCACGCCGGTGCGGTCGGCGGTGCGGGTCACGGCCGTGATCGCGACGCCGTCGTCGGCGATGGCGAGGTCGACGGTGACCCCGTGCAGCGCGATCGGGTGGCAGAGCGGGACGAGGTCGGGCACGCGCTTGGCCCCCATGATCCCGGCGATGCGGGCGACGGACAGGGCGTCGCCCTTGGGGATGTCGCCGGCGCGCAGGAGGGCGACGCACTCGGGCGACAGGCGGACGAACCCCGTCGCCGTCGCCGTACGGGTCGAGACGTCCTTCGACGACACGTCGACCATGCGGGCCGATCCCTTGTCGTCCAGGTGGGTGAACTCGGAACCCATGGCGCTCATGACGGCAACCTCATGACCTCGACGTGCGAACCGGCCGGCATGGCTTCGACGTCCTCCGGAATCTCGATGAGCGCGTTGGCCGACGACAGGGACCCGAGCTGGTGGGAGCCCTGCACGCCGGCCGCGGTGACGGTGTAGAAGCCCCTGGTGAACGAGAGTCTGCCTCGCAGGAAGTGGCGGAGCCCCGCGGGGGACTTGATGTCTTCGGCGACGACGGCGCTCACGGTGGGCAGCGGTTCGGGCGGCAGCCCCTGCATGACGCGTAGGGCGGGACGGACGAACACCTGGAACGACACGTACGCGCTCACGGGGTTTCCAGGGAGCGTGAAGACGGGAGTGCCTTCCAGAAGGCCGAACCCCTGCGGCTTGCCAGGACGCATTCGCACCTTGTGGAAATCCACAGTTCCGGTGCCGGTGAGCACTTCCTTGACGACGTCCCTGGTGCCCATGGAGACGCCCCCGGTGGTGACGATGGCGTCGGCCCGGACGAGCTGGTCGTGAAGCATCTCCAAGACCTTGGCGGGCTCGTCCTGCACCGTGGCCTGCCGGAAGCCCGTTCCTCCTGCCTCGACCACCGCGGCGGTGAGCATGAAGCTGTTGGACTCCCAGATCTGGCCGGGCGCCAGGGAGGTGCCCGGCTCGCGCAGCTCGTCGCCCGTGGAGACGACCACGATGCGCGGTTTCGGCCGGACGGTCACCCGGGACCGTCCGATCGCCGCGAGCATGCCGATCTGCGGGGCGGCGAGCCGGGTGCCGACCTCGGCGACGACCTGACCTGCGAGGACGTCCTCCCCCGCCCGGCGGATGTAGTTGCCCGGCGGGGCGGCGCGCGAGATCCGGACGGTGGCGTTGCCGCCGTCCGTCCACTCGACGGGGATCACGGCGTCGGCGCCGGCCGGCAGCGGCGCGCCCGTCATGATCCGGGCGGTCAGGCCCGGCCGGATCGCCGACACGCCGGAGTCGCCGGCGACGATGTCGCCGACCACGGGCAGCACGACGGGGTCGGCCTCGGTGGCCGGCGCGATGTCCGCCGCGACGACGGCGTAGCCGTCCATCGCGGAGTTGTCGAACGGCGGCAGCGGCACCGGCGCGGACACGGACTCGGCGAGCACCGTGCCCTGCGCCTCCAGCAGTGCCAGGTCAAGCGGCGGCAGCGGTGCCACGCTGCCGAGGATCTCCGTCAGATGCTCGTCGACCGTTCTCATAGCCACGGCCCCAGTCTGACGCGTCGTCACGAATCCGTTGTGTCGCCCACGCCGTCCTGCGTCCGGACGAATTCCCGCAGCCACGGCAGGAACTCCGGCGCCAGATCGGGCCGTTCCGCCGCGAACTGGACGACCGTCCGCAGGTACTCCAGCTTGTTGCCGGTGTCGTAGCGGCGCCCCCGGAACTTGACCCCGTAGACGCCGCCGCCCTGGTCGGCGGGCATGTCGGCGAGGGTGCGCAGGGCGTCGGTCAGCTGGATCTCGCCGCCGCGGCCGGGCGGGGTCTTCTCCAGGACGTCGAACACCGCGGGGTCGCAGACGTAGCGGCCGATGATGATCCAGTTGCTGGGGGCCTCCTCGGCGGCGGGCTTCTCGACGAGGTCGGAGATGCGGACGACGTCCTCCTCGTCCGTCGCCTCGATGGCCGCGCACCCGTACGCCGACACCTGGTCGGGCTCGACCTCCATCAGCGCGATGACGCTGCCGCCGTGCTGGCCGCGCACCTCGATCATGCGCTGCAGCAGCTTGTCGCGGGCGTCGATCATGTCGTCGCCGAGCAGCACCGCGAACGGCTCGCGGCCGACGTGCTGGCGGGCGCAGTGCACCGCGTGCCCGAGGCCGCGCGGCTCGCCCTGCCGGACGTAGTGCATGATCGCCAGATCGCTGGACTCGTGCACGGCCTCCAGGCGCTCGTCGTCGCCCTTGGCGCGCAGCGCCTCCTCCAGCTCGTACGCTCGGTCGAAGTGGTCCTCGATGGAGCGCTTGCTGCGTCCGGTGACCATCAGGACGTCGGACAGCCCGGCGTCGACCGCCTCCTCGACGACGTACTGGATCGCCGGTTTGTCGACGATGGGCAGCATTTCCTTGGGAGTCGCCTTGGTCGCGGGCAAGAATCGGGTACCGAGGCCGGCCGCCGGGACGACCGCTTTGAGCACTGGTGCAATGTCGGCCATATACAGGACCCTAGCCATCCGCGAGGACCACAGCGTGCACCCCATCGCCACGAAGACCGGCCTCCGGGCCGAACTGCTAGCACGACGTGCGGCGATGCCGCCCGAGACGCGCTCCGGCGCGGCGCGCCCGATCCGGGACGCGCTGCTGTCGGTCCCGGAGGTGGAGATGGCCGGGACCATCGCGGCGTACGTCTCCATCGGCGACGAGCCGGACACGCGAAGCCTGCTGTTCGCGCTGTGGAAGCGCGGCACGTACGTGCTGGTTCCCCGCCTGCTCCCGGACGGCGACCTCGACTGGGCGTCCTACGAGGGACCCGACTCGCTCGTCCCCGGGGCCCGCGGGTGCCTGGAGTCGTCCGAGCCTCCTCGCGGTCCCGGGGCCGTGGCCAGCGCGGACGTCGTGCTGGTGCCCGCGGTGGCGGTCGACCGGGCGGGCGTGCGCCTCGGCCGCGGCGGCGGCTCCTACGACCGGGCGCTCGCGCGGGTGGGCCCGGCGATCCTCACCGCGGCGCTGCTCTACGACGGGGAGCTGGTGGACGACGTGCCCGCCGAGCCGCACGACCAGCGCGTCCGGGCGGTGGTGACGCCGTCGCGGGGGCTGGTCCGCCTGGGCTGACCTGCCCGCGGACGCCGCCCTGCTCGTAGAGTGAGAGGGCCAAGATCGCGGATGGGGGACGCGGTCGAGCAGGGCCCGACGGGAGGTACGAGATGACGGCGCCGTGGCGGATCCTTTCCCTGCCCCCGATCGCGGACGAGATCGTCCAAGGGTTGTTCGCGCCGCTGGGGGACGCGGCCGAGGTGACGTTCCCGCGGGCCAGGGATCGGGCGGGCCTGCTCGCCGCGCTCGCGGGGGCCGACCTGGTGATCGGCGACTTCACCGGCCGGCTGGCGCTGGACGCCGAGGCGGTGGCGGCGGCGCCGCGGGTGTCGTTCGTCCAGATGCCCGCGGTCGGGATCGACAGCATCGACGTCGCCGCGTGGGCGGCGGCGGGCGTGCCCGTGGCCAACGCGGCGGGCTTCAACGCGCGCGGGGTCGCGGAGTGGGCGGTCGGCGCGGCGTTCGCGCTGTGCCGCAACCTCGCGCGGGGCGACCGCGCCGTCCGCGCGGGCGGATGGCCGCAGATGGAGATGGCGGCGCTCGGCCCGCGCGAGATCCACACGCAGCGGGTCGGCGTCGTCGGGTTCGGCGCGATCGGCGCGGAGGCCGCGCGGCTGTTCGCGGCCCTGGGCTGCGCGGTCTCGTACTGGACGAGGCGGAGGCGTCCCGAGGCGGCGGCGACGTACCGGGAACTGGACGACCTCATGGCGACGTCCGACGTTCTCGTCCTCGCCTTGCCGCTGACAGAGGAGACAAGGGGGCTGATAGGTCCGGAGCGTCTCGCCCTGCTGCCGGACAGGGCACTGCTGGTGAACGTGGCGCGCGGGGGCATCGCGCCTGACGGCGCCGTCCTCGCCGCGCTGGAGTCGGGACGCCTGGCCGGGGCGGCCCTGGACGTGTTCGAGCAGGAGCCCCTTCCGGAGGGGCACCCGCTGCGTTCCCGCGAGGACGTCCTGTTGTCGCCGCACACGGCGGGGGCGTCCGTCCAGTCGCAGCTGAACCTGCTCGGGATGGTGCGCGACAACGTCACCGCGGCCGTACAGGGACGAGACGTACAGAACGTAGTGAACGGGATCAATCCGCAGGTCATCCGGCGATAGCGGCCATCCCGGACACGCCGTCCCTCAATCGTAAATATGCGATTCGCCCGTGAATCTGTAGGATTCCTAAACGATCAACTTTGACGACCCCGAAGGGTGGGATGTGCACCTCGACATCTGGCTACTCCTCGGGGCCACGCTCGTACTCAGCGCCATCGTCGCGGTCCGGCTGTCACACCAGGCGGGCCTCCCCACGCTGCTGGCGTACATGGGTCTCGGCCTTCTCGTCGGCGAGTCCGGCCCCCTCCACATCCGTTTCGACAACGCGGAACTGGCCGAGACGCTCGGCCTCGCGGCCCTCGTGCTCATCCTCGCCGAGGGCGGCGTCACCACCAGCTGGCGGCGCGTACGGCCCTCGGTGCCGGCCGCGCTCAGCGTCTCCACCCTCGGCACGCTGATCAGCATCCTCGTCGTGGCCCTGTCCGCCATGTGGCTCATCGACATGGAGTGGCGCCCGGCGTTCCTGCTCGCCGCCGTGCTCGCCCCCACCGACGCGGCCGCGGTGTTCTCGGTGCTGCGCCGGCTGCCCCTGCCGTCCCGGCTGACGGGCCTGCTGGAGGCCGAGTCCGGCTTCAACGACGCCCCCGTCGTGATCATCGTGGTGACGCTCAGCGCCCACAGCACGGCCCCCAACCTCGCCGAACTGCTCGGCGTCATGGTCTACGAGCTCGTCGCGGGCGGGATCGTCGGCGTCGCCATCGGCTGGCTGGGCGCGCAGGCGCTGCGCCGCGTCGCGCTCCCCGCGTCCGGCCTCTACCCGATCGCCGTCCTGTCGCTGTCCATCGGCTCCTACGGGGCCGCCTCCCTGATGCACGCCAGCGGGTTCCTCGCCGTCTACGTCAGCGCCCTCGTCCTCGGGAACGCGCGACTGCCGCACCGGCCCGCCACCCGGGGCTTCGCCGAGGGCGTCGGATGGCTCGCGCAGATCGGGCTGTTCGTGATGCTGGGCCTGCTGGCCGACCCCGGCGACCTCCCCGGCCAGATCCTGCCGGCGCTCATCGTCGGCTTCGTCCTGCTGCTGGTGGCCCGCCCCCTGTCGGTCGTGCTGTCCACGATCGGGTTCCGGCTGTCGTGGGGCGAGAAGCTCTTCGCGTCCTGGGCGGGCCTGCGGGGCGCCGTCCCGATCGTCCTGGCCACCATCCCGATGGTCGCGGAGGTGGAGCACGCCGACCGGCTCTTCGCGATCGTCTTCAACATCGTCGTCGTGTTCACCCTGCTCCAGGGGCCGACGCTGCCGCTGGCCTCGCGGCTGTTCGGGCTGAAGAGCGACGAGCAGACCCGCGAGCTGGACGTCGAGGCGGCGCCGCTGGAGGAGCTGCACGCCGACCTGCTGGAGGTGCGGATCCCCTCCGACTCGCTGATGAGCGGCGTGGAGATCTTCGAGCTGCGGCTGCCGCCCGGCGCGTCGATCACCCTCGTCGTGCGGGACGGGGCGAGCTTCGTGCCCGAGCCCACCACGCCCCTGCAGGCGGGCGACACCCTGCTGGTCGTGACCACCGCCGAGGTGCGCGAGGCCACCGAGCGCAGGCTGCGCGCGGTCAGCCGCAAGGGCAGGCTGGCGGGCTGGTTCGGCGAGAAGGGCCAGTGACCCCCGCGGCGCGCCGGGGCCTTCGCCCTGCCCAGGCCTCGCGGCGCGCCGCCTGGGAACATCCCGGGGGCGAATCCTGTTCCACGCATGGGTACCATTAGCAGTCGTCTAGAGTGAGTGCCAGTCCGGCTCGCGCCGGGCTGAGTCAGCGAGGAGGAACCGTGCCGACGTATCAGTACGTTTGCACCGAGTGCGGCGAGCCTCTAGAGGTCGTGCAGAAGTTCAGCGACGACGCGCTGACCGAGTGCCCGGCGTGCACCGGCAGGCTCCGCAAGGTCTTCTCCGCCGCGGGGATCATCTTCAAGGGCTCGGGCTTCTACCGCACCGACAGCCGCGGCTCCGGCAAGTCGTCCACCACCGCGGGGGCGTCGTCGAACGGCTCCTCCAACGGGTCGTCCAGCGGCTCTTCCGGCGACTCGGGCGGTTCCTCTGGCGACTCCGCCAAGTCCGACTCGTCCTCGAAGTCCTCCGACTCGTCGTCGTCCTCTTCGACCGGCAAGTCGTCGTCCGCCGAAAAGGTCGCCTGACCTTCTAGGCATCTCCGCTCGCACCGGGGGATCCGCTCGGATCCCCCGGCTTTCGTCGTACCCGGAAGCCGTCGCCTACATCTCCAGGGGTAGGCGGCGGCTTTCGCTTGCCTCATGAGACGTAGCGCAGGTCCGTCCTGACGCCGGAGGCGCGGGGGGATGCGGTTCGCAACGATTGAGAAGACAGGGAGGAACCCCTCATCTCGGCAGGGGCCCTCCCCCGCGAAGCCCGCCACCTGCGGCGCTTCCGTGATTCGCGATATTACTTGACATCTCTCGGACAACGAGAGACTCTTACGGCGAACGCGACATATCTCAATATCGCCCGGTGCACACCAGGAGAGGAACCATGAGCGCACCTAGCCCGGCTCCCCCGAGGCCGCGGACACACCGCCTGGCCGGACTGATCGCCGGACGGCGCACGAAATGGGCCGTCCTGGCCCTGTGGGTCGTCCTGCTGGCCGCTCTCGGCCCCCTCGCCGGCAAGCTCGGCGACGTCGAGAAGAACGACGCCGCGTCCTGGCTGCCCGCCGGGGCCGAGTCCACCCGGGTCGTGGAGTTGCAGGAGCGGTTCCGCAAGGACGAGACGATGCTCGCCGTCATCGTCTACGAGCGGTCCGGCGGGATCACCGCGGCGGACAAGGCCAAGGCCGAGTCCGACGTCGCCGCCTTCCAGAAGCTGCCCGGAGCGCAGAAGGCCCAGGGGCCGTTCCCGTCCAAGGACGGCAAGGCCCTGCAGACCCTCGTGCCCCTGACGGACGAGGACCTCACCGCCGCCGTCGACCAGGCGCGCGACCTCGCCGAGCGCGGACCCCCCGGACTGGCCTCGCACGTCACCGGCCCCGCCGGCGGCGGCGCCGACCAGTTCGAGGTCTTCCAGAGCCTGGACGGCTTCCTGCTCATGGCCGCCGGTCTCGTCGTCATCGTCCTGCTGCTGTTCATCTACCGCAGCCCCGTCCTGTGGTTCGTCCCAGTCCTGAGCGCCGTCTTCGCCCTGGGGCTCGCCCAGTCGACCGTGTACCTGCTCGCCAAGTACGCGGACCTCACCGTCAACGGCCAGAGCGCCGGCATCCTGACCGTCCTCGTCTTCGGTGTCGCCACCGACTACGCCCTGCTGCTCGTCGCCCGCTACAGGGAAGAACTGCACCGGCACGAGGACCGGCACGAAGCCATGGCCTACGCGCTGCACCGCGCCGCGCCCGCCGTCATCGCCTCCGCCGCCACCGTGGCCGTCGGCCTGCTGTGCCTGCTGCTCGCCGACATGAACTCCACCGCCGGGATGGGCCCCGTGGCCGCCGCAGGCGTCCTCACCGCGCTCGCCGCCATGACGACCCTCCTGCCCGCCCTTCTGGTCATCTGCGGCCGCTGGCTGTTCTGGCCGCTCATCCCCCGCTACGACGCCAAGTACCTCGAGCCCGAGGCCTACGAGGCCGAGCACGGCGTCTGGAGCCGTGTGGCGGGGATGGTGGGCAAGCGCCCGCGCGCGCTCTGGGCCGTGACCATGCTCGGCCTCATCGTCCTCACCCTCGGGCTGGGCTCGCTCAAGGCGGACGGCCTGTCGGACGCCGGCCAGTTCACCGGCAAGCCCGACTCGGTGAAGGGCTCGGAGGTCATCGCACGGCACTACGCCGCCGGTTCCGGCTCCCCCGCCCTCGTCATCGGCAAGGCCCCCGCGTCCGACCAGCTCGCCCGGGCCGTGCGGGGGACGCCGGGCGTCGCCGAAGTCAGCGACCCCGTCACCGCGGGCGGCCTGGTCAAGTACGAGGCGACGGCGAAGGACGCCGCCGACAGCCAGGCCGCGCGCGCGACAATCGACCGGCTGCGGGACGCGGTGCACGCCGTCCCGTCCGCGGACGCCAAGGTCGGCGGCACGACCGCGACATACCTGGACATCAAACGCGCCTCCACCCGCGATAACAAGGTCATCATCCCGATCGTGCTGGCCGTGGTGCTGCTCATCCTCATCGCGCTGCTGCGCGCCGTCGTCGCGCCGCTGCTGATGATGGGCACCGTGGTGCTGTCGTTCCTCGCCTCGCTCGGCGCCTGCGCGGTCATCTTCGAGCACGTCTTCGGGTTCGAGGGCACCGACTCCGGATTCCCCCTGCTGGCCTTCATCTTCCTCGTCGCGCTGGGGGTCGACTACAACATCTTCCTGATGCACCGCGTCCGGGAGGAGTCGCAGGCCCTCGGCACGCGGCGCGGCATCCAGCGGGGCCTCACCGTCACCGGCGGTGTGATCACCTCGGCCGGGCTCGTGCTCGCGGCCACCTTCGCGTCCATGGTCACGCTGCCGCTGGTGTTCATGGTCGAGATGGGCTTCGCGGTCGCGTTCGGCGTCCTGCTCGACACCCTCGTCGTCCGGTCGCTGCTGCTGCCCGCCCTGTCCTACGACATCGGGCGGCGGATCTGGACGCCGGGACGGCTCGCCAAGGAGGCGCCCGCCGCGCCGGCCAAGGTGCTGGACCCGGTCGGCTGACGCCCGAGAACGCGGAAGGGCCCGGCTCCGGCCGGGCCCTTCATCATGCGGCGGCGGAGTTATCCACAATCGGTGGACGGTCTGCCGGGCACCGCGCCCGGGTGGCTAGGGTCGGCGGCATGTCCACTTCGGCTTCCCCGTCGCAGCCCACCGCCGAGATCGGGGTCATCGGCGGCTCCGGGTTCTACTCGTTCCTCGACGACATCGAGGAGGTGCGGGTCGACACCCCCTACGGCCCGCCCAGCGACCCCATCGCGATCGGCGAGCTCGCGGGCCGCCGCGTCGCCTTCGTCCCCCGGCACGGCCGCGACCACCGCTTCCCCCCGCACAAGATCCCCTACCGGGCCAACCTGTGGGCGCTGCGGTCCCTCGGCGTCCGCCAGGTGCTGGCGCCGTGCGCGGTCGGCTCCCTCACCCCCGACCTCGGGCCCGGCACGCTGGCCGTCCCCGACCAGCTCGCCGACCGGACGTCGGGGCGCGACCAGACCTACTACGACCAGGGCGCCGCCGTCCACGTCTCGTTCTCCGACCCGTACTGCCCGGCGGGCCGCCGCGCCGCCGTCGAGTCCGCGCAGGCCTCCGGATGGGACCCGGTCGACCGCGGCACGCTCGTCGTCATCGAGGGCCCCCGCTTCTCGACCCGCGCCGAGTCCCGGTGGTTCGCCGCGCAGGGGTGGACGCTGATCGGGATGACCGGCCACCCGGAGGCCGTCCTCGCCCGCGAGCTGGCGCTCTGCTACACCTCGCTCTGCCTCGTCACCGACCTCGACGCGGGCATCGAGGAGGGCGAGGGCGTCACGATGGAGGAGGTCCTGCGCGTCTTCGGCGAGAACATCGACCGGCTCCGCGGCGTCGTCGGCGACGTCGTCAAGGCGCTGCCCGCCGAGCGCACCTGCGGCTGCGCCACCGTCCTGGACGGCATCGAGCTCCCCCTGGAACTGCCGTGAGCGCCCGCTTATCCCGCCTGCGGCGGCCGCTGGCGGCGCTGTTCGCCGCGGCCGCCGCGGGCCTGGCGCTCCTGGCTCTGCGGCCCGGCCCGCCGCCGTCCGTCCGCGTCCTCGCCGCCGCCCGCGACCTGCCCGCCGGAACGCCCCTCTCACCGTCCGACCTTCGCGGCCTCGACCTGCCGCCGTCCGCCGTCCCGTCGGGCACGCTCCGCACGGGCGGCGCCGGCCGCGTCCTCGCCGGCCCCATGCGCCGCGGCGAACCCCTCACCGACGCCCGCGTCGTCGGCGCCGGGCTCCTGCGCGGCTACGGCCCCGGCACGGTCGCCACGCCGGTCCGTCTGGCCGACGCGGGCGCCGCCCGCCTCGTCCACCCCGGCGACCGCGTGGACGTCCTGACCGTCCCCGAGGCCGACCCCGCGAACGGCCCGCCCGGCGCCCGCCCCCGCTGGGACGCGGCCCGCGTGGTGGTCTCCGAAGTCCCGGTCATAGCGATCCCGGCCCCGGACGAGAACGACCCCCGCGACGGCGCCCTCGTCGTCCTGGCGACCGACCGCCCCCAGGCGATGGCCCTGGCCGGCGCCGCCGCGCCCCTGGCCCTGACGATCACCTGACCTCCGCGAGGTGCGCCGACTTGGCTAATCACGGATGACTTCATTACGATCCGTAGCCGTTTGATGCGCCCCACAGCCAGGGGCGCGACCCCCGACAACCCCTGGAGCCGGCATGAGCGGATTCAAGAAGTTCCTCTTCCGCGGGAACCTCGTCGAACTGGCGGTGGCGTTCGTCGTCGGAGCGGCGTTCGCCGGGCTCGTGAAGGACTTCGCGAACTCCTTCATCACCCCGTTGATCGCGCTTCTCGGCGGCAAGCCCGATTACACCCGCCTGGCCGTCGACATCAACGGCACCACGTTCCCGTACGGCGTCTTCGTGACCTCGGCGGTCGCGTTCTTCATCACCGCCCTGATCGTCTACTTCCTGGTCGTGCTCCCGACGACCAAGCTGATCGAGCGGATGGACCGCGGCAAGGAGGCCACCGAGCGCGAGTGCCCGCAGTGCCTCAGCGACATCCCGCTGAAGGCCCGCCGCTGCCGCTACTGCACCGCGGAGGTCGTCCCCGCCCACGAGGTGCCGTCCGCCCGATGACGCCGGGCGGCCCGGCTCACCCGTTCTCCGTCCCGAACTCCCAGTGCCAGGGTTCGAACGGGTTGCTGTAGGCCCAGGCCGGGTGGATCCATCCGTACTTCCCGGCGTGGGCCTCCATCCAGTTGAACTGGGCGGAACCCGAACTCTGCACACCACCGCACAGGTCGAGCGCCTGGCCCTTGCCGTGGTTGCTCGTCCCGGGGACGGCGGCGAAGCCGGGCCGCTGCGCGTAGACACGATGCTGGTCGGACAGGCTCCGATAGGCGTCCGTCACGCACATGTCGCGGCCGAAACTGCGCTTGTACGCCTCGTTCAGCTTGTAGAACGCGAGCGCCGCGTCCGCCCGCAGCCTGTGGCCGTTCTTCTGCGGCAGGGGGCACAGGTACTTCGACGGGATGAGCCCGTTGGGGAACTTCTTCGACTCCTTCGCCAGTGACTTGTCGCAGCCGAGTTCGAGCCGCTTCTGCCGCGTCACCGCCAGCTTGTCGAGCATCGCGTTGAGCTGCTTGGTCAGCTGCGCCGACCGGCTCTTCAACCCGTCCACCTCCTGCTGGAGGCGGGTCTGCTCGACCGCGTTGCGCGACTGCAGTTCCTGCGCCGTGGAGGCGAGCCGCTGCCGCCGGTCCTGGAGCTCGTCGGCACGCTCCACGAGCGCCTGCTGCGACCTCGCCATGAGCGTCACGTCCGCCGTCGACCGCAGCGCCGTGCTCGGATCCCCGCCCCCGAAGATCGCCATGGAGCCGGCCGCGCCGCTCTGCTGGTAGGAGGTGTTCGCGAGCCTGGCCAGCGGCTCGCGTATCCGGTTCAGCTCGGCCTCGGCCCCGGCGAGGTCCTTCAGCGTGGCGCGCAGCTTCACCTGAGACCCGGCGAGGTCCTTCTTCCGGGTCTCCATCTTCTCGGTGGCCTTCTCCAGCTCGGTGCGCGCCTTCGTCGCCTCGCGGCGCAGCGACTCGAGCGGGTCGGCCCCCGCGGCCGCGTTCGCGGCGCCGTGCGGTGAGAGCGTCGTCATCACCAGGAAGACCGCGGTCAGCGCCGCCGACCGGGGGTTCGGCACGGTGGTTTTCCTCCTGATGCCCAAAAGCGGAACAGCGGCAGAACGCTACTACAGGTTCTACGATGACCTGTCCGTAACCGGTTCAGCGACTTCGGTGATGTTCGCACCACCGGCGCATCCACCAGACGTCCTCCCAGCCCGCGGGGCACGGCCGCCGCCCGCGCACGGACGGGGAAGGCGCCGGAGTGGGCGTCCCCCTCCGCGGCGTCACCACCGGCCTGGGCGCCCGCTTCGGCGGCTTGGTCACCACCTGCGGCTCCGCCGCCGGCGGCACGTACGTCCCGATCGTCGGCTCACCCTCCGGCTCCGCCGGCGCCTCACTCCGCGCGGGCGGTCCCGCCGACTCCGGCCGCTCCCGGACGGGTTCCTCCCGCAGCCCGAACGCGATCACCGAAGCCACCAGCACGGGCACCGCGAACGCCGCCGCGACGACCGCGATCCGCCTGCCGCGCGGCGATTCCTCGACCACCGCGTCCCCGGCGTCCCCGTCCTTAGGCTGCCCACGATGCCGTCCCGTCACGGAACGGAAGCGTACCCACACCGCCCCTTCCCGGCCTAGGGCCCGGCGCACATAACAGGGAGCGTTCACGGCTCCCCTTCCCCTACCCTGTAGGTGCCGTCCGCTACGCTCTACCCGCGAGCGACGACACGCCTCCGTAGCTCAGGGGATAGAGCACCGCTCTCCTAAAGCGGGTGCCGCAGGTTCGAATCCTGCCGGAGGCGCTTTTCCGACCACCGCGAGTGGCCTGCGGCCAGCGCGTGGACGCCTGACGGGTACCGCGGTCTGAGGTGGGCGCGGATCTGTGTCGGTCTCCGCCTCCGCGCCGGTGCTGCTCGGGTGTTCTCCGGAATCATCTGCGATCGAACGTCGCGCACTCGTACCGCAACGAAAGCGGCCCTTCTCCCGGCTCCCCTTCTAGTGGTCGTCGCAACACCCTTGCTGAGGGGTCGCGATGGACTTCGAGATTCGGAAGGACCGGAGGCCGCAGGGCCGAAAGAAGTTGACCCGGGAGCGGGTTGCATACTTCCAGCTCATGGATCAGGGCTACAGCAGCGGGGAAGCCTGCCGGATCGTCGGCATCGACCGCCGGACCGGCAAG
>NZ_JBEZJI010000049.1:0-72862 GCF_040649435.1 Actinomadura sp. NPDC048955
AGGTGATGGGCGCCGGCGGCGCACCGTGAGGCACCCCCGGGGGCGGCGTCGCGACGCCGCCCGCGGGACCCCCTGAGGAGTGCGCATGGAACTCGTGCGGATCGGCTGCGCCTGCCTGGTCGGGCTCGTCTTCGCCGTGTCGGCCGTTTCCAAGCTCCGCGACTTCGACGGCTTCGCCGGGTCCGTCCCCGCGCTGGTGCCCGTCCGTCCCGGCCGCGCCCGGCTCCTGGCGATCGCCACGACCGCGCTTGAGGCGCTGGTGCCGCCGCTGCTGGTCGCACCGGTCACCGCCCCCTTCGGCTTCGGTCTCGCCGCCGTGCTGCTGGCCGCCTTCACCGCGGCCGTCGCGGCCTCGGTCCGGCGCGGGCGCCGCACCGCCTGCCGCTGCTTCGGCCCGTCCAGCGTTCCGCTCGGTCCGCGCCACCTCGTCCGCAACGGAGTGCTGCTCGCCTGCGCAGTGCTCGGCGCCCTGGCCCCCGGCGGCCTGCCCCCCGCGGGCGGCGTCGCGGTGGCCGCCGCGGCCGGGCTGGCCGGGGCGGTGCTGATCGTCTCCCTCGACGACATCGTCGAGCTGTTCGCGAGGAACCCCTGATGCCCTATCTCATCGCCGCCGTCGTCCTCATCGGGCTGCTGTCCGCGCTGAACCTCGTCCTCACGCTCGCCCTCGTCCGCAGGCTGCGGGAGCAGGGCGCCGCGCACCCGGGGCACGCGGGCCCGCCGATGGCGCTCGGACCCGGCTCGCAGATCGGCGACTTCACCGCGACGACCACCGAGGGCGAGCCGGTCTCCCCGGCGGACCTCCCCGCTCTCGTCGCCTTCTTCTCCGCGAACTGCGCGCCCTGCCACGAGCTGGCCCCGCGCTTCGCGGAGCTCACGACCGGGCTGCCCCGGCTCGCGGTCGTGACCGGCGACGACCCCGAACTGGTCGCGGTCCTGTCCCCGGCGGTCCGCGTCGTCGTCGAGGACCATGACGGCGCCGTGAGCAGCGCCTTCCAGAACACGTGGACGCCGGCGCTCTACATCGTCGACGGCGGGCACCGGGTCGTGGCCGCGGGCGGCCGCCTGGAGGACCTGCCCATCGAATCCCCGGCGTGAGGACGCCCGAGGCGGGACGGGGCCCGGCCGCATGAGAGGGCGCGCCCACGTCCGCGGGCTCGCCGCCGCGGGTGCGGAGGCGAGCGCGCTCATCTGGCGGTCGGCGCCCGGCGGCGTGTCCGGCTACCTGCTGATCACCCTGGCCGAGGCCGCCGCGCCGATCGCGACCGCCTGGCTGATGAAGACGGTGGTCGACCGGCTGACGACGTCGCACGCCCCGGTCGCGGGCCCGGCCGCCGCACTGGTCGCGGCCGGGCTGGCCGCCGCCGCCCTGCCCGGGATCGGCACCTACCTGCGCGACCAGGCCGGGCGGGCCGCCGGAGTCCGGGCGACCGACCGGCTGTTCGCCGCGACCGAACGCCAGGTCGGGCTGCGGCGCTTCGAGGACCCGGTCTTCCTGGACCGGCTGCGCCTGGCGCAGGAGGCTACCGCCAGCACCGGGTTCCTGGTCGACGCCGTCTGCGGCACCGCGCGCGGCTCGCTGTCCCTCCTCGGCTTCCTCGTCTCGCTGCTGGTGATCAGCCCGGCGATGACGGGGCTGGTGCTCCTGGCGGCCGTGCCGGCGCTGATCGCCGAGCTGCTGCTGTCGCGGAGCCGGGCGGCCATGCAGTGGGCGACCGAGCGGACCCACCGCCGCGAGTACTTCTACAGCGGCCTGCTGACGGACGTGGAGGCGGCCACCGAGATCCGCCTGTTCGGCATCGGCGCCTTCCTGCGCGCCCGGATGATGGCCGAACGCGAACGCGGCAACCGGGCCGAACAGCGGATGAGCCGGCGCGAACTGGCCGTCCAGGGCGGCCTCACCGCGCTGAGCGCCGCGGTGGCGGGCGGCGGCCTGTGGTGGGCGATCACGGCGGCGCGGCACGGCGCGCTCGGCGTCGGGGACGTCACCATGTTCGTCGCCGCGGTCGCCGGAGTGCAGACCGCCCTGAACCTGCTGACGTCCTCCATCGCCACCGGCCACGGCCGCCTGCTCGTGTTCACGCACTACGTCGCGGTGACCCGCGCGGAACCGGACCTGCCGAGCGCCGCCACCGGCGGCGCCCCGGAGCTGCGGCGGGGCATCGAGTTCCAGGACGTGTGGTTCCGCTACAGCGACGACCATCCCTGGGTGCTGCGCGGCGTCGACCTGACGATCCCGCACGGCTGGGCCGTCGCGCTGGTCGGCCTGAACGGCGCGGGCAAGAGCACGCTGGTCAAACTGCTCTGCCGCATGTACGACCCGACCCGCGGACGGATCCTGTGGGACGGCGTCGACCTGCGGGACATTCCGCCGCACGCGCTGCGCGAGCGCATCAGCGCGGTGTTCCAGGACCACATGAACTACGACATGACCGCGAGGGAGAACATCGCGGTCGGCGACCTCCGGACGCTCGACCGTCCGGAGGCGGTCCAAGGGGCGGCCGCCCGCGCTGGCGTCCACGACAAGCTCGCCGCGCTCCCCCACGGCTACGACACCCTGCTGACCCGGATGTTCTTCTCCGAGGCCGACAAGGAGGACGCCGACACCGGGGTGGTGCTGTCCGGCGGCCAGTGGCAGCGCCTCGCGCTGGCCCGCGCCTTCGTCCGCGACGGCCGGGACCTGATGATCCTGGACGAGCCCAGCTCCGGCCTCGACCCCGAGGCCGAGCACGAGGTCCACGCCCAGATGAGGCTCCACCGGTCCGGCCGGACCAGCCTGCTGATCTCGCACCGGCTCAGCGCCGTCCGGGACGCCGGCCTCATCGCGATCCTCGACGAGGGCCGCGTGGCCGAACTCGGCACCCACGAGACGCTGCTGGCGGCGGACGGCCACTACGCCCGCCTGTTCCGCCTCCAGGCGGCCGGATACCAGGAGGCCCCGCAACCCTCCGAGGGCATCGGATGACGTGGCTCGCCGCCGCGGCGGGCGTGCTCCTGGCGGTCGGCGCCCTCACCGTGTGGGTGCGCCTGCGG
Organism: Actinomadura sp. NPDC048955; assembly: GCF_040649435.1. Taxonomy (NCBI): domain Bacteria; kingdom Bacillati; phylum Actinomycetota; class Actinomycetes; order Streptosporangiales; family Thermomonosporaceae; genus Actinomadura; species Actinomadura sp. NPDC048955. The sequence goes on from NZ_JBEZJI010000049.1 coordinate 3,031, forward strand.
TACCTGGTCACCACGGTCGACGGGCCCAGCATGGAGCCGGCGCTCCACTCCGGCGACCGGCTCCTCGTCCGGCGGACCCGGCGGGTGCGCGCGGGTCAGATCGTCGTGGTGCGGATCCAGCCGCCGACGCTGGACGCGCCGCCCCCGGACGCGGGGCCCGCCCCGGGCGAGGAGATTCCGTTCTCGCGGGTCCACCCGGACGGGGAGCTGCTCGTCAAGCGGGCGATCGCCGTGGCCGGTGACCCCGTCCCGGTGGACCGGGTGCCGTGCCTCCGGGAGACGCGGGAGACGACCGTGCCGCCGGGCGCCCTCGTCGTGCTGGGCGACAACGCCGCCACCAGCTGGGACTCCCGCGACTACGGGTTCGTCCGCGCCGACCAGTTCATCGGCGTGGCCGTCCGCAGGCTCTCGACCCCCTGACCACGCGGCCCTTCGGCCTTTCGCAGGCCTCTCTCCTGCCGACACCAGGTGGCCTGCCGGGAGAGGGCGAGCGTTCGACACGCCGCCCCGCAGGTCCGGCAGGCCACTGGTGGGTCCTGCTGGCTCATCCGGGACGCCGTGATCCCGGTCCTGGGTTCAGAAGGTGCGGTCGGTGAACCAGGTCGCCTGGCTGGAGGGATGGGTGAGGTCGAAGGTGATGCCCGTGAGCCGCCTGTCGGAGCCCAGCGAGCCGACGTAGCGTCCCCGGGACCCGTCGGACCACCCGATGGTGAAGGAGATGGAGGCGCCCTCCACCGCTCCTTGCTCGATGGTCCCGACCGCGCCGCCGACCGATGCGGTGCCGAAGAGCCTGCCGCCGCCGTCCTGGGTCACGTTGACCTGCGGGTCGGCCCCGTTGCTCTGGAAGAGCCGGTAGGTGCCGCCGGCGTTGAAGGCGGGCGCGCCGAGCACCCTGCCCGGCGCCGAGGGCGGTGCCGCGGGCGCGGCGAGGGCGGCGCTGGGAAGCAGGGCCAGACCGCCTGCCCCCGCGGCGAGGGTGAGGGCGGTGGCGGCGAGTTTGAAGATCATGATTCCTCCTGTTCGGTGAGGGCTCCTTGCACCAGCCACGCTCGTCCATCGGCAGGCGACGCAGTACCCCCCTGATCCAGGGGGTTGCCGTCGGCCGCTTCGCACCGGTGACGCTGCTGCCACCTGCGGGAGAGCCCGGCCTTTGGGCGGGAACACGGATCGGTCCGCCGGGCGATACTGGCCGGGTGAGCGGGTCAGCGAGCGGGCCCCGCGCCGCGTTGATCGGGGCTGCGGCGGAGGCCGCCACCAACACGGAGCTGGGTGCGGCGATCTCCCAATGGGTCGGGCGGGTGGTGCCCCACGACGGCTACATGCTCGCGGCCGTGGACCCGGTCACTTGCGCCGGGTCCTTCCTTGCCAGAGAGCACGGCTACAGTCCGGCGGCCGCCCGCCTGCTGACTCTGGGCGAGCGCTCCGAAGGCGGCCATCCCATCGGCTTCGAACGGCTGGCCGGCGGCCCGCACCGTGCGGTGGTGCTCGATTCCGACAGCCCCGGCCCCTGCCGCAGTCCCTCGATGCGCGCGGTGATGGCCGGTGAGGGCGTCGGCAGTGAGCTGCGTGTCGTGCTGGTCGGTGCGGGGATCACTTGGGGCGGGCTGGTCCTGGTGCGGGCACGGGGGAGCCGGCCGTTCTCGGCGCTGGACGCGGCACGCGTCCAGCGGCTCGGCCGGGACGTCGTCGCCGCGATGAAGCGCTACGTTTCCGGAGGCCCGCTGAAGCCCAGCACTCTGGACCTGCCAGCGGGCGTGCTCGTCGTCGGAGCCGACGAGACGGTCATCGCCGCCACCCCGTCCGTGCGCGGCTGGATCGGCGAGTTGGGGACCGCGCCCGCCCCGGTGTCCACCGCCGCGCTCGTCCAGCCGCAGGCGCCGCTGGAGAGCACCATCTGGAATCTCACCCAGGCGACGCGCGGGACAGGTGCGCCCCGCCTGACCCGCGTCCCCACTCGGCGCGGATGGATCGTCCTGCACGCCCAGCCCATGACCGGCGCGGGACCGGGCGCGGTGGCAGTGACGATCCAACCGGCCATCGGCAACGAACTGCTGCCGGCGATGGCGCTGTGGCATGGCCTGTCCCCCAGGGAAAGCGCGATCGTCGGTCACGTCCTCCAGGGCATGGCCACCAAACAGATCGCACGGCGCCTGGAGGTGTCGCCCCACACCGTGAACGACTACTTCAAATCGATCTACCGCAAGACCCGCGTCCGCGCACGCGAGGAACTTCTCGCCAGACTTCTCGGCTGAGAGGGCCGCAGGAGGTCGCGCCAGTCGGCGGGCCAGTTGGCCAGGGTGAGGACGCCCATGATGACGAGGTGGCCCGGCGCGGCCCAGCTCTGCACGACCGGGTCGTGGTCGACGGTGTGGGTGGTGACCGCGCCGGTGAGTGGGCCCGGGTCAGCCGCGCCGACACCGGTCAGGTGGAGAACCCCGGTGGGTGGCTGACGCCCGCCGAGCGGCTCGCGTTCGTCCTGCACGACGGTTCGCCGAGGATCGTCTCGTTTGCATATGCCGGCGATATGCCGTCCCGCCTAGCCTTCGGGTATGCGCGTGCTGATCGTGGAGGACGAGCCCTACCTGGCCGAAGCCGTCCGTGACGGCCTGCGGCTGGAGGCGATCGCCGCCGACATCGCCGGCGACGGCGACTCCGCCCTGGAGCTGCTCAGCGTCAACTCCTACGACATGGCGGTCCTGGACCGCGACATCCCCGGGCCCTCCGGCGACGAGGTCGCCCGGCGGATCGTCGCCTCCGGCAGCGGCATCCCGATCCTCATGCTCACCGCCGCCGACCGCATCGACGACAAGGCCTCGGGGTTCGAGCTCGGCGCCGACGACTACCTCACCAAACCGTTCGAGCTCCGGGAGCTCGTCATGCGGCTGCGGGCGCTGGACCGCCGGCGCGCGCACGCCCGGCCCCCGGTCCGCGAGATCGCGGGCCTGCGGCTGGATCCCTTCCGCCGGGAGGTCTTCCGCGACGGGCGCTACGTCGCGCTCACCCGCAAGCAGTTCGCCGTGCTCGAAGTCCTCGCCGCCGCCGAGGGCGGTGTCGTCAGCGCCGAGGAACTCCTGGAGCGGGCCTGGGACGCCAACGCCGACCCGTTCACCAACGCCGTCCGCATCACCGTCTCCGCCCTGCGCAAACGACTCGGCGAACCATGGCTCATCGCCACGGTCCCCGGCGTCGGCTACCGGATCGACACCGCCCCCGGCGGCACGCACGAATAGGCGCTCGGCCCCGGGCGAACCGCGGCCCGGGTGCGCTCACCGGGCGGAACGCCACCACGGCGTGGTACCGCTCAGGTTGCGCTGCACGTTCGTGACGCAATGGATGTCGCCGCCGGCCGTGCCGACGTAGTGGGAGTAGTCCCAATCCTCGATCCAGTGGACGCGCACGCCCGCTCCGCGCAGGGCCTGCTCGGTGGCCTGCTGGAACACGTCGTGCCCGTCCTGCCGCGGCCCGTGCTGGGCCGGGGCCAGGTAACCGCCGGTGCCCGTGCTCACGCCGTTCGCGGCGTCCGGCAGGTACGTGACTGTCAGGTCCTTTCGCGGGTAGCCGTCGGGCAGGTCGAGCTTGGTGAAAAGCGCCGGCACGCGAATGACGTCCCGTTCTGTGATCCCGGCCTTTTCGCGGAACTGCCGCAGCGCGCGGTCGACGCCCGCCGCCGCGATGCGGGTGCCGTCCACCAGTTCGGGCTTGGCGAGAGCCTGGGCGACCGTGAGGCCGGGAAACTGCGTGTTGGACGGGGCGACGCCCTCGACCAGCCGCTGCCCGCCGCCACCGCTGCGGGCGACCTTCGCCAGGAGGTTCATGCCCATCCGCGGGTCCGCGACGACCATGGCCCAGTCCTTGCCGCCGCGCCTGGGCACGAAGTGGAAGAACTCGTCGATGTGGCCCACGCCGAGCCAGCTCGTGTCGATGGCGATCGGGTCCTGGTAGCCCTGGGCCTCCAGCATCCGGGTGAACCCCGCGTCGGGCGCGAACTTCCCCTCGCCTCCGTAGACGATCCGCCCGGTGCGGTACTTGCCGTACGGCGGGATGGTCCCGAAGTTGCCGCTCGAACTGGCCGATCCGTAGTACAGGTTGTCGTCGGGGCGGTCGACCGCCGTCGGGTCGAACTGCTGGAGGCCCGCGACGCCCGGACCGCGCATCATGGTGAAGACCGGCCGGGACGCGTCCCTCAGCGGGCGGTCGCGGGCCGGGAAGTCAGGGGTCACCGCCGGCGACCTGAGGTTGACCACGATGCGGTGCTCCCTGCCACCCGGCCCCGGCATCGACGCGTAACCGGCCTTGAACATGTCGCCCATCCACTGGTCGCCCCCGGCCGGGGACTCGACGAACGGTGCGCGCAGCCCCTCGGCGTCCAGGCCGCGCCGCAGGTCGCGCCGGTACGCCTCCTGCCCCTTGACGGGCTTGTCGGGCGCGGTTCCCTTCTCGAGCGTCACGGGAGCCTTGGGGTTCGCCACGACCGCGCGCTCCAGGGGCAGGAGGTCGTGCTGGAAGAGAACCGGCGCCACCCGCAGCCGGACCGTGTCGGCCCGGGTCCGGCCGCGGTCGGTGACCGTCAGCGTGAGGTCGCTGAACCCGGACCAGGCGGCCGGGTCGCGGACGACGTCGCGCGCCTCGACGGCGAGCCGCACCCCGCGGCGCAGCTCGCCGGGGCGGATCGCGCCGTCCGTGCCGAGTGCCGTGAGCCGCCCGCCGCGCCGGACGAAGATCCGCACCTTGTCCGCCGACCGGGCGTCGGCGCGCAACGTCGCCCGCGCGGAACCGGACGCGCCCGCCACCGCCGGGATCTCCAGCGGCGCCAGATCGGCGGCGTCGGCCGCGCCGTTCACCACCGCGTCCGCCGCGTCGCCGCACGCCGCCAGCGCCGCGTCGGTGAGCCGCTTCCCGCCGGCGCCGGCCGTGGGGCAGCGGGAGGCGTCGTCGTCCAGGTTCGGAAGCATGATCGCCCCACGGGCGGCGGTCCACGCGCCGCGCCGGGCGTCGTCGGCGGGCGACAGCCGCCCGTCGCGATCGGCGTCGGCGCGCAGCAGCGCCCTCGCGGACGCCGCCGACGACGCGCCCGCCTGCGCGGCCTCGGCCGTGAGACCGCATCCCGCGAGGCAGGCCACCGCGGCCGCGGCCAGCCCGGTTCGTACGATTCGCTTGTGATCGTTCATGGTGACGAGCCTGGCGATGGGGCCCCCGCCCGGGCATCGGCCGTACGGCAGATCTTCCGGGCGGGCGCCTCGGCCGTTCGGCAGAGCCGCCCGCGGGCCCGCGCGGCCGGGGCGATGATCGTCGTGCTCGCGGCGGCCGCCGCCGCGGGCACGCCGGGCACGGGTCCGCTGATCACGGTCCCGGCCTGGCTGACCGGTACCGCCCTGGTCCTGATGCTGGCCTTCCCGGCCGCCCGTCCCGGCGCGGTCGCCGGCACGGCCGCGGCCGGCTCGCTGGCCGCGACCCTGCTCTACCGCGGCCCGGCCGACAACCGGACGGCCGGCTGGTGGCTGGCCGAGACCGCCGCCGCGGCGGTCCTCCTCCACCTGGTGGTACGGCGCGCGGAGGCCCGTCCCGCCGCGATCGCGGGCGCGGCGGCCGCCGCCGCGGTGACCGCGCTTCCGCTGCGGCTGACGCTGCACGTCGTCCCGCCCGCCAGCGCGCGCGGCGCGCTGCTCGGCTGCCTGTTCTGCGGGCTCGGCGCGGCGGTCGCCGCCGGCACCGGGGCCTACCTGCGGTTCCTGGACGCGCGGCGGTCCCGGTCGGTGGCCGAGGCGCGCCGCGCGCAGCGCCTCGCCCTGGCACGCGACCTGCACGACTTCGTCGCCCACGAGGTCGGCGGAATGATCGTCCAGGCGCAGGCCGCCCAGATCGGCGGCGACTCCGGGGAGGCCCTCAGGCGGATCGAGGCGGCCGGGGCGCGCGCCATGGCCTCGCTGGACCGCACCGTCCACATGCTCCACGACGAAGGCCCCCGGGAAGGGCCGCACGGCCTGGACGAACTGCCCGCGCTCGTGGACCGCTTCAACGAGTCGAGCGCGGCCCGGGTCCGGCTGGCGATGGACGCCGGGACCCCGCCCCCCGAGGTCTCGGCGACGGCGTACCGGCTGGTCGTCGAGGCCCTGACGAACGTCCGCCGGCACGCCTCGGGCGCCACGGCGGTCGAGGTCACCGTCACCGCGACCGGTCCCGCCCTGCGCGTCACCGTCACCGACGACGGCCGCGGGGGGCGCGCGGGCCCGCTGCGCGAGCGGCGCCGCGGCGGCCTCGGGCTGCCCGGGATCGCCCTGAGCGTCGAGGCGCTGGGCGGCGACTTCGACGCCGGCCCCGCGGAGGGGCGAGGCTGGCGGGTCAGCGCCCTGATCCCGGTACGATCACCGCGATGACCACTCGGATCCTCATCGCCGACGACCAGGACGACGTCCGAGGGGGCTACCGCATCATCCTGGACGCCCAGCCCGACATGCGGGTGGTCGCGGAGGCGGCCGACGGCGCGACGGCCGTCGAACTGGCCCGGCGGTCGCGTCCCGACGTCGTCCTCGCCGACATCCGGATGCCCCGCATGGACGGCCTGGAGGTCACCCGGCAGCTGGCCGGCCCCGGCGTCCCCGACCCCCTCCGGGTGGTCGTCGTCACCACCTTCGACCTCGACGAGTACGTGCACACCGCGCTGCGCGACGGCGCCTGCGGGTTCCTGCTGAAGCGCTCGGGCCCCGCGCTGCTCGTGGAGGCCGTCCGCGCGGCCGCGGCGGGGGACGCGCTCATCGGCCCCTCGATCACCACCCGGCTGCTGCGCCGGTTCGCCCCGCCCGTCCCGCGCGCCGACGACGAGCGCCTCACCGGCCGCGAGGCCGAGGTCGCGACCCTCGTCGCGCGGGGCCGCACCAACGCGGAGATCGCCGCCGAGCTGTCCATCACGCCCGGCACCGCCAAGACGCACGTCGCGAACGTCCAGCACAAGCTCGGCGTCCGCAACCGGGTCGAGATCGCCGCCTGGGCCTGGCAGACCGGCCGGCTCCGCCCCTGACCGCGCGGGCGCCGCCCGTCACCGGTGCTCCACGACCGGAGAGTCGCGGGGCGGGGCGGGGAGTGCGGAGCCGAAGACCCAGGGAGAGGTCTCGGCGATGAAGTCGCTCGGGAAGCCGGGCGTGAACTCGGCGGCCCGGGTCAGCCGATCGACGATCTCGGGCGGGAGGGTGAGATCGACGGCGGCGAGATCGTCGCGCAACTGATCACTGGTGCGTGCCCCGATGATGGGATGGACGAGGGGCGAACGGCTCATCGTCCAGGCGATCGCCACCCGCGCCGGAGTGGACCCGAGCTCGTCGGCGACCTCCCCGACGACGCGGGCGACGGCGTGGTCGCCGTCCGAGAGCGAGGCGCCGGCGAGCCGGCCGCCGGCGTTCCCCGGGCGGGTGTACTTCCCCGACAGCACCCCGCCGGCCAGCGGGCTCCAGGCGGTGACGCCGAGTCCGAGCGTCTCGGCCATCGGCAGCAGGTCCCGTTCGATGTCGCGCTTCAGCAGGCTGTAGGGGACCTGCAGGGCGATGAACCGGCTCCAGCCGCGCCACTGGGCCAGGGTGTTGGCGTGCGCGACGACCCAGGCGGGGGCGTCGGAGATCCCCACGTACAGCACCTTGCCGGCCTGGACCGCGTCGTCGAGCGCGCGCATGGTCTCCTCGACCGGCGTGTGCCGGTCCCACATGTGCACCCAGTACACGTCGAGGTAGTCGGTGCGCAGCCGGCGCAGGCTGGTCTCCAGCGACGCGCGCAGGTTCTTGCGGTGGTTGCCGGCGGCGTTCGGGTCGTCGCGGTCGCGGGAGACGGTGTACTTGGTGCCGAGCACGAACGAGTCCCGCCGGCCTTCCAGCAGCTCGCCGAGGAACTCCTCGCTGGCCCCGTCGCGGTAGTTCACCGCGGTGTCGATCATGTTCCCGCCGGCGGCGGCGTACTGGTCGAGCATCCGGCGGCACTCGGGCAGGGGCGCGCCCACGCCGCCCTGCTCGCCGAAGGTCATCGCACCCAGGATCACCTCGGAGACCCGCAGGCCGCTGGCGCCCAGTGTGCGGTACCTCATGCCTTCTCCGACCCGGAGAACAGCTGCGCGGCCTGCGCGACGACCTCTTCGTGCGGCACGTCGCGCACATGCTGGTCCAGCGCCCACCGGTGCCCGAACGGATCAAGGAACTGACCGGTGCGATCACCCCAGAACGCGTCGTGCACCGGCTCGAAGACCGTGGCCCCTGCCGCCGTCGCCCGCGCCCAGGCCGCGTCGGCGTCGGAGACGTCGACGTGCAGCGCGGCGGGGGTGCCGCCGAGGCTCGCCGGCGCTCGCATTCCGCGTTCGGGCATCTCTCCCGCCACGGCCAGGACGGTGTCACCGAGCCGTAGTTCGACGGTCAGCGTCTGCCCGCCGGGAAGCGCTATGCGGCTCGTCTCGCGCGCGCCCAACGCCTCGGTGTACCAGGCGGCGGCCTGGTCGGGATCGGTGACGACCAGATGGATCGCGATATTCGTCATGAGGCGGGACCATACACGTTGTACGGACACCATGTACAGACATCGCGTATGATGGGGGCCATGCCCGCCAAGCGCTCCTCCCGGCCCGCTCGCCGATCAGACACCCCGCCCGCCTCCGGCCAGCCCGGGGAGCAGATCCTGTCCGCGACGCGCGAGCTGCTGCGGGAGCGCCGGTTCGACGGCCTCAGCGTGGCCGACATCCTGACGACCGCCGGGGTGTCCCGCGCCAGCTTCTACTTCTACTTCCCCAACAAGCAGGCCGTTCTGGCCGAGCTGGTGCGCAGGTCCGTGACACAGGGCCGGCAGGCGGCCCAGCCCTGGACGGACGGACGACAGGACCCGATCACCGCACTGCGAGCGGGGACCCGGGAGGGCGCCCGGCTGTGGCGCGAGAACGCAGGCGTCCTGATGGCGATCGTGGAGAACTGGGCCTCCGACGCGGACCTGCGAGCTCTCTGGCTTGAGCAGATGGACCTGTTCACCGATGCCGCCGTGGCGCGCATCCAGTCCGACCCGCAGGCCCTGCGGCGACTCGCAGGCAAGGACGTACGCGCCGTCGCCGCGTCACTGACCTGGCACGGCGAGCGGCTCTACTACCTGGCCGCAGCCGGGATCCCGCCCTTCGACGACGAGGAGACCCTCGTCGACGTCCTCACCGACACCTGGACCGCCACCCTCTACGGGCGACCGACCGAGGAAACGACAGGTTGACCTGGGAGGGCCCCGCCAGCGACGTGGTTGCCAGGAGACCGAGGCTCGGCGCCGTCGGCACCGGCCTCATGCGCGGTGCCGCGCCTCTCCGTACGTGCACACCGCGCTGCGCGACGGCGCCTGCGGGTTCCTGCTGAAGCGCTCGGGCCCCGCGCTGCTCGTGGAGGCCGTCCGCGCGGCCGCGGCGGGGGACGCGCTCATCAGCCCCTCGATCACCACCCGGCTTCGCGAACGTCCAGCACAAGCTCGGCGTCCGCAACCGGGTCGAGATCGCCGCCTGGGCCTGGCAGGCCGGCCGGCTCCGCCCCTGACCGCCCGAGCACATTGTGGCCCGTTCAGTCCAGAACCAGTACGGTGAAGCCATGCCCCGGCCCCGCGAGTTCGACGAAGATCTTGTGCTTCTCGCCATCCGCGACGAGTTCTGGGACAAGGGTTACGCGGCGACGTCGATGGACGACCTGCTACGCGTGAGCAAGCTGGGCAAGGGCAGCCTCTACGGGGCGTTCGGAGACAAGCGAAGCCTGTTCCTACGGGTGCTGCGCAACTACGACGACGCGAACCTGCTGATGCTGCGCGAGCGCCTGGCGTCCGCGGCGCGAGGCATCGACCTGGTGCGAGAGTTCCTGCTCGGCCCCACCGGCGACCCGACCGGAGCCGCTGCGCGCCGAGGTTGCCTGCTGGCCAACAGCAACGCCGAGCTGGCCACCTGCAATCCGGACGTGGCCGCTGAGGCTCGCCGCAGCTACGACGCGATCGCCACCATCCTCACCACGGCGCTGGAGCGCGCCCAGCGCGAAGGCGACCTCGCCCCCGATGCCGACCCCGTCGAGACCGCGCGCGCGATCCTCGTCGCCCAACTCGGCCTCATCGCGCTCGGGCGCACCGGCATGGACATCGACACGCTCACCGCGGTGGCCCACTCCACCCTGGCGCGGCTACTTCCCACCGCAGCGCACTAGCAGCAGATCACCGCCCGACCTGTACCGTCGCGGCCCGCAACCGGCCCGGAGCCCTGAAAGGTCGCGGCAGGCGCCTGACGGCTCTGGGCCACGCGTGCGCGGGCTCCGCACCGCGGCGTGCTCGGCCCGGCCATGGGATCACCCCGAGGAGCTGACCCTCGTCGCCGTCCACTTGATATTGACTATGCAGTCCATAACTGGATAGTTTGCGGACTGAGCAGTCCACAACTTGGAGGGAGGGCGGCATGGCCGTCCTGGCAGACAAGGTCGCCGTGGTCACCGGTGGCAGCACGGGCATCGGATTCGCGACCGCACGCGCATTCCGCGAGGAGGGCGCCAGGGTCTTCATCACCGGTCGCCGCAAGGACGCGCTCGACGCCGCGGTCGCCGAGCTCGGACCCGCGGTAACGGGCGTGGTCTGTGATGTCTCGGTGCAATCGGAGCTCGACGCGTTCTACGCGACCGTGCGCGACCAGGCCGGTCGTATCGACGTACTGGTCGCCAATGCCGGCATCGGCATCGCGGCTCCGCTCGGCGAGGTGACGGAAGATCTGATCGACTCGGTGTTCGCCACCAACGTCAAGGGAACGATCTTCACCCTGCAGCAGGCGCTGCCGCTGCTCAGCGCGAACGCGTCGGTGATCCTCACGGGCTCGACCGCCTCGACACGGCCCGACCGGGGACTCGAGGTCTACGCGGCGTCGAAGGCCGCGATCCGCAACCTCGCTCGCGGTTGGGCCCTCAGCTCGCGCACACGTGGCTTCCGGGTCAACGTCGTGTCCCCGGGCGGCACCCGTACCCCCGGTCTCTTCGACCTGGTCCCGCCCGAGGTGCTCAAGCAGGCCGAAGGCGCCGTCCCCCTCGGCCGGCTCGCCGAACCCGAGGAGATCGCCGCCGTGACGACGTTCCTTGCCTCGGACGCGTCGAGTTACGTCAACGGTGCCGAGTTCTTCGCCGACGGTGGCTACGCGCAGGTGTGAGTGCTCTGCCCGGTCCTCGGCGAGGTCGGGCGTGCTGGACGGGACCGGACGGCGGCGCGAAACGGCCGTGGCCCCAGGCCGCCTCGGACGGGGTGGGTCCGGGTTCGGGCGGTCAGGCCGCGGTCGACGCGGCGGTGATCTTGGCGGGGTTCATCATCCACAGCACCTGGCCGATGCCCTGCTCGGTGCCGTCGACGGTGAGGACGGTGAACGTCTGGCCGTCGCGCTGGAGAAGGGCGGCGTACTGGCCGTTCACGGTGGCCCACTCAACGTCGACCCCGTCCCAGAAGTGGTTCGCGAACGCCCGGACGTACTTGGCGACACGGACCGCGCCCACCACCGGGAAACGGGACGCGCGGACGGCGCCGCCGCCGTCGGAGTAGCTGACCGCGTCCGCGGCGAGGATCTCCTCCAGGGCGGCCAGGTCGCCGGCGCGGGCGGCGGCGACGAAGGCGGTCAGCAGCCTGCGCTGCTCGGCACCGGTCACCGGTGCCCGCCGCTCGGACCGCAGGTGCTTGCGGGCCCTGCTGACCAGCTGCCGGACCGCCGGCTCCCCCGCCTGGAGGATCTCGGCGATCTGCGGATAGGGGTAGTCGAACGCCTCGCGCAGGACATAGGCGGCGCGTTCGGTGGGCGACAGCCGTTCCAGGAGCATCAGGACCGCGAGGTTGAGCGCCTCGCCGCGTTCGGCGCCCAGGTACGGATCGGCGCCGGTGTCGACGGGTTCGGGCAGCCAGGGACCGACGTAGCTCTCCCGGCGGACCCGGGCGGACTGCAGGACGTTGATCGCCAGCCGCGTGATGGTCGTCGCCAGGAAGGCGGCGGGATCGGCCACGGCGGCGCGGTCGTAGGTCTGCCAGCGCAGCCAGACGTCCTGCACCAGGTCCTCGGCCTCGGTGGCGCTGCCCAGCATCCGGTAGGCGATCCCGAACAGCCGCGGCCGCACCTCGGCGAAGACCGCGGTGGCGTGGTCGAGTTCACCCGCCGCCGGGTCGCCGCCCGGTCCGCCGTCCGCCGCCATGATCGCCCCCGTTCGGATCGCGGGCCGGTCCTGTCTCACCTGCCCTCGGACAGCTCAGACAAGACGGGCCGCTCTCCCGCGAGAGTAACCGCTACCGGTTCACCGTTCGATCAGGTGGCCTCACCCTGCGCCGCCGCGGTCCCGCCGGCCGGGCCGGGCGCCTCCTCACGGAAGTCGATCTTCCGGTGGGTGCCGTCGCACAGCGGCTTGCCGGCCGACTGCCCGCACCGGCACAGCGTCACCCTGTTGCGGGTCTCCAGCGGCCGCCCGTCCGCGCGGTGCACGGGCACGCCACCGGTCACCCACAGCGCGCTGGCGAGTCCGTCTTCCTCTTCGAGCACGGCGATGGCGGGCGGAAGGTCGGGCTCGATGGTCTCCCCGCCGCGCCGCAGTGCGTAGCTGTAGGAGCCGGAGGGGCAGTGCTCGATCCGTCCCATGATGTTGGAGCGCACGTCGCTGTCGCCGGTCTCCGCGAGCATCTCCGCGATCGGCCGGGTCCGTCCGATGCAGAACGCCGCGTGGATGCACAGCTCGCCGACCCGCTGAGCGGAGATGCCCACCCCGTCGTGCACGTGCTGCAGTTCCTCGTAGGGCCGGACGTCGGCGTTCTCGGTGCCGTCGAACCCGATCAGTGCGTGCGTCCCGTCGCAGAACGGCTTGGACCGGGAATGGCCGCAGCGGCACAGCGCGTAGACGGGCTCGGTCGGCAGGGCGTCGCCGGTCTGCCAGGTGAGCGCGTTGTTCTCCGCGGAGACGATCTTCCGTTTGCGCCGGAGCGGGATCCCGCCGCGCACGAGGTACGGGCCGTGGGGGAGGACGTCGACGCGCTGCGGCTCGTCGCCGGCGCCCCAGCCGCGCTCCTCCGGCGGGACGTACTCGAACGTGGGTCCGGCCGTCGCGCCGTCGCCGTCGGGCGTCCGCATCAGCGCCTGGGCCTGCGCCTTGAGCTGGTACATGGAGGCGACGGCGACCGCGATCAGCCGCGGGCTGCCGTTGAACGCCTGCTCCAGCAGGTGGAGGAGAGTGCAGTACGTGCGATTGAACTCCTCCTGGGCCGCGCGGATCGCGCTGCCGGGGGCGTGGTCGGCGACCTTGGGGTTGGGCCGCATCGGCAGGACGCCGGCGAAGTCCACGCCGAGCGGCTCGCCGGTGGGGCCGGACGCCGGCGTGTCGCCGCGGCGGTAGCGGCGGCCGGCCCTGAGCTCCTGGAAGCGGTAGTAGTGGGCGACCTCGTCGCGGTCGGGATGGTGCACGTCGGGGTCGCCGTCCCAGACGGCGCCGCGGGACGTGCCCTCGCCCTCCTCGACGATCTCCTCCAGCGCCGCCAGCGCCGAGGCGAGACCGGTGACCTCGATCATCCGCCCGGCGGTGTGCGCGAAGTGCCCGGCGTGGAGCTGGCGTGCCGGGTCGCCGGAGAAGACCTCCGCCTCGCCGAGCCGGTCGCACAGGTCGCGCAGCCCGGCCTCGATCGCGTCGTAGAACTGCCCGATCGTCTCGTAGCGGTCGCCTTCGGCGGGGGCGCCGGGCGGTGCCGGCTGCTCCAGGCGCAGGAACATGTCGAGCGCCGCGTCGCCGAACGGGAGCAGCGACAGCTCCAGCGAGGCGTCGCCGTGCGGCAGCCGGCGGGGGTGCGGCGGCAGCAGCTCCGGCGCGTCCAGCCGCGGGCTCCCGCCCACGGCGTTGAGCAGGTTCGCCGCCAGCACCAGGTGCAGCATCTCCTCGATGAAGACACCCGCCACCGCCTCGACGGCCTCGGGGTTGCGCTCCGGGTCGAGCGAGTAGAGCGCGCACAGGTACGGCGGCAGGGTCGCGTGCTCCAGTTCGACCGCCCACTGCAGGTGCTCGCGGAGATCGTCGAGCGTGGCGATTCCGGTCGACGGGACAGGTTCGGGGGCATGCTGCCGCCCAGCTGGGTGGTTCATGGGTGTCTCGCTTCGGATGTCGTGGGGTGGGCGGAGGTCAGGCGCCTTCGCCGGGGCGGTGCCCGCGGGACCGGGGAGCGGCCTTCAGTTCCTCGGCCGCGCCGAGGAGGTTGCGCAGCTCGATCTCCTCGGCCTCGGCTTCGGCCGGGTCGAACAGCCACTCGGAGGCCGGCCGCGCCGCGGCCCGCGCCGGGTCGCTCGCCTCGGCCAGCTCCAGTTCGGCCTCGATCTCCGCCTCGAACTCGTCGCCGATGGGGGTGTTCATCAGTCCTCCACACGGTTCGTTCGGCCGGCCGCCCGGACGCCTGGTCGCGTGGACCAGCCGCGCCGGGCGGCAGCACCCGGTGGATCTCGCGGAGCATCGCGTCTCGCCGGGGTCAGGAATCCCCGGGGACCCGCAGGTGCGCGCGCTCGGCGAGCTCGGCGTCGTTCACGAGGGTCAGCATCGGCTTGCTCCCAGAACGCCTCGCCCGCCGGGACGGGCCGGGGCGGCCGCCGGTCACTTGACGGGGTTCGCGGCCAGCCAGTCGGCGTAGGTGATCTCGCCGAGCGTCGCGGCGCCCTCGTCCGGGACGAGGTCGCGCTCGTGCATCTCGGCGCCGAAGTAGTGCGCGTGCGGGTCGGTGACCACCTCGCGCGGGTCGCCCCACGCGGCCAGCGCCTTGCGGAAGAACTCGTCCATCCGGGACGCCTCGGGGCCGGCGATCTGGATCCGTCCGTTCAGCGGCGTTCCCGCCGCGGTCCGCGCGACCGTCCGCGACACCTCCTCGCCCGCGATGGGCTGGAACAGCACCGGCGGCATCGGGACCGCGTCGCCGGCGGCGGCGGCCTCGTCGGCGATCCTGCGGCCGAACTCGAAGAACTGCGTCGCGTGGATCAGCGAGAACGGGATCGGCGACTCCTCGATCAGCCTCTCCTGCGCGAGCTTCGCCCGGAAGTAGCCGATGTCGGGCCGCCGGTCGGTGTTCACGATGGTCAGCGCGACGTGGTGGCCCACACCGGCCTTCTTCTCCGCCTCCAGCAGGTTGCCGGTCGAGGTCGTGAAGAAGTTCAGCACCGCCTCGTCCTCGAAGGACGGCGAGTTGGACACGTCGACCACCGCGGACGCGCCCTCCAGCACCTCGGCCAGCCCCTCGCCCGTGAGCGCGTTCACGCCCGTGTTCGGCGCGGCAGGCACCGCCTCGTGCCCGTGCTGCCGGAGCATCTCCACGGCCTTCGAACCGATCAGCCCGGTGCCGCCGATGACCACGATCTTCATGAGGAACCCTCCCGTCCGCCGGGCGGTCGGTCACCGCCCGGTCGCCAGCTAGGACAGGGCACCCGTCCGGGCTGTGACGGCTCCGGCGAAGATTTCCGGGACGCCGGTCGAATAGGACCGCGGCCGTCACAAACCCGGGCCCTCGCCTGTCCTTGCAGTCGGACGAGTTCATGCGACGACGGGAGCGAGACCGTGCCACCAGCAGGTGCCGCATGCCGTATCCGGATCCGGATGACCGCGCGTTCGGTCGACGAGCCGCACCGCGCCTCGAGTCAGCTCGAACTCCTGTTCGATCTCACCTTCGTGGTCGCGGTCGCGGCCGTCACCGCCCGGTTCGCGGACCACATCGCCGGCGGGCACGCCCTGTCCGGGCTCGTCCCGTTCCTGCAGGTCTTCTTCGCCGTGTGGTGGGCGTGGATGAACTTCACCTGGTTCGCGTCCTCGTACGACACCGACGACATCCCCTACCGGCTGCTGACCATGGTGCAGATGGCGGGCGTCCTGGTCCTCGCCGCGGGCGTGCCGGCCGCGGCCGACCACTCCGACTACCGCGCCGTCGCGATCGGCTACCTCGTCATGCGGGCCGCCCTCGTCGCGCAGTGGCTGCGGGCCGCGGCCGAAGACCCGGCGGGCCGCGGCACCGCGCTGCGCTACGCCCTCGGCATCACCGTCGCTCAGGCGGGCTGGATCCTCTGGCTCGTCGCGGCGCAGGCGAACCTTCTGCCGTCGTCCGCCCAGCTTCCCTGCTTCGCCGCCCTGGCCGTCCTGGAGCTGGCCGTGCCGCGGTGGGCGGAACGGACGAGCCCCACCAGCTGGCACCCCCACCACATCGCCGAACGCTACGGCCTGTTCATGATCATCCTGTTCGGGGAGAGCGTCCTCGCCGCGTCCAACGCGGTCGCCGAAGCGCTCGAAGGGGCCGAGGTCGGCCGGCGGCTCCTCATCATCGCCGGCTCCGGTCTCGTCCTGCTGTTCGCCCTCTGGTGGCTCTACTTCCTCGTCCCCGCGGGCGAGGGGCTCAACGACCGCCGCCACCGCTCCTACCGGTGGGGCTACGGCCACTACGGCATCTTCGCGAGCCTCGCGGCGCTCGGCGCGGGGCTGGAGGTGGCGGTCGCGCAGACCGGACACGACCTCGAAGCGTCACCCCTCGTGGTCTGCTACGCCGTGGCGGTCCCGGCCGCTCTGTTCGTCATGCTGCTCTGGACGGTCCACACGCCCATCCTGGCCGCGCCCGTCCTTTGCCCCGCAGTGGTGGTGCCCGGGGTCGCCGCCGTCCTGCTCCTGCCGTCGGCGGCCGCGCACGTCGGAGTGGCCACGGTCATCGCAGCGATCGCCGCCGTCGCCGTCGTGATGACCGTCCTCACGCTCGTGCCCGGCGACAACAGGTCTCCACGACAGGAGACGCTCAGGACGCTGGGTTCAGGCCGGTCGCGACGGTGAGATCTTCTGTCAGTGCGCAGCCTCGACGCGCTTCTTGAGCGCGGCGTTCATGGCGGCGAACTCGTCCTGGACGTCGATCGCACTCTCGACGAAGGGCACCAGGAAGCCGGTGAAGTTCTCCCCCTGGGTCAGCTTGACGCGCCCAGGGCCCGTCTCCTGGATGAGGAAGTAGTGCTCGCCGTCGACCACGCCGGGGACACCGAACCGGCCGATCCAGCGCAGTTCGTGCCCGGGGTCGGCGACCAGGACGGTCGGCTTGAAGGTCATCCCCTTCCCTCCGTCGTCGCCGGCCAGCTTGTTGACCAGCTTCGCGCCCTTCTTCGGCTCGCCGACGGCGCTGAGGATGAACGGGTTCCACTCGGGATACGCCTGGAAGTCGGTGAGCACCTGCCAGACCTGGGCGGCGGAGGCGTTGACCTCGATCTCGGCGCGGAGCTTGTGCGGGTGGATCCGGGTCCAGCCGTACAGGCTCCCGATGACGACGACGAGTGCGACGACCACGATCCCCGCGACGCGGACGATGCGGACGGCCATAACAACCCCTCCCTCTCAGCTAACTTCATTAGCCATAACCATAAGGCTAATGTAGTTAGCCGCACAAGGTCACTCGCCACCCTCCACTCCGAAGGCTCGTCGCCCGCTCTCCGCACATCCGCCCACTAGTGGAATGAAGCATTCCGTTCTGCTAGAGTAGGAGCAGAACGTTCCGTTCCACAAAGTTAGGGGTTCGATCATGACCTTCCTCGTCACAGGTGCCACCGGGACCGTCGGCCGTCTCGTCGTCGAGGAACTCCGCGCGGCAGGGCAGCCGGTTCGCGCGCTGACCAGGAACCCCGCCAGGGCCGCCTTTCCCGAGGGTGTCGAGGTCGTCGCCGGTGACCTCGCCGACCTCGACTCACTGACCGGTGTCTTCGACGGCGTCGTGGCCGCCCACCTGATCAACTTCGCGGGTGACGACTACACGCCGCTGCCCGACGGTGCCGGTCTGGTGGGGCTGGCCGCCGAGGCGGGCGTACGGCGGGTCACGGTGCTCGGCGGGCGCGCGGACGGTGGGCTGGAGCAGGCCCTGGCCACCACCGGCATCGAGTGGACGCTGCTCGAGCCGGTCGAGTTCATGTCCAACACGCTGCGCTGGTGGGCACAGACGATCAAGGCCGAGGGCATCATCAAGGAGCCGTTCGGGGACCGGCTCAGCGCGCTGGTGCACGAGCGCGACATCGCCGCCGTGGCCGCCACGGTGCTGGTCGAGGGCGGGCAGGGCGGCGAGACGCTCACCATCACCGGCCCCGAGGCGATCACGCTCAGGGACAAGGTCGCGATCCTGAGCGCGGCCATCGGCACGAACGTGGGGTTCGTTGAGCTGACCGTGGACGAGGCGCGCGCCAAGTGGCGCGGCGACGGCATGGGCGAGGGGACCATCGAGTTCCTCGTCAACGCGCTGGGGAACACGCCAGAGGCCGGCTTCACCGTGGTCCCGACCGTCAAGGAGATCACCGGCCGCGACGCGCGCGGCTTCGCCCAGTGGTCCGCCGAGAACGCCGCCGCCTTCCGCTCCTGATCGGCGCCCCGGGCAAAGGCGACGGGACGGGCGCGCGGCGTACGCCGCAGTGCGCCGTCCCCCCTTCCGGGCTCAGAAACCCCGCCTCGCCGGCTGCGATTAAGAACTGTGGACTGCCTCGACACGTCACGAGAAGCAGAAAAGCCCCCACGCTGTCGCGTGGGTGCTCTCTCCGTCACTATGGGGCGAGGGGCTTGCGTCACTACCCCTGAGCGGGGTGCTGACGAAACTCTTCGATCAGCGACAACGCGCACTCGATAGCCCGGAGCCGTCTCCGACTGTCTCTCGGACTTGTGACTGTCGCTGCTCAGCGACTTCCCCAGTGCGGCCAGCTCCGGCGCAGACCATCGCGCACCGTTGTGCAGGCCGCGCGGCGGCGCCGGCGAGAAGCCCGAGGTCCGCGTCACCCTCGCCGAGAACCGCGCCGCCGCCTGGGACCGGGGGCGCGGCGGATACCGACCGCGATGCGAAGGTCGCGGCCGTCGTCGAGGGTCTGTCCGGGCGCGCCCTGCGGGTCAGCCTCGCCACCCTCTCCCGGCAGGCCGGCAGGCGGACCGAGGTCATCGCCGACCAAGGTGACGTTGGTCTGCCGCCTTACATCCGGCTGCACGCACTCCTGGCACCCGAGCCGGGCGACCACGAACTGTTGGAGGTGCTGCCCGGCACCGTCGGGCCCGGGCGGTCACCCAGCGCCTTGAGCCCGGTGACAAAGCCGCCCGGGTTCGGACGGTCCATGAGTGCGACGGCGGCCCGGAAGGGTGGCCGGAGCCTAGGAAAGCAAACGAAAGGAACTAGAACAATGGATATCAGGATTGCGGATTCTCGCGATCTGGAGGGCATCCGCCGGATCGTGAGCGACGTGGTGGCGGACCGCAACCAGTACTGGATTCGGCGGGCCCTCCCACTGGAGCCCTCCTTCCAGGATGTTCGGACCGTCTACCTGGTCGCGGCCGAGGGCGAGGAGGTTCTCGCCTTCATGCGCGGGCGGTGGATCAGTCGGTCGTGGTCGGAGCTGCACGTGGGCCCCGACGAGGACTTCCACGTGGACATGTTCGCCGTGGTCTCCGGCCACAGCGGGAAGGACCTCGTGCGGCTCTTCGTGGAGTCGGCGGGCGAGTTCTTCACGGGGCCGGTCACGATCGGCTTCAACGTTCCCGAGGGCAGTCCGCTGCTCGACGTGCTGGTGACGCTGGGGTGTGAGATCACCCCCACCGACACGTTCTACGAGACCGGTGCACGACGCCTTCAGGGCCGGTGGCACTGCGGTAGCTAGTTCGTGAGGGGGTGGTGGGGCCACGCTGGCCCCACCACCCCCTCATCGTTCGCGTGGGCGGCGCGTGTCCGGGGGCCGGTCCGGCGGGCCCCCCACCGCCGCGCTCGGCACAAGACACGCAAGCCACGCGGCACCTGGACACCCACCGGGCACATCACCCCGCCCGCAGCCTGAACCCCCGGCGCTCACGACGCCGGCACACCACCACAAACCGGACCCCAGGGCCGAAGCATCCTCCTGCGCGCCTGCCGCTTCGGTCGCTGCGGTCACAGAAGACTGGCCCCGTAACGACGAAGACCCCGGAGCTTGCCGCTCCAGGGTCTGTTCCGTCACTGTGGGGCTAGGACTTTCGTCTGTACCCCTGAGTGGGCGAGGAGGGATTTGAACCCTCACATCCTTTCGGACACACGGACCTGAACCGTGCGCGTCTGCCGTTCCGCCACCCGCCCGTGGGTGCCGTCCCGTTTCCGGGTGCCTGAAAAGGCTAGCACGGGGCCGGGGGTGGTTAGGTATCCAGATACGCCGAGCGAACCTTCGCACCGATACGATCGTCTACCAGTGGGGAAGGGAGGTGCCCGTGGGCGTCATTCAGCGCTTCGAGCGACGGCTCGAGGGCATGGTCGAAGGGGCCTTCGCCCGTGCCTTCAAGTCCGAGCTGCAGCCGGTCGAGGTGGCCAGTGCTGTGCAGCGCGAGATGGACGATCGGGCGGCGATCGTGGCACAGGGCCGCACGCTCGTGCCGAACGACTTCGTCGTGGAGATCTCTCAGCAGGACGGGCAGCGGCTGCAGGTGTACGCCGACAGCCTGAGCCAGGAGCTGGCGAATCTCGCGCGCGAGTACGCGAAGGAGCAGGGGTACTCCTTCGTGGGTCCGGTGCGGGTGAGGTTCGAGAACGCGGGGGACCTCGCCACGGGCATGTTCCGCATCAGGTCGGGCGTGATCCGGGGCTCGACGGTCGAGGGCGGGGAGATCCGCCGGCCGGTGAGCGACGTGCCGCAGGGCGGCCGGGGCGGGGTGTTCGGGGGGCATCCGCGGCTTCTGGTGACCACGGCGGTGGAGGGATCGGACACGACTCAGCGCACCTATGAGATCAACACTCCCGTGACCCTGCTGGGTCGCGGCACCGACTGCGACCTGCGCCTCGTCGACCCCGGCGTGTCACGGCACCATGCCGAGATCCGCGTAGAAGGTCCCGAAATCGCTCTCGTGGATCTAGGGTCGACCAACGGCTCGTTCGTGAACGGGCAGCCGATCCGGCGGGTGACGCTGGTCGACGGCTCCCGGGTCACGATGGGCCGCACCACTCTTGTGTTCCGCCGCGATAGGGAGTAACCCCGACTCCGATGTCCCCATTCACCCTCACGCTGATCAAGCTGGCGTTCCTCGCGGTGCTGTGGCTGTTCGTCATCGCGGCCGTCGGCGTGATCAGGGCCGACCTGTTCGGCTCGAAAGCCGCCTCGAAGGCGGCCAATCGCGCGTCCCAGCCCCGTCCCCCCCGGGCGGCGAGACAGCCGAAGCCGCCGCGGCCGCAGCGCAGCGCCCAGAACAGCGCCCCGACAAAGCTGGTCGTCGTCCAGGGCGAGCGGGCCGGCACCGTCATCGACCTCACGGGGGTGCCCATCACCATCGGCCGCGCCAATGACGCCACGCTCGTCGTGACCGACGACTACGCTTCGAGCCGGCATGCCCGACTTTTCGCGCAGGACGGTCAGTGGATCGTGGAAGATCTCGGCTCGACCAATGGGACGTATCTCGGACGCACGAAGGTGAGCCGGCCGATGCCGATTCCACCCGGCGTTCCGGTCCGTATCGGCAAGACCGTGATCGAGCTGCGCAAATGACACTGGGAATCCGCTACGCCGCGCGCTCCGACGTGGGCATGCTGCGCGAGGGCAACGAGGACTCGGCGTACGCGGGCGCGCACCTGCTCGCGGTGGCCGACGGGATGGGCGGGCACGTCGGCGGCGAGATCGCGAGCGCCGCGGCGATCGAGGCGCTGCGGGGGCTCGACAAGGACCTTCCCGCGACCGAGCTGCTGGCCGCGCTGGAGCACACGGTCAAGACGGCGAACGACAACCTGCACCGCATCGTGGAGTCCGACCCCGCCCTGCAGGGCATGGGGACGACGCTGACCGCGATGCTCTGGGCGGGCAACCAGGTCGCGCTGGTGCACATCGGCGACTCGCGCGCCTACCTGCTCCGCGACGGCAGCCTGTTCCAGATCACGCACGACCACACGCTGGTGCAGTCCCTGGTCGACGAGGGCAGGATCAGCCCGGACGAGGCGGCCTCGCACCCGCAGCGGTCGCTGCTGCTGCGGGCGCTGGACGGCCGCGGCGAGGTCGACCCCGACCTGTCGCTGCGCGAGGCGAAGGTCGGCGACCGGTACCTGCTGTGCTCGGACGGCCTGTCCGGCGTCGTCACGGCGGAGACGATCTTCCAGGTGCTCACGGACGTCGACGACCCCGAGCAGGCCGTCCGGCAGCTGATAGACCTGGCGAACCGCGGCGGCGGCCCCGACAACATCACCTGCGTCGTCGCCGACGTGGTGGACCTGGAGCGCCAGCCCCCGACGGGCGGCCCCGGCCACGCGGTGGGGGCGGCGGCCAACGCGGCGCCCCCGGAGCCGCCGGGCGGGGGGACGGGGTCGAACACGACCGTCGCCGACACCCCGGCGGGGCGGGCCGCGCAGCTGCGCGAGACCAGGCCGCAGCCGCCCGTGGCGGTGGACGAGATGCCGCCGCCGCAGGCCCCGATGCCGATGAGCGACGCGATGGGTCCCCCGCCGGCGCCGGGCGCGATGCCGCAGGCCCAGCAGATGCGGGGGCGGCGGGGCGGCACGCGGCGCTGGACGTGGCTGGTCGTCGTGGCGGGCGTGGTCGTCGTGGGCGTCGTGGCGGGCGGGTTCGTGCTGCTGCAGAACGTCCGGAACGCCTACTACATCGGCGCGAACAAGGACGGCGAGGTCGTCCTCTACCGCGGGACGACGCAGAAGGTGCCGGGCCTCAGCCTGTCGCGCGAGGCCGCCAAGAAGGAGCAGCCGAAGCAGGCGATCCTGGTGGCCGACCTCCCCCAGGACCTCCAGCAGCAGGTCAAGGACACCTACACCGTGGACGGCCCGAAGGCGCTGAAGCAGCTGGAGAGCGCCGTCTGCAAGTACTCCCTCATCGGGGAGGGCGGCAAGGTCGTCATGGTGAAGGGCCGTGAGCAGCAGAACTGCCGGCAGTCCTCCGTGAAGAGCAGCGACATCCGGATCGACGAGCTGCCCGCATCGGACGTGACCGCGGTCGAGAAGGGCACCCTCGTGTTCATCGGGCAGAAGGCGGCGCAGGCCAAGCTCGACCAGCTCGGCGCGCACCGGGAAGAGTGCAAGCAGCGCACCCCGTCCATCAAGGACTGCCCCTCCAGCGGGGGGAGCTCGTAGATGCAATCCATCGGGGACCAGATCAGGGCCCACCTCCCGTACCAGCGGCGCAACGCCGCCTCGCTGGCGCTTCTGGCGTTCGCGATGGTCCTGACGCTGTCGGCGTTCGCGGAGGTCGGCCTCGCCCGTGACGGGAACATCCCCGGCGGCCTGTTCGTGTACGGCGGCGGCCTGGCCGTCCTGGCGTTCATCGCCTACCTGATCCAGGCGAAGTTCACCCCGTACGCCGACCCGCTGCTGCTGCCGCTCGCCGTGGCGCTGAACGGCATCGGGCTGGCGATGATCTACCGCCTGGACCTCGACACCAGCCACGACCGCAAGGTCGCGGCGGCCGCGGGCAAGAAGCTGCTCCCCGACGCCGCCGACGCGCCCGGCCAGCTGATGTGGACGTTCATCGGGATCGCCCTGTTCGTCGGCGCCGTGATGATCATGCGCGACACCGACAAGCCCGACGCGCCGCTGTCGTTCACGCCGAAGACCGCGCAGCGCTACACGTACCTGATCGGGCTCACCGCGGTCGTCCTGCTGCTGCTGCCGATCGTCCCCGGCATCGGAGCGGAGATCAACGGCGCCCGGGTGTGGATCCATCTGGGTCCGTTCTCGGTGCAGCCGGGCGAGTTCGCCAAGCTCCTGCTGGTGGTCTTCTTCGCCGGGTATCTGGTGAACAAGCGCCAGGCGATGTCGCTGATCGGGAAGAAGGTCGGCCCGATCAGCCTGCCCCGGGCCCGCGACCTCGGCCCGATCATGGTGATCTGGTTCTTCTGCCTCGGCGTCCTGTTCATGCAGAAGGACCTCGGCACCGCGCTGCTGTTCTTCGGCCTGTTCGTGTCGATGCTGTACATCGCGACCCAGCGGGTGTCGTGGGTGGTGATCGGTGTCGGGCTGCTGTCGGTCGGCATCTTCATCGCCACGCTGCTGCCGTTCATGGGCCACGTGAACCAGCGCATCGACATCTGGCAGAACCCCAAGCCCTACTTCGACGGCGGCTGCCTGCTGGAGAGCGGCAAGGTCGTCCCGGTCAACCCCGACACCACCATCTACAAGAAGTACAAGGCGCAGGGCACCATCTCGCCGGGCTTCTCGGCCTGCGCGGAGCTGGGCGGGGAGTACTCCGACAGCGCGCAGCTGATGAAGGGCCTGTTCGCGCTCGGCCAGGGCGGCGTGCTCGGCACCGGGCTAGGCCAGGGCGAGCCGTGGCGGACGCCATTGTCGTTCAGCGACTTCATCTTCGACTCGCTCGGCGAGGAACTCGGGCTGACCGGGTTGATGGTGCTGCTGCTGATATACGCGTTGATCGTGCAACGCGGGATGAAGACGGCCGTGGCGGCGCGGGACCCGTTCCTGAAGCTGTTCGCGGGCGGCGTGTCGTTCGTGCTGGCCCTCCAGGTCTTCGTGATCGTCGGGGGCGTCACGCGGCTCATCCCGCTCACCGGCCTGACGACGCCCTTCCTGTCCCAGGGCGGTTCGTCGCTGATGGCCAACTGGATCCTGATCGCGATCCTGGTGCGGATGAGCCACGACGCGCGCAAGCCGGCCCCGCAGGCGATCCAGGACGAGGGCATGACCCAGATCGTGAGCACGAGGTGACTTCCCCCCTATGAACATGGACAAGCCGGTTCGGCGGGTGGCGATCTTCGCGCTGCTGCTGTTCTTCGGCCTGATGGCGCAGGTCAACTACGTCCAGGGCAGCCAGGCGGAGGATCTGCGGACCGACGCGCGCAACAGCCGCCAGTACGCGGACGTGTTCAACTCGCCGCGCGGCCAGATCTCGGCGGGCGGCGAGGTGCTGGTGACCTCGAAGGAGACCGGCAAGGACAACCCGAAGTACGGCCGGACCTACAAGGACGGGGCGATCTTCGCCCCGATCACCGGGTACTTCAACGGCAACGCCACCCAGGTCGAGCGGGCCTACAACTCGCTGCTCGGCGGCAAGGACACGCGGATCACGCAGCAGCGCTGGTTCGACACGTTCATCGGCAAGAAGGCCGAGGGCGCGAACGTCGAGCTGACGATCGACCCGCAGGCTCAGCGCACCGCCTACGAGCAGCTGAAGGCGGGGACGGCGCAGGGCCGCCGCGGCGGCGCGGTGGTGATCGACGTGAAGACGGGCGCGGTGAAGGTGGCGGCGTCGTGGCCGTCGTTCGACCCGAACGAGGTCGCGCCGCAGACCGGCGAGAAGGGCGGCAAGCGCCTGGAGCAGCTCGACAAGGGCGACGGCGTCGTCAAGCCGCTGGTCGACAACGCGCTCAGCCAGACGTTCCCGCCCGGGTCCTCGTTCAAGGCGGTCGTGTCGGCGATCGGGATGCAGAAGCTCGGCCTGAACAGCTCCTCGACGGTGGACACGGGCCAGCTGATCCTGCCGGAGTCGGGGCGTCCGCTGCCGAACTCGCACGACACCGGCAACTGCGGCGGTGCGGCCCCGCTGCGCGGCGCCTTCGCCGAGTCCTGCAACACCTCGTTCGCGAAGATGGCGCTGAGCATGGGCATCCAGGAGCTGCACGACGGCGCCACGCGGTTCGGGTTCGGCAAGCACGTCCAGCTGGAGCCCGACATGTACGCCGCGGAGAGCGACGTCCCGGTGTCGATCAAGGACGCCAAGGGCAACACGATCGAGACCGGCAAGGACGGCACGGCCCGGTCCGGTATCGGCCAGGAGAACGTGCGGGCGACGCCGCTGCAGATGGCGCTGGTCGCCTGCTCGATCGCCAACAGCGGCAAGATCATGAACCCGTACGTGGTGCAGAAGGTCCGCGCGAAGGACCAGAGCGAGCTCTACAACGCCTCGCCGAAGGAGTTCGGCGAGGCCATGAGCGGCGACCAGGCCGGTCAGCTGGAGGACATGATGCGCGCGGTGGTCACCGAGGGCACCGCGAAGAACCTGGCGGGCAGGCGGATCGCCGGCAAGACCGGTACCGCCGAGCAGGGTCCGGGCAACCCGAACGCGAACTGGTTCGTCGGGTTCAGCCCGGTCGAGAACCCGCGTTACGCGTTCGCCGTGATGGTCGAGGCCCCGGGCTCCGGCGCGGCCAACGCCGGCCCCGTCGCCGGGGCGATCATGGCTAAGGTCCTGCAGAAGTGAGTGCGGGCCTCGTCCTGAACGACCGGTACCGGCTGCTGGAGCGGCTGGCGATCGGCGGGATGGGCGAGGTCTGGCGCGCGTCCGACGCACTGTCGGGGCGGCTGGTGGCGGTGAAGCTGCTGCGCCTGGAGCTGGGCTCGGACATGCGGGCGCGCGGCCGGTTCGAGTCGGAGGCGCGGTTCGCGGCGGAGCTGCGGCACCCGGGGATCGCGCGGGCGTTCGACTACGGCGAGCAGGCCGGGCGGACGTTCCTGGTGATGGAGCTGGTGCCGGGCGAGCCGCTCGACGAGATCCTGGCGCGCGACGGCGGGCTGCCGCTGGAGGCGGTGCTCGACCTGGTCGTGCAGGCGGCGCGGGCGCTGGTGGTCGCGCACGCCGCCGGGATCGTGCACCGCGACGTCAAGCCCGCGAACCTGATGGTCGCCCCGGACGGCACCCTGAAGATCACCGACTTCGGGATCGCCCGCCGGCTGGCGGCTGCGTCGCAGACCCAGACCGGGATGGTCATGGGGACGGCGCACTACATCTCGCCGGAGCAGGCGCAGGGCCTGGAGCTGTCCCCGGCGGCGGACCTGTACTCGCTGGGCGCGGTGGCCTACGAGTGCCTGACGGGCGCGCCGCCGTTCGACGGGCCGACTCCGGTGGAGGTGGCGCTCAAGCACGTCCGGGACGCCCCCGCGGAGCTGCCGCGGCGGGTGCCCGAGTCGGCCCGCGAGCTGGTCATGGAGATGCTCGCGAAGGAGCCTCGGGACCGTCCCGCGAACGCGGACACGGTCGCCGCCCGGGCCCTCGGGATCCGCGCGGCGCTCAGCACGGGCCGGGCCGGGGCGACCGGCGAGGCCGCGCGCCTGGACGCCGCCCGGAGGGGCGCACGCCGGCCCTCCGCGGCCGGCCCCGCTCCCCGTCCTGTAAGATCGTCTACTTTGTCGGGATTTGACGCTGGCGACGGGGCGGATAACCTCACCAGCGGACCGGTGACCGGGCAACGGCGCTCGGCACTGGCGTACGCGTCGGTCGCGGCCGTGGTCCTGGTCTGCGTGATCGTCGTCGGCTCCCTGTGGAAGGGGCTGGCCTTCGCCGGTCCGGGCGGGGACCCGCCCGCGGCTCCGGCCACCCGGCCGGTCGGGGACGACGGCAGCGTCGGCGATCCGGCGTCCACGCCGGCCGCCTCCGCGACCCCGCCGCGGCGCAGGGCCCGGAGCACTCCCGGGCCGGCTGTCCCGCCGCGGCACCGGACGCATAGGATCCGTCCGTCAACGCAGGCGTCGCCCCAGGCGTCCCTCTCACACAAGCCATCCACGAAACCGCCCCGGGCGACTCCCACCGCCCCTGAGCCCACACCCGCCCCGACGGGGAGCACCACGACTCCGTCAACTCCGAGCCCGGATCCCCCGCCGACCCAGACGGGGAAGCTAGGTTCTGGAGACAAGGTGTAGACGTACGAGGGAAAGTGCACATATGAGTCAACCTCGGCTGCTCGGCGGCCGCTACGAGCTCGAAACGGTGATCGGGCGCGGCGGCATGGCCGAGGTCTACCGTGCCCGGGACCGCCGCCTCGATCGCATCGTCGCGGTCAAGACGCTGCGATCCGACCTGGCCCGTGACCCCACGTTCCAGGCACGGTTCCGGCGCGAGGCCCAGTCGGCCGCGTCGCTGAACCACCCCTCGGTCATCGCCGTGTACGACACCGGCGAGGACATGATCGGTGACACCCCGATCCCGTACATCGTCATGGAGCACGTGGACGGGAGCACGCTGCGCGACCTGCTGAGGGAGAACCGCGCGCTGCTGCCGGACAAGGCCCTGGAGATCACCGACGGGATCCTGCGGGCGCTGGACTACAGCCACCGCGGCGGCATCGTGCACCGCGACATCAAGCCGGCCAACGTGATGCTGACCCGGCAGCACGAGGTCAAGGTCATGGACTTCGGCATCGCCCGGGCCATGGCCGACACGGCGTCCACGATGACGCAGACCGCCCAGGTGATCGGCACCGCGCAGTACCTGTCGCCCGAGCAGGCGCGCGGCGAGCGGGTGGACGCCCGCAGCGACATCTACTCGACCGGTTGCGTGCTGTACGAGCTGCTCACCGGCAAGCCGCCGTTCACCGGCGACTCCCCGGTCGCGATCGCCTACCAGCACGTGCGGGAGGAGCCGGTGCCGCCGTCGCAGGTGGACCCGCAGATCCCGCAGTGGGCTGACGCGATCGTCCTGAAGGCGATGGCGAAGGAAGCCGACCACCGCTACCAGAACGCGACGGAGTTCCGGCAGGAGATCCAGCGCGTCCTGCAGGGCCAGCCGGTGTCGTCGACGGCGGCGTCCACGATGCTGATGGGCGGCCACCAGCCCCAGGGCACGCAGGTGATGGGCGCGTACGGCGGCGGCCCGGCGCGCACGCAGGTGCGGCGGCCGCAGGATGACGGCTACGGCCTGCCTCCCGCCCACTACGACGACGACGGGCGCGGCGGCGGCGGCAAGAAGGCCGCGCTGTGGGTGGGTCTCGCGGTGCTGTTCATCGGCGGCGCCGCGCTCATCGGCCTGCTGATGAGCAACGGGAACGACGGGGCCGACCAGGTCGCGATCCCCAAGAGCATCGTCAACGTCTCGCAGAACGACGCGACGGCCCAGCTCACCAAGCTCGGCTTCAAGCTCGGCGAGCCGAGGACCGACTTCAACGACGACGTCCGGAAGGGCTTTGTGATCAGTTCTGATCCCCAGCCCGGCACGGACGCCGCCAAGGGCGCCACGGTGACGCTGCTGGTCTCCAAGGGCAAGAAGCCGCCCACGGAGATCGAGATCCCGGACGTGACCGGCAAGCCGTACGCCACGGCCAAGAAGATGCTGGAGGACAGCGGATTCGAGGTCGACAAGAGGGTCGATTCGAGCGACACGGTGCCGCGGGGCAACGTGATCTCGACCGACCCCAACGGCGGTTCGAAGGCGGCGAAGGGCTCGAACGTCACCGTGACGGTGTCGACCGGCCCGTCGAGCCTGAAGGTGCCGAGCCTGTTCAACAACAGCCAGCGGGCCGCGTGCGGCAAGCTGGAGAGCCTCGGCCTGAGGTGCAACGTGCAGAAGGGCGCGCCGCCGCCCGACAAGCAGGTCGCGCCCGGCTTCGTCTACGACCAGCAGCCGGGTGAGGGCGCGACGGTCGCGCCGGGCGACACGGTGACGATCATGGTGGCGCAGAAGCCGCAGTCGCCGCCGCCCAGCACGCCGGGCACACCCACGCCGGGCTTCCCGGGTTTCCCGGGCAACGGCCAGGGCTGACCGGATAACGCCCGAGGGCCCCGTCTCCATCAGGAGGCGGGGCCCTCGGGCGTTTCGCGAGCCTCGTCACGGGGCCGGCCGGGCCCGGACATGAGAGAAGGGCCTCCGCCACTCGGGGGCAATGGCGGAAGCCCTTCGCTATGGTCTTCGTCACGACGTCGGGAGACGTTACCGATTTCAACCGAAATTTTCTAAGTTCGGGTGAGATAGGGCCGCCTAGCCCCCGCCCACCCGGTGAAGGCGCAGGTCATCGCAGGTGACCAGCCAGTTCCGAAGCAGTCGATGGCCGGCGGTCGACAGGATCGACTCGGGATGGAACTGGACGCCCTCGACGGGCCGGCCGCGGTGGCGCAGCCCCATGACGACGCCGTCGCGGGTGCGCGCGGTCACCTCCAGGACGTCCGGCGGGACGGTGGCGGGCACGACGGCGAGCGAGTGGTAGCGGGTCGCGGTGAACGGGTCCGGCAGGCCGCGCAGGACGCCGGCGCCGTCGTGGTGGATCTCGCTCGTGTAGCCGTGGACGATCTCGGGGGCGCGGTCGACCGTCGCGCCGTGCACGTGGGCGATCACCTGGTGGCCGAGGCAGACGCCGAGGAGCGGGGCGCCGCGGCGCTCGGCGTCCCGCACGAGGTCGAGGCAGACGCCTGCGTCGGCGGGATGGCCCGGTCCGGGGCTGAGCAGCACGCCGTCGACCGCGGCGGCGTCCCGGACGGAGACGTCCGAACGGTCCTTGACGACGCAGTCGGCGCCGAGTTCCAGCAGGTACTGGACGATGTTGTAGACGAAGCTGTCGTGGTTGTCGACGACGAGGACGCGCATCGCAGGTCAGCCCGGGGTGGCGGAGCCGGACGGCGCGGGGTCCTGCACGACGCCGTGGTCGAACTGGACCTTGGGCTCGATCCACGGGAACACCACGTACCAGAGGAGGACGGCGACCGCGACGAGCAGGCCGAGCGCGGTCGCGGTCTTGGTCTGCCAGGCGCCGGGCAGCCGGCGCCAGATCCAGGCGTACACGGAGCCTCCTACGTCCCGGCGGCCCGGGCCGACGCCGCGCGCGGCAGCGCCTCGGCCAGCTCGCCGAAGATGATCATTCGCTGGGCGGCGGAGTACTTGGGGTGGCAGGTGGTGAGCGTGAGGAGCCGCTCGGTCGGCCGCCGCTTCGGGTGGAACGGGACGGGCGCGGTCACCTCCACCGCCGACGGCTTCA
Source organism: Actinomadura sp. NPDC048955 (assembly GCF_040649435.1). Taxonomy (NCBI): domain Bacteria; kingdom Bacillati; phylum Actinomycetota; class Actinomycetes; order Streptosporangiales; family Thermomonosporaceae; genus Actinomadura; species Actinomadura sp. NPDC048955. Next base: position 33,645 of record NZ_JBEZJI010000049.1, read on the forward strand.
CGATCCGCCGGTCGGTGACCGTGTAGACGTACTGCTCGTCCCGGGTGTCGATGAGGATCTTGTCGCCGCGGTCGAGCTCGCCGAGCCGGTTGAACGGCGCCGAGTAGGTCGTGCGGTGCCCGGAGACGACGAAGTTCCCGATCTGGCCCGGCAGCGCGCTGCCCGGGTAGTGGCCGGGCCCCTTGCGCAGGTCGGCCCGGTCGACGCCCTCGATCACGACGAAGCGGTAGTGCTCGCCGAACCGGGGGATGCGGATCACGGCGAGTCCCTTGCCGAGCCTGACCCTCTCGGTGGTGACCTTGGTGGCCCGCCAGTTCTTCAGCATCTCGTCGCCGAGCCTGTCCTGGGCGCCCTTGGTGTACTGGCCGGTGCCCCACAGCTCGTACGTGACGAACAGCATGACGATCAGCCCGGCGGTGATGCACAGCTCGCCCATGCCACGGATCACCGTCCGCACCGCGTCCTCCTCTACCGGGGGGTTCAGCCGCCTTTGGGCGGTTCCGCCGGAACCGTAGCGTGCTTCATGGTCACGTTGCCGGTGTAGGGCGGCAACGTGGCGCGCTCCACCGTCCGCACCGCGTAGCCGAGCCCGTAGGCGCGGACGTACCTGCGGTAGATCGCGATCTCGCGGGACGCGCCGAGCGCCGCGCGCAGCCGGACCGGATCGCCGACGGCGGTGATCCGGAACGGCGGGGAGTAGACGACGCCCTGGAGGATCAGCGTATTGCCGACGCACCGCACCGCGCTGGTCGAGATCACCCGCTGGTCCATGATCTGCATGGCGCGGGCGCCGCCCGCCCACAGCGCGTTGACGACGGACTGGACGTCGCTCTGGTGCACCACCAGGTCGTCCGGCCGGACGCCGCGGGGCAGCTCGCCCGGCTTCGGCAGCGGCGCGTCGTCAAGCGAGACCCGGACGGCGCGGCCCGCGGCGGGGGTGAACCCGGCCTCGGCGGCCAGCCGGTCGGCCTCCGCCTGAGCGTTTTTCACCCGGGCGTCGTGACGTCCGGCCTCCCGGGAGATACCGTCGACCTGGCGGCGCAGCCGCCGGTACTCGGCGCGATCCTGCCGGCCCCGGCGCTGCTCCGCGGTGATGAGCTCGGTGATCCTGGTCCGGCCCTGCTCGCGCAGGCTCGTGCCGCGGGCCGTGCTCGCGCTCGCCGCGAACAAGGTTCCCGCAAGGAGCGTGAGAACTGGGATGATGCTTCCCCACGCTGGACGCCGTACGCTGCTCACCAGCGACTACGCTAACCGACAAAACACCCATGCGCGGTCCGACGCTCCGGCCGCCGGACGCCCGAGGAGATCGATCCCACCGTGGCCAAGTCCAAAGTGCGCAAGAAGGCCGTCTACACGCCCCCGCAGAAGTCCAAGGCTCCCGAGGTCAGCCCCCGCTGGCTCGTGCCGACGATGGTCGCTCTGTGGCTCGTCGGCCTGATCTGGATCGCTGTCTTCTACGTGACGGCCAGCACGGGTACGGACGTGCCGTACATGACCGACCTGCACAACTGGAACCTGGGGATCGGCTTCACCGCGATCATCCTGGGTGTGATCCTCTCGACCCGCTGGCGCTGACCGCACGTTATCCACAGGTTGAGGATCTCTCACCGCGCCTTTCCCCAGGTTTTCCACAGCGGGTGTCCACAGGCGCCGGAGCGCGGACGCCGCCGCGCGCGGGCCGCGCGGCCCGGCGCCCGCGCGGCGTCCGCGCGCACGGCTACACCGACGGGCTCAGCTCGGCCGTCCTGAGCATCACGAGCACCGCGAGCAGCACCAGCACGGCCAGCGGCGCGCCGATGTGGAACAGCCGCCGCCGCGCGTCCGGCGCGTAGGCGTAGGCCGCGGCCAGCGCCGCCCCCACCGCCAGCCCGCCGACGTGGCCCTGCCAGGAGATCCCCGGCACCGAGAACGTGATCACCAGGTTGATCACCAGCAGGACCACGATGGGGCCGACCGGTCCGCCGAGCCTGCGGCCGATCACGAAGTACGCCCCGAACAGCCCGAAGATGGCCCCGGACGCGCCGACCGCGGAGTCCGCCGGCGAGCCGACCATGTACAGCAGCACCGAGCCGCCGAGCCCCGACAGCACGTAGAGGGCGAGGAAGCGCCACCGTCCGAGGACCTGCTCCAGCGCGGGACCGACGGCCCACAGCGCCCACATGTTGAACAGGATGTGGGTGATGCCGAACGATCCGCCGCGCTGGTGCAGGAACATCGTGGTGAACAGCCGGTACCACTCGCCCTCGGCGACCCCGCCGACCTCCCCGCCGGGCAGCACCCCCTGGCCGAGCATCATGAAGTCCCAGACCACGCGCCAGGACGCCAGCTCGGCGAGGTACGCGGCGACGCACGCGCCGATGAGCGTGTAGGTGACGACCGGCACGGCGGTCGCCGAGCCCCGCGCGCCGAGGATCGTCCGGGGAACCGCCTTGCGGGCCCCCCGGTTGCCCTCGGCGACGCACTCCACGCACTGGTGCCCCACCGCCGCGTCCCGCATGCACTCGGGGCAGATGAAGCGGTCGCAGCGTGTGCAGCGCACATACGTCTCGCGGCTCGGATGCCGGTAGCAGGTCGGCACCGAGGTCTCGGGGACGGGACTCTGGTCTGTGCTCATCAGTGGCTCCGTGGGCCGTACGTACGGTGGGTGCTCGGCTCACCCGTAGCGGGGTCTCACCGTGTGGAACGTCTAACGGCGCTCGATCGTCACCGACTCGATGACGACGTCCTCCTTGGGACGGTCCATCCGGCCCGTCGGGACCTTGCCGATGCGGTCGACGACGTCGGTGCCCTCGATGACCTTGCCGAAGATGGTGTGCGCGCCGGTCAGGTGCTGGGTGTGCGCGACGCTCAGCGTGATGAAGAACTGGGAGCCGTTGGTGCCGGGCCCGGCGTTCGCCATCGCCAGCAGGTACGGGCGGTTGAACTTCAGGTCCGGGTGGAACTCGTCCTTGAACTGGTAGCCCGGGCCGCCGGTGCCGGTGCCGAGCGGGTCGCCGCCCTGCAGCATGAACTGGTCGATGACCCGGTGGAAGATCGTCCCGTTGTAGAGCGGCGCGTCCGACTTCTGGCCGGTGCGCGGGTCGGTCCAGGTGCGGGTGCCCTCCGCCAGCTCGACGAAGTTCGCCACGGTCTCGGGCGCCTGCTCCGGGTACAGCTGGATCACGATCTTGCCGAGCGACGTGTTGAGCGTCGCGAAGATCTCGTTGGCCACGCTGGCCGCCTCCTCCTGAGATGGGTTCTGTGCCGTCCGGTGCGCGGTCCCGGCCAGGCCGTCCACGTCACTCTGAGTGAAAGCCTCGTCACGATCGCGGTGTTTACCTTCCGTTCGCTGGGAAGGCTGCCTGACAGGACCTCGCAAACAGGGAGGTTAGCGTGTCCCTAATGATCAATATCCGCCGGAAGCCGCAGGACGAGGTCGTCAATCGGCTCGGCCGCGTCCAGCAGGCGGCCCGTCAGGGCGCCGACGCGTGCCGGCAGGGCGCCTCCAGCGCGGCCGAGCGGATCGGGCCCATCGCGAACGAACGCGTGATGATCGCCCGTGGATGGAGCGCACCGAGGCTGCGGCAGGCGGCCCGGTACGTGGAGACCGGCCTCGCCCCGCGGGTGAGCACGTTCCTGAGCGATGTCGCCGGACGGGTGGAACCGCCCAGATCGGCGGCCAAGCCCGGACGTGGCGCCCTCATGGCGATGATGGGGGTGGTCGCCGCCGTCGGGGTCGCCGGCGCGGTGGCCACGCGGCGCGGCGCCGTCCGTGACATGGCCAAGGGGTCGAGCGAGCATGCGGGCAACGCGACCTCGGCCGACTCCATGACGGTCAGCGGCGCCGACGTCGACGGTCAGGTGCGTTCATCGCACTGAGCCCCGCGATCGCGCTGAGCGCACAGGTGAAGGGTCCGGCCGCGCGGCGGCCGGGCCCTTCGCCGTCCCCGTCGGTCAAGGGGTTACTACCACCCGGTACGGTGAACGCCATGTCGCCGAAACGCCCCTTGCGGCAGATGCTGGCGGCCCGCGCGAAGCAGCGGGCGCGCCAGGGCGTGCACACGGCCGTGCACCACGCCTGGGAATGGATCCAGCGGCACGGGGAGATCACCCCGCACACTCCGGGCCGCCGCAGGTTCGCCTACCTGGGCGAGGGCGCCTGCATCGGCTTCCCGACCGGCGCGATCTACGGCGAGCCCTGGATCTCGATCGGCGACCATACGCTGGTCGGCACGCACGTCACCATCTCCGCGGGGTTCGTGCCCGGCCTCGACCTCGGCCCGGACGTCATCGTCCGGATCGGCGGGAGCTGCTCGCTCGGCCGCGGCACCCACATCGTCGGCCACCAGTCGATCGACATCGGCGACGACGTCTTCACCGGCCCGAACGTCTACATCACCGACCAGAACCACACCTACGGCGACCTGCACACCCCGATCGGGCGGCAGTGGCCGGAGAACAACCCGGTCGTGATCGGCGACGGCTGCTGGATCGGCACCGGGGCGATCATCCTTCCCGGCACCCGCCTCGGCCGCAACGTCGCGGTGGCGGGCGGCGCCGTCGTCCGCGGCGAGTTCCCCGACCACTCGGTCATCGGCGGTGTCCCGGCCAAGGTCCTGCGCAGCCACGACAAGGAGAACGGCTGGCAGCCGCCCCTGCGCACCGACCCCCTCATGTCCCTGGACGAGCTCGCCGCCCTCTCGGTGGACGGCCTGGAGGGCCTGCAGATCCTCCAGGACAGGCTGCGCGCCGAGTCCGCCGCCCGCGAGTCCGCCGCCCGCGAGGGCGACGTCCTCAGCGAGGAGGCCGGCTGACCGCCGCGGCCGGCCCGGAACGCGAAGAGCCCCGCCGTCACCGGCGGGGCTCTTCTGTCGTCCATCAGCTGGTGCGGGCCGTCCGGCGGTCGCCCCCGTAGGAGGAGGCGCCCCGGCGGTTGCCGTGGGAGCCGCCGCCGGTCCGGGGGGCGCCGCGGCGCTCGCCGGACGAGTAGGAGCGGTGCTCGCCGCCGCGCCCGCCCTCGCCGCCCTGCCGGCGGTTGCCGCCCTCGCGGTCGAAGGTGCGCGGGCCGCGGCCCCGGCCGCGCCCGCCCGGCCGGCCCCGGCCGCCCTCGCGGCGCGCCGGCCGCTCGGGGATGATCGGCTCCTCGATCGGGATGCCGGACGGCTGCCGGGCGCCGGTCAGCTTGACCAGCTCGGAGTCGCCGGTGGACACCCGCGTCCGGGGCGCGTTGATGCCGGCGCGGCGCGTCATCGCGGACGTGGAGCGCACCTGGTGCGGCAGGACGAGCGTGACGACGGTGCCGCGCTCGCCCGCGCGGGCGGTGCGCCCGGCGCGGTGCATGTAGTCCTTGTGGTCGGCGGGCGGGTCGACGTGCATCACCAGGGACACGTCGTCGACGTGGATGCCGCGGGCGGCGACGTCGGTGGCGACGAGCACGCTGATGGTGCCCTCGCGGAACTCGGCGAGGGTGCGGGTGCGCAGCCCCTGGCTCTTGCCGCCGTGCAGGCCCGCCGCGCGGACCCCGGCCTGGGTGAGCTGCTTGGCGAGCCGGTCGACGCCGTGCTTGGTGCGGGCGAACAGGATCGTCCGGCCCTCGCGGTTGGCGATCTCGGCGGTGACGGCGCTCTTCTCCTTGGGCGCCACGAGCAGCAGGTGGTGGTCCATGGTGTCCACGGACTCGTCCACCGGGCCGATCGCGTGCGTGACCGGCTGGTTCAGGTACCGCCGGACCAGGACGTCGACGTCCTTGTCGAGGGTGGCGGAGAACAGCAGCCGCTGCCCGCCGGGCTTGGCGGCGTCCAGGATGTCGGTGACGTCGGGCAGGAAGCCCATGTCGGCCATGTGGTCGGCCTCGTCGAGCACGGCGATCTCGACGTCGGACAGGTCGCAGGCGCCCTGCCGCATCAGGTCCTTGAGCCGGCCCGGGGTGGCCACGAGCACCTCGACGCCGCGGCGCAGCGCGTCGATCTGCTTGAACATCGAGGTCTGGCCGATGACGGTCTTGAAGCGCAGGCCGAGCCCGCGGCCGAGCGGCTCCAGGTTCGTCTGGACCTGCTGGGCCAGCTCGCGGGTCGGGACGAGGATCAGCGCCAGGGGGCGCTTGGGGGCGGCCTTGCGGCCGGAGAGGCGGGCCAGCAGCGGCAGCCCGAACGCCAGGGTCTTGCCGGAGCCGGTCTTGCCGCGCCCGAGGACGTCGTGTCCGCCCATGACGTCGGGGATCGCGGCGGCCTGGATCGGGAACGGCGCCTCGATGCCCTGGCGGACCAGGGCGCTCACCAGCACCGGCGGGAGGCCGAGCTCGGCGAAGGTGGGAACCCGCTCCTCGTCCGCGATGGCGGGCATGGTCGGGTTCTGTTCAGCAGCAGCTGTGGTCACGCACTACCTTCCGAGAGGGGGGCACGTCTCGGGAGGCACCGCGTGGGTGTGGCCTGCAAGGACGAGCCTGGCGCCGTCGTCGGCGCCGAAGAGTGATTCCTAGAGTCTAACGTCGTCGGGGTACGAGCTTATGCCCCGTCCCCGAAGGAACATGCGTCACCACGAGCTCAACAAGCACAGGAAACACCCCTGACGGGGGCGGTGAGCGGGTCCGGTGAACGCCGCGTGACGGTGCCGCCACCGGTCTCCACGGGGTGGCCCTCCCGCGCCCAGTACTCGAATCCGCCGAGCATCTCCTTGACGGGACGGCCGAGCTTCGCGAACTCCAGCGCCGCCTTCTGGGCGCCGTTGCAGCCCGGCCCCCAGCAGTAGACGACCACGGACGCGCCCTCGGGGACGAGCGCGGCGGCGCGTCCGGCGATCTCGGCGGTGGGGAGGTGGACGGCGCCCTGGACGTGGCCCTGCGCCCAGCTCTCGGCGCTCCGGGTGTCGACGACCACGATTCCGGGCGTCCCCTCGGCGAGCCGGGCGGCCACGTCGGACACGTCCGTCTCGAAGGCCAGCCTGGCGGCGAAGTGCCGCAGCGCCTCGTCGGCGGTGGCGGGCACCGGGGTGGCTTCGTTCATCTGCGGCTCCTCGAATCGTGACGATCGTCTCGTGACCACCTCGATCCTCGGCCGCCGGCCGCTCGCCCGGAAGTGGCGTGAATGCCGTGTATCGCTAATATCGCGCCATGCACGTCGCCGCCCCGTCCCGCCGGCACACGGTGTCGGTGCTGGTGTTCGACGGCATGGCGCCGTTCGAGCTCGGCACGGTCGTCGAGGTGTTCGGGCTGCCCCGGCCCGAACTGGACGTCTCCTGGTACGACCTGCGTGTCTGCTCGCTGGAACGCGGCCCGATGCGGGCGGTGGGCGGTTTCACGATGACCGCCGACCACGGGCTGGACGCGTTCGCCTCGGCGGACACCGTGCTGGTCGTCGCCGTCCCCGACGTCCGCGGGGACCCGCCGCCCGAGGTCGTCGCGGCGCTCCGGGAGGCGCACGCGCGGGGCGCCCGCGTGGCGTCCATCTGCTCGGGCGCGTTCGCCCTCGCCGCCGCCGGGCTCCTGGACGGACGGGCGGCCACCACTCACTGGCGGTACGCCGACCTGCTCCGCCGCCGTTACCCGGACGTCCGCGTGACGCCCGACGTCCTCTATGTGGACGGCGACGACGTGCTGACCGGGGCGGGCAGCGCGGCGGGGCTCGACATGTGCCTGCACCTCGTCCGCAAGGACCACGGCGCCCGGGTCGCCAACGCGGTGGCGCGGCGGCTGGTCGTCCCGCCGCACCGGGACGGCGGGCAGGCGCAGTTCGTGGAGGCGGCGGTGGTCCCGCCGGGGGAGGACGACCCGGTCGCGCGGGCCATGGCGTGGGCGCTCGACCACCTCGCCGAGCCCATCACGGTGGCCCGCATGGCACGGGAGGCGTGCCTCGCGCCCCGCACGTTCCTGCGCCGCTTCCAGCGTCGGACAGGGACGAGCCCGCTGCGCTGGGTGGTCGGCCAGCGCGTCCTGGCCGCGCTGCCGCTGCTGGAGGAGGGCGGTGCGCCGATCGAGGAGGTCGGCGCGGCGGTCGGCTTCGAGAGCCCGGCGACGTTCCGGCACCACTTCGCCCGGACGATGCGGACCTCCCCGTCCGCCTACCGCCGCACCTTCCGCACCGCCGCCGGAACCTGACCCGCCGCCCTCACGCCCGGCGCGGGGAGCGCGCGCCGGGCATGAGAGTCCGGTAACGGTCACGAATCGGGGAGTGTCCCCGCGGTTTCCTGACCAGCAGAAGTCACCGATGTCAGGGGAGAGTTGCGCCGTCGCGGCGGCCGGGGCGCGGCCGCGGTGACCGCGAGGGGCGGCAAGGTCAGCACGGCAGTCAGGCGGCGCGGGACGGGCGCGGGCGCGATCGGTCCGGACGCCCGCAAGATCATTACGGACGAGACCGAAACGCGCGGCCGCCCCGCCGGGAAACCGGGCACCGGCACAAAGTTCCAGCTCAATCGTTGATCATCGCCCGGGGCCTTTGTTAATCTGCCCGGCAGCCGAGAGGAAGCGGTCCCTTACCGCACGTAATAGATCACTTCCACTCCGCGACATTTGTTCATCCCACCAACAAATGGAAGCCGTTCTCAGTGATCACGGCCGACACAATCGGCCGCGCACGCCTTCAGCTACACCCGACCCTTGAGTAGTCAGGTGAACGGTACAAGTCAATGACAGTTCAACCGCAGGCAGCCCCTGCCGCCCCACGCGCCGGCGGCACCCTCGGAAAGCGGATCCTGGCGTTCGCCGGCCACCCGCTGTTCCGCGGTGATCCCCAGGTCGTCCACGGCCGCAACCCCTACCGCCGCATGCTCGCGCCCGGCTCGCTGGCCGAAACCGACTTCGACCGCCCGCCGGGACCCGGCGAGTGGGCGGCCCATCGCTCCCTCGCCGCGCACCGGCTGCTCGGCACCTTCTACGAGGCCGAGACGGTGCTGCTCCCCGAGCAGGGACTCGACGGCCTGTACGAGGATTTCGACCTCTTCTACGGCCCTGACCTCAAAGAACTCCGGGAAGGCTCCGTCTCGGATCTGGAACGTTTCGCGTTCGGCTGCCTGGACGAGGCCGTGGACGTCAGCGGCGCCGCCACGCCCGAGGTGCTGGAGGCCTACTTCCAGCACGTCGTCGAGGAGGCCGCCGCCGGGCCCTCGCCCGCGCTGACCGCCATCGCCGGCGCCCGCGACCGCAAGAGCGCCGCCGACCTGTACCTGGTGCAGCTCGCACTGGACGGGCTCACCGAGGCCTCCGCGATGTCGCGCAACCTCGCCGGGGCCTACGGTCCCGAGCAGTCCGCCCTGTTCAAGATATTCATCGACGAGTTCGGCTACGGGGTCTACGACGCCAAGCACACCACGATCTTCGCCAAAATGCTGCGCAGCCGCGCGATGGCGACCCATGTGCACGCGTACTGGAACTTCTACCTGACCGGCCCCCTGGCAACGAACAACTACTATTACTACCTGTCCCGTGACCATGCGAAGTTCTTCCGCTACGCGGGCGCGGTCACCTACGCCGAAGCCGTCTTCGCGCCCGCATTCGTGGAAATGATAAAAGTGTTCCGCGACATATTCGGCAACGCGGTCGATCTGCATTACTGCGACGAGCACGCGCACATCGACGAGCACCACGGGCGCATCACCCGGGACCAGGTCCTGCTGGCCCTGGCCGGGCGGCACGGCCCGCGGGTCGTCCCCGAGCTGCTGCGCGGCATCGCGGAGGCGCGGCTGGTCGGCGGCTGGTTCGAGGACGACACCGCGGCGCAGATCCGCTGGTCCGACGACCTCCCCCGGCACCGCGAGCTCGCCGGTTCGGCCCGGACCGGGTCCGAGCCTCCGCGGCGCGTCGTGCTGACCGCCGAAAGCCCGTTCGGGACGCGCTGCCATGACGGCGACGTCGTCCTGGAGGTGGAGCGCGGCGAGGCCGACCTCGTCACGACCCCCACCGGGCCGCCCGAGCGGCTGGCGCGCGGCGAGGCCGTGCTGATCCCCGGCGGGCGCCTCTACGGGATCCGGCCCGTGACGCCGGAGACCGCCTGCGCGCTCCACGCCGTGCCTCCCGCCTGAGACTCCCCGCTCCCCGACGCTCCCACCGAGACTCCCGTCTCTCCCGCCCCGCCTGACCGCGCCATGCCCAGTGCCGCCCCCGCCCGTCACCGGCCGCGCCCGAAAGACAAGAGGAGCCGATGGCCCGCGTCATCGTGATGGATCTGAGCCGGCACAACACCGTGATGGTCGGCCACGACCGCTACTTCGTCCTGCACGAGGGCGAGCGGTCGCTGCTCGTCCGCGACCACTGCCCGCACCGCGGCGGCCCGCTCAGCCTGGCCCGCCGCACCCCGGACGGGCGGCGGCTCAGCTGCCCGTGGCACGGCACGAAGGTCGGTGTCTCCGCCGTGAAGCGCTCCTGCCTGCCGATGGTGCGCAGCGGCGACGAGGCCGTCGTCGTCCTTCCCGACACCGGCGACCCCGTCTCGGTCATCCACAAGGAGATCCTCGCCAACCTGCCGCCCGACCCGACCCACGACGAAGGGGCCGAGAGCCGATGAACAGCGCACAGCCGCGGACGCAGGGCGCGATCGCCGGGATCCACGACGGAATGGAGCTCGGCGAGTTCCTCAGGTGGGGGCGCGACCTGCACCACCAGGGCCGCTACGAGGACGCCGCCAGGGCCTTCGAACTGATCCTCGGCGTGGACGCCGACAACCAGGAGGCCCTGATCGGCCGGAACCGGGCCGTCCGGCGCTCGGTCCCCCGCTGGCACTGGGAGATGCTGCACGACGAGGAGCGCGCCGAGCTGTACGACCGGGCGATCCGGCAGGCGGTGGCGGCGGCCCCGGACGCCCTGGTCCTCGACATCGGCGCCGGGTCGGGCCTGCTGGCGATGATGGCGGCGCGGGCCGGGGCGCGGGAGGTCGTGGCCTGCGAGGGCCAGCCGTCCGTCGCCGAGACGGCCGCGCGGGTGGTCCGGGTGGCCGGGTACGACGACGCGGTCGGCGTCGTGTCGAAGATGTCCACCCGCATGACGGTGCCCGGGGACCTGCCGAGGCGCGCCGGCCTGCTGGTCACCGAGATCGTCGACTGCGGCCTGCTCGGCGAGGGCATCCTCGGGACGATCGCGCACGCCCGCGAGCACCTCCTCACCCCGGACGCGACGATCATGCCGTCGCGGGGGCGGATCCTCGCGCAGCTCATCGAGAGCGAGCCGCTGCACCGCAAGAACCACGTCGGCAAGCTGTACGGGTTCGACCTCGCGCCCTTCAACCGCCTGTCCACGCTGGAGTACTTCGACTCCCGGCTGCACCGGCACGAGCACCGGGCGCTGTCGGAGCCGACGACGGTGTTCGAGTTCGACTTCTACACCGCGGACGCGCGGCCGCAGCGCACCGAGCTGACGGTCCGGCCGACGGCCGCGGGCAAGATGCACGCGATCGCGTTCTGGTTCGAGATGGAGCTGCTGCCGGGGATCGTGGTCGACAACGCGCCCGGCCACGACTCGCACTGGAAGCAGGCGATCCAGTGCCTGCCCGTCCCGCTGCACGTCCAGCCGGACCTGCCGGTGTCCCTGGTCGCCGCCCACGACGGCGAGTGCGTCCGCTTCGAGGTGGAGTCCGAGGAGGTGGTCGCGTGACGGCGGTCACGGAGGCGCTCGGCGCACCGGCGCCGGGCATGGTGACCACGGGCACGGCGCCCACGGCTGCATCGGCGAGCGCCCTCGCCGCCTACTGTTCGCAGCGGATCTTCCAGCCGGGGCCCGAGGTCCTCATCGAGGGCAACCCGTTCCGGCGGCCGATCGGCCCGCCCGGCGCCGGCGCCCGGGACTTCTCCGTCCCGGCGACCGAGGCGGAGTTCCTCGGCAGCGGCCAGCTCATCGCCGGCCGCGTGCTCTGCAACGCCTACGAGAGCGACATGATCCTGCTGCCCGCCGCGGGGCTGGCCTCCGCGAAGGACGACTTCGACCTGTTCTACGGCGACGAGGTGCGGGCGCTGCGCGACGCCGTCCGGCCGGGACTGGAGCGGTACGCGTTCTCCTTCCTGGACGACGCCGTCGCCGTCCCGCCGGTCCGGACGCTGGAGGAGCTCCAGGCGTACTTCCTCGCCGAGGTCGGCGGGGCGGGGGCGCCCGCCGACGCGTCCGGGAGCAACCCGGCGGTGGACCCGGCGGCCGAGGTGACCGGCACCATGCGGCTGATCACCGAGTGCCGGCGGCCGGAGGAGGCCGCGGCGCTGCACCTGATCCAGCTCGCCCTGGACGCGCTGACCGAGGCGTCGGCCATGGCGCGCAACCTCGGCGGCTCCTACGGCGTCGAGCAGTCCGAGCTCTTCAAGATCTTCAACGACGAGTTCGGGTACGGGGTCTACGGCGCCAAGCACAGCACGATCTTCAAGGAGATGCTGGCCAGCGTCGGGCTGCGCACCGACCTGCACGCCTACTGGAACTTCTACCTGACCGGCTCCCTGGTCGGGGTGAACTACTTCAACTGGCTCACCGAGGACCACCGCGGCATGTTCCGCTACATGGCGGCGGTGACGTACCTGGAGTGGCTGTTCGCCCAGGGGTTCGCCGACACCGGCGCCATGCTCCGCGCCGTCTACGGCGACCGCGTGGACGCCAAGTACTGCGACGAGCACGCGCACATCGACGTCCACCACGGGCGGATGACCTACGAGAACCTGCTGCTCGGCCTGGCGCGCACGCACGGCGAGCTGGTCATTCCCGAGCTGGTGCGGGGCATCGAGGACACCAAGCTCCTGCTGCGCCTCGGCGACGCCGACTTCCGCGCGCAGATCGCCTGGGCCGACGGCCTCGACCGGTACACCGAGGAGGGCGCCGCGCTGGCGTCCTCCGCGCTGGACGACGCCGAGACGAGCACGCTCCACCCGGACAGCCCGTTCTGTACCGGCGTGTACGACTCCGACCGGCTCGTGGAGATCACGAGCGGCGAGGCGGACGTGTACGCGTGGGCGACGGGCCGCCCGCACCGGCTCGGCACGGGCGACGTGCTGCTGGTGCCGCGCGGCCGCCTGCACGGCCTGAAGGCCGCCTCGCCCGAGGCCCGGGTGACCGTTCGAACCGTCGAGAGGACGTCGCGATGACCGAGAACTCACCTTCGGCCGAGCGGCCCGCCCCGGTCGGCTCGTACAACGAGTGGGACCCGCTGGAAGAGGTGATCGTCGGCGTCGTCGACGGCGCCGCCGTCCCGCCGTGGCATCCGGCGATCGAGGCGACCGTCCCGCCCGAGGCGTGGGACTTCTACCGCCGCAATGGCGGCGGGGGGTTCCCGCAGGAGCAGGTCGAGGCGGCCCGCGAGGAGCTCGACGGGTTCGCGTCGATCCTGGAGGGCGAGGGCGTGACCGTCCGGCGGCCCGACCCGGTCGACCAGTCCCGCCCGTTCGGGACCGCCGACTGGACGTCCACCGGCGGCTCGTCGCACACCTTCCCCCGCGACATCGCGCTGGTCGCCGGCGACCAGATCGTCGAGGCGACGATGGGCTGGCGGTCGTACTACTTCGCCACCCACCCGTTCCGGACGATCTTCAAGGACTACTTCCGGCGCGGCGCCCGCTGGGTCGCGGCACCGAAGCCGCAGCTCACCGACGCGTCCTTCAACCCGGGCTACGCCGCCGCCAAGCCGGCGACCATGTCCCCGGACGACCCCGCCTCTGTGGGGGGACGACCCCCCACACCCCCCGGCACCGACTGGTTCCCGGACGCGACCTCCGTCATCACCGAGTTCGAGCCGATCGTGGACGCGGGCGACTTCATGCGGTTCGGCCGCGACATCCTCGTCCAGCGCAGCCACGTCACCAACCGGTTCGGTATCGAGTGGGTGCGGCGGCTGCTCGGCGGCGAGTTCCGGGTGCACGAGGTCGCCTTCGCCGACGACCACCCGATGCACATGAACGCCACGTTCGTCCCGCTGCGTCCCGGCCGCGTGCTGATCAACCCCGAGCGGGTGCCGGAACTGCCGGAGATGTTCGCCGGCTGGGACGTGCTGGTCTGCCCCGAGCCCGCCATCCCCGCCGACCAGACCATGTACTTCTGCAGCCGGTGGATCGCGATGAACACCCTGATGCTCGACCAGGAGCGGATCTTCGTCGAGGCGCAGGAGACCGAACTGCTGCGGCTGCTGGAGAAGGAGGGGTTCACCCCCATCCCCGTCCCGTTCCGCACGGTCAACACCTTCGGCGGCGGCTTCCACTGCGCCACCCTCGACGTCCGCCGCCGCGGCGGGCCCGAGGACTACTTCTCCTGACAACCTGCGATCGAGGTCCGCATGTCCTATGACCCGCCCGCGGGCGGCGAGCGTCCGCTCCTTCTCCTGGTCGCGAGCAGCTACTGGGTCTACCGCAAGTACATCCTGGAGTCGGTGTCGCAGCGGTACCGTCTCTGGCTGCTCAACCCGTCACCGGCGAGCTGGGAGGAGCCCTACATCGCCGGGCACACCGTCGTCGACTGCCTCGACCTGGAGAAGCTGACGGCCGCGGCGCGCGACGTCGCCCGCGACCACGAGGTCGCCGGGGTGTTCTGCTACGACGAGGTCTACATCGAGACGTCCGCGCACCTCAGCGCGGCGCTCGGGTTCCCCGTCCTCGACCCGGGCGCGGTGGCGCGGTGCCGGGACAAGTCCGCGACGCGGGAGGCGCTGCGGGACGCCGGGTTCCCGCAGCCCGCGTCCCGCGCCGTGGCGTCGCTGGAGGAGGCGCGCGCGTTCGCCGCCGGGATCGGTTACCCGATCATCGTCAAGCCGCGCAACCTCGGCGGCAGCCTCGGCCTCAGCAAGGTCGAGAGGCCCGAGGACCTGGACGCCGCGTTCGCGCTCACCGACGGGACGCGGATGGGCGGCATCCGCCAGTTCGAGGACTACGTGGTCGTGGAGGAGTTCCTCGAAGGTCCGGAGATCTCCGTCGAGTGCGTCCTGTTCGAGGGGGAGTGCACGCCGCTGATCGTGGCGCGCAAGGTGCTCGGGGGCAGCGGCGACCTGGCGTTCGAGGAGATCGGCCACGACGTCGACGCGGGCGACCCGCTGCTGTTCGACACCGGGTTCCACGACATGCTCACCCGGGTCCACGCGGCGGTCGGGTTCACCGACGGGGTCACGCACATCGAGTTCAAGCTCACCCCGGACGGCGCGAAGCACGTCATCGAGATCAACGTCCGGCTGGGCGGGGGAATGATCCCCTACCTCGGGCTGCTGACCTCCGGCGTCGACGGGCCGCTCGCGGCGGCGGACGTCGCGGTGGGGCGCCGCCCCGCCCCGCGGTTCCCGAAGCCGCGCAGGGCCGCGTCCATCCGGTTCGCCTATCCCCCGTTCGACATGGAGGTCACCGCGGCGACCGCGCACCGGGAGCTGATACGACCCCCCGTCGCGGAGGTCGAGGTCGGGACGCAGCCCGGCGCACGGGTGCGGCTGCCACCGCA
Organism: Actinomadura sp. NPDC048955; assembly: GCF_040649435.1. NCBI lineage: Bacteria > Bacillati > Actinomycetota > Actinomycetes > Streptosporangiales > Thermomonosporaceae > Actinomadura > Actinomadura sp. NPDC048955. The sequence continues at coordinate 48,991 of NZ_JBEZJI010000049.1, forward strand.
CGGCCTGGCCCGCACCGGCTACGTCATCGCGATCGGGGAGACCCTGGAGGAGACCCGCGCCGCGATCCCGGACGCCGGACGGTACTTCACCTTCGAGGGCGTCCCGCTGGAGCCGGCGCCATGAGCTCCGCCGACTCCCCCGAGCCCCCGGCTCCTCCAGAACATCCGGCTCCTCCAGAACACCCGACGATCATCGCCACGCTGCGGGAGATGAGCGGGACCGTCCGGATCCTCGTCCTCGGCAACCTGATCATCAATCTGGCGGCGTTCCTCAACGCGTTCCTGGTGCTGTTCCTCACCGACAAGGGCTTCACCGCGTGGGAGAGCGGCGTGGTGCTGACCGCGCTGATGATCGGGCGGATCTCCGGGTCGGCGGCGGGCGGCGCCGCCGCCGACCGGTTCGGCTACCGGCGCGCCATCATCGGCTCGATGGCCGGCACGGCGGTGCTGACCGCGGCGCTCGTGCACGTCCCGAACGTGTGGACCGGTGCGCTGGTCGCCGGGGGAGCGGGCCTGACCGCGCAGGCGTACCGGCCCGCCGCGCTCGCCTGGGTCGTGGAGCTGACGCCGAAGGACCGCCAGGTCATCGTGTTCTCGGTGCTGCGGCTGACCTTCAACGTCGGAACGACGGTCGGCCCGGTCGGCGCCGCGCTGCTGCTGGCCTACTCCTCCTACGACGCGCTGTTCTACGTGGACGCGGCGACGTCGCTGGCGTTCGGGGTCCTCGCCTACGTGGCGCTGCGCTCCAACCCCGAGCCGTCCGGCAGGGAGGCGGCGTCGAGCGACGGCAAGCGCGCCGGATACGGGCAGGTGTTCGCCGACCGGCGGTTCATGCTCGTCGTCCTCGGCCTCTTCGTCACCGCCATCGCCTACATCCAGAGCTCGGCCGCGCTGCCGCTGTTCGTCACCGGCTCCGGGCACACGGAGAAGGTGTACGCGGCGCTCCTCTCCGTGAACGGGTTCATGGTGATCGCGTTCGAGGTGCTGCTGTCGAAGTGGACGCAGCGGCTGCCGATCGGGGTGCCGATGGCGCTCGGCATGGCGATGCTCGGCGTCGGCCACCTCGTCTACACCGGGCCGTCCCCCGTCACGATGCTGATCCTCGCGACCGTGGTGTGGACCGCCGGCGAGATCATCGCGGCGCCGTCGATGATGGCCTACCCCGGCCTGGTCGCGCCGTCCGCGCTGCGCGCCCGCTACATCGCCGCGGCGACCGTCCCGCAGCACGTGGGCTACGCCGTCGGCCCCATGATCGGGATCGCCGCGTGGCACGCGTGGGGCTCGGGCGTGTGGGTGCTCACCGGGGCGTGCGGGCTGCTCGCCGGCCTCCTCGTGCTCGCCGGGGCCGGGGTGTCGCGGCGGCGGCCCGGCGAGGACGAGCCGGCGAAGGAGCCCGGGGAGCCGCCCGCCATGGCCGCGAGCCGGCCGGGCGCGCCGGATGAGGCGGGCGCGCCGGACTCCCCGGGGCCGCAGGGCCAACCGACGGATCAACCGACATGAAGGTGAAGAGCATGAGCAAACCCGTCGTCGCCGTCGTCCGGCCGTTCAGCTCGTCGGCGCTGCTCGCGCCCGCGCTGCGCGAGGCCGGCTTCAGCCCCGTCGCCGTCATGGACTACGACGGGCCGGCGCTGGCCCCCATGCAGGGGGCCTACGACCCCGCCGCCTACGACGCGGTGATCAACCACCACGGCGACGTCGAGGAGACCGTCGCGCGGCTGGGCGCGCTCGAACCGGTCGCGATCTTCCACGGCGCGGAGGCCGCGCTGGAGCTGGCGCAGCGCTGCACCGACGCCCTCGCGCCCGAGCTGTCCAACGACCCCGCGCTGATGGACGCCCGGCGCCACAAGTACGCGATGCACCAGGCCGTCGCCGCCGCGGGGCTGCCCGTCCCCCGGCAGATCTGCGCCTCCGACCCCGCCGAGGTCGCCGCCTGGATCGAGCGCGAGAAGCTCGCCGGGGTGGACCTGGTCATCAAGCCCCCGGCCAGCGCGGGCACGGTGGGGGTCAGCCGCGCGCCCGGCGGGCGGGGCTGGCGGGAGCTGTTCGACCGCATGATCGGCACGCGCGACAAGCTGGGCGTGCTCGCCGACGAGGTGCTCGTCCAGGAGCAGCTGACCGGCACCGAGTACGCGATCGACACGATCAGCCACCGGGGCCGCCACTCGATCACCGACATGATCAAGTACCGGCGGGTCCCGTTCGGCGAGGGCATCGCGGTGTACGACAGCGTCGAGTGGCTGCCCTACGACCGGGACGCCTACGGCGAGCTCATCGACTACGGCCTCGCGTCCCTGGACGCGGTCGGGCTGCGCAACTGGGCCGCGCACACCGAGATCATGATGACCCCGGACGGGCCCCGGCTGCTGGAGGTCAACGCGCGGCTCTCCGGCGCGGGCAACCCCGCTGTCACCTACATCGCGTCGGGGGAGACCCAGGTCACCCGGACGATCGACCTGGTGCGCGGGCGCGGGCCGGAGCTGCCGCCCGGCTACACGCTGCGCCGCAACGTCATGGCCGTGTTCCTGATGTCGCACTCGACCGGGATCGTGCGCAACGCCGAGATCTACGACCTGGCCCGCGAGCTGCCGAGCTACCACTCGCCCGTCGCGGTCGTGCGCACCGGCGACCACGTGGACGCCAGCACCGACATCTTCGCCAGCATGACGATGGGCTACATCATCCTCGCCCACGAGGACCCGGAGCAGATCCACGCCGACCGCGAGGCCATCCGCAAGATCGAGAAGGACCTGGTCGTCGACGTGGAGGGGACCGGCTGATGGTCACCGCGAAGTACATGGAGGCGGCCGGCGAGGGGCCCCTGCGCGACGTCATGACCGAGGCCGAGTACCCGCCCGTCTTCGCCGAGGCCTGGGGCAGGTACCTGGCGACGCGGCCGCTGCTGTCGTCCGAGGCGCGGACGCGCCAGGCGGCGGACGACCTCGCCGGACTGTTCCGGCTGATGGCGTCCCTGCCGGACCGGCTGTTCGACGGCGACCGCCGCAGGTTCTGCGCCGCGGTCGGCGCGGACGCCCGCCGGACCGACCTCATGACGCGATTCGACGCGGAGCCGATCCTGTACGGGCGGGCCGACCTCTACGACGACGGATCCCGGTTCCGGCTGCTGGAGTTCAACATCGGCAGCGAGCTGGGCGGCGTCGACATGAGCGAGGCCAACCGCTGCCTGCTGGCCCAGAAGGAGTTCGCCGCGTTCGCCGACGAGCACGGGCTGTCCACCGTCGACACTCCCGCGGCCATCGCGCGGCAGTTCGTCCAGGCCACGCAGAAGGAGGCGCCCGTCGTCGCCACGCTTGAGGCCATCGACGGGATGGCGGCGTACGAGTCGCTGCACCGTTCCTTCCAGGAGTCGATGAAGCGATACGGCATCGAGCTGCTCATCGGTGAAGTAGACCAGGTGCAGGAGAAGGACGGAAGGTTGTACCTGCACGACCGTCCGCTCGACCTCGTCCTGCGGTACTTCTCCGCCCACCAGGTGGCGCGGGACCCGCGCAACGACAAGCCCGTCGAGGCCGTCATGCGCGCCTACGAGGAGGGCAAGGTCGTCCTGTGGACTCCCCTGACGGCGTCCATGTTCTCCTACAAGAGCTGCCTGCCGCTCGTCTCCGATCCCGACATGCGCGCGGAGCTGTCGCCGGACGAGAACGCCCTGATCGACCGCATCCTCCCGTGGACGCGGACCCTCACCCCCGACCTGGCCGACCAGGTCCGGGCCGAGCGGGACGAGCTGATCCTCAAGCCGGTCGCGGGCCTGTCGGGGAGGGGCATCCGCGTGGGCTGGGAGCAGACCGACCGCGAGTGGGCCGAGACGGTCGCCGGGTGCCTGAAGGAGGACTACATCGTCCAGCGCCGCGTCGTCCCCGCCGCCGAGCCGATGCTCAACGACGAGACCGGCGCGGTCGAGGACTGGCTTGGCGTGTGGGGTCTCTTCGTCTTCCCGGACGGCTACGGCGGCGCGTTCTGCCGGGCCGTCCCGTCCGGCGGGGCGTCGGTCGTCAACCTCGGCACGAAGGGCGCGCGGGTGACCTCCGCGTTCCATTACTGATCGCCGGAGGGCGCCGCGGGCCGGGCTTGGCAATGCCTGCCAGATTCGAGGCGCCCTCCGTTTTCGTCCACTTTTGACCTTTCTGGACGGCGGTGCCGTGGTTAGCATCACGCTGCCACCCCTCACTGGAGAGGACCCCCCGCCATGCACAGACGCCTTCTCGGCGTGCTCGCCGCCGCGGCCGTCGGCGCCGCCGCGCTGACCGCCGGAGCCGCCCCCGCCTCCGCCGCCCCCGCGCCAGCCGCCCAGGTCAAGGCCGTCGACTTCACCGGGATCGTCGCCCTGAGCAACTGCTCCGGCTCGCTCGTCCGCACCCCGACCGCCGCCGACAGCGACCCGGCGCTCGTGCTCACCAACGGGCACTGCTACGAGGGCGGCATGCCCAGCGCCGGACAGGTCATCACGAACCGGGCGTCCAGCCGCACGTTCAGCCTGCTCAACTCCAGCGGCTCGGGAACGCTCGGCACGCTGCGCGCCAACAGGGTGCTGTACTCCACCATGACCGACACCGACGTGACCCTGTACCGGCTCAGCCAGAGCTACGCGGCCATCCAGCAGTCCTACCGGACGCCGGCGCTCCAGCTCTCACTCACCCGCCCCACGGCGGGCGCCGACGTGCGCGTGGTCTCCGGCTACTGGCGCAGGATCTACTCCTGCAACATCGACGGCTTCGCCTACCGTCTCAAGGAAGGGGAGTGGACGTTCAAGGACTCGATCCGCTACACCGCCACCTGCGACGTCATCGGCGGCACGTCGGGCTCCCCGCTCGTCGACGCCTCGACCGGCAAGGTCGTCGGGGCGAACAACACCATCAACGAGGACGGCGGCCGCTGCACGCTGAACAACCCGTGCGAGGTCGACCAGTCCGGCACCGTCACGGTGCACCCGAACATCGGATACGCCCAGCAGACCTACCCCCTGGCCGCCTGCATCGCCCCCGGCAGCGTCATCGACTTCAACCGCCCGGGCTGCACCGTCCCCCGGTGATCCGCCTCCGCGGCCACGCGGGCCGCTGACCCGAGCCCCACCTGCCCTGGACGGGGCGGCGCACCCCTCGCGCCGCCCCGTCCAGCCGTGTCCGGGCCGAGTGACACAACTAACCACCGGCTGTAGTACTACAGCCCGTAGTATTTCTGACAGGATGAAGTACTACAGCTTGTAGTAGATGAGCCGGAGAGGCCTGCGCCCATGGACACCGTCGACATCGCCCGGTGGCAGTTCGGGATCACCACCGTCTACCACTTCCTCTTCGTCCCGCTGACGATCGGGCTCTCCGCGCTGGTCGCGGTGCTCCAGACGGCCTGGCTGCGGACGGGGAAGACGGCCTACCTGCGCGCCACCAAGTTCTGGGGCAAGCTCTTCCTGATCAACTTCGCGATGGGGATCGTCACCGGCATCGTGCAGGAGTTCCAGTTCGGCATGAACTGGAGTGACTACTCCCGGTTCGTCGGCGACGTCTTCGGGGCGCCGCTCGCCATCGAGGGCCTGCTCGCCTTCTTCGTCGAGTCGACCTTCCTCGGCCTGTGGATCTTCGGCTGGGACCGGCTGCCCAGGCGCCTGCACCTCGGCTGCATCTGGCTCGTCCACATCGGGACGCTGCTGTCGGCGTACTTCATCCTCGCCGCCAACTCCTGGATGCAGCACCCCGTCGGCTACCGGATCGACCACGAGTCCGGGCGCGCCGTCCTCACCGACTTCTGGGCCGTCCTGACCAACTCCACCCAGCTCGTCGCGTTCCCCCACACCATGACGGCGGCGTTCGCCACCGGCGGCATGTTCATGGCCGGCGTCAGCGCCTGGCACCTCGCCCGCCGCAAGAACGTCGAGGTGTTCCGGCCGTCGCTGAAGCTCGCGCTGGCCGTCACCGCGATCGCCTCCATCGGCGTCGCGATCACCGGCGACCTCCAGGGCAAGGTCATGACCGAGCAGCAGCCGATGAAGATGGCCGCCGCGGAGGCGCTCTACGAGACCGAGCGGCCCGCCTCCTTCTCGATCTTCACCGTCGGGACGCTGGACGGCGGGAAGGAGGTCTACGGGATCAAGGTGCCGCGCGTGCTGTCGTTCCTCGCCACCGGCACCCTCGACGGCGAGGTCAAGGGGATCAACGACGTCCAGGCCGCCGAGGAGGCGCGCTACGGCGCCGGCGACTACCGGCCGGCGATCCCCGTCATCTACTGGAACTTCCGCGTCATGGTCGGCGCCGGGATGGCCATGGCGCTGGTCTCGCTGGCCGGGCTGTGGCTGCTGCGCCGCGGCAGGCTCCCCTCCAGCCCCTGGGTGTACCGGATCGGCGTCCTGTCGCTGACCCTGCCCTTCATCGGCAACTCCGCCGGATGGATCTTCACCGAGATGGGGCGGCAGCCCTGGTCGGTGTTCGGCGTGCTCAAGACCTCGGCCAGCGTCTCGCCCGGGGTGTCGGCGTCGTCGATGCTCATCTCGGTCGCGTCGCTGACCGCGCTCTACGGCGTCCTGCTGGTCATCGAGACGGGGCTGATGCTCAAGTACGCCAAGGCCGGGCCGCCGTCGGAGGACGAGGTGCTGCCGCCGCCGTCCGACGGCCCCGGGTCCGACTCCGACTCCGAGCGCTCGCTCGCGTTCGCCTACTGAGGGCCGACCATGGAACTCACCACCGCCTGGTTCATCATCATCGCCTTCCTGTGGACGAGCTACTTCTTCCTGGAGGGCTTCGACTTCGGCGTCGGGATGCTGCTGCCCGTGCTCGGCCGCGACGACGTCGAGCGCCGCGTCGTCATCAACACCATCGGCCCCGTCTGGGACGGCAACGAGGTGTGGTTCATCGTCGCGGGCGCCGCCACCTTCGCCGCCTTCCCCGAGTGGTACGCCACCCTGTTCAGCGGCTTCTACCTGCCGCTCCTCGCGATCCTCCTCGCGCTGATCATCCGCGGTGTCGCGTTCGAGTACCGCGGCAAGCGCGACGACGCCCGCTGGCGGTCCCGCTGGGACAAGTGCATCTTCTGGGGCAGCCTCGTGCCCGCCTTCGTGTGGGGCGTCGCGTTCGCGAACATGGTGCGCGGCGTGCCGCTGGACGCCGACCACGAGTTCGTCGGCTCCCTCGGCGACCTCCTGAGCCCGTACGCGCTGCTCGGCGGCCTCACCACCGTGACCCTGTTCCTCCTGCACGGGGCGGTGTTCCTCGCGCTCAAGACGTCCGGGAGCATCCGGGCGCGGGCCCGCCGGATCGCCGGCCTCGCCGCGGTCGCCGCCGTCCTCGCCGGGGGCGGCTTCCTGCTGATCACCCAGCTCCGGTACGGCGAGCCCGTCACCTGGCTCACCGCCGCGGGCGCCGCCGCCGGCCTGCTCGCCGCCGCGGCGGCGAACCGGCGCGGCCGCGAGGGCTGGGCGTTCGTCGGGACCGGCGCCGCCATCGTGCTCGCCGTCGCGACCCTGTTCCTGTCGCTGTTCCCGGACGTCCTGCCGTCCACCCTCGGCACCGGCGGCCTGACCACCGCGAACGCCGCCTCGTCCGGCTACACCCTGAAGATCATGACCTGGGTGGCGGCCGTGTTCACCCCGATCGTGATGATCTACCAGGGCTGGACGTACTGGGTCTTCCGCAAGCGGATCGGCACCTCCCACATCCCCGTGAAGAAGCCGGTCGCATGAAGCCCCTCGACCCCCGGCTGCTGCGCCACGCCCGCACGACGCGCCCGTTCCTCGCGGCGTCCGTGCTGCTCGGCGCCGCCACCGCCGGGCTGATCATCGCGCAGGCGACCCTCCTCGCCGGGATGCTCACCCGCGCCTTCCTGCACGGCGCGTCGCTCGGCGACCTGCGCACCCCGCTCCTGCTGCTCCTCGCCGTCGTCCTCGGCCGGACGCTCGTCGCGTGGCTCCAGGAGGTCGCCGCGCACCGCTCGTCCGCCGCGGTGAAGTCGCAGCTGCGCGGCCGCCTGCTCGCCCGCGCCCTCGCCCTCGGGCCGCGCTGGCTGTCCGGCGAGCGCAGCGGCGAGCTCGCCACCCTCGCCACCCGCGGGATCGACGCGCTCGACGACTACTTCTCCCGCTACCTGCCGCAACTCGTCCTCGCGGTGATCGTCCCGGTCGCGGTCGGCGCGCGGATCCTGCTCGGCGACTGGCTCTCCGCCGTGACGATCGCGGCGACGCTGCCGCTCATCCCCGTCTTCGCGATCCTGGTCGGGCTCACCACCCGGCGCAGGATGGACCGGCAGTGGCGGACCCTCTCCCTGCTCTCCGCCCACTTCCTGGACGTCGTCGCCGGGCTCCCCACGCTGAAGATCTTCGGCCGGGCCCGCGCGCAGGCGGACCGCATCCGCGAGATCACCGGCCGGCACCGGCGCGCGACCATGTCCACCCTCCGGATCGCGTTCCTGTCCGCCCTCGTCCTCGAAGTGCTGTCCACCCTGTCCGTCGCCCTGGTCGCCGTGTCGATCGGGCTCCGGCTGGTGGAGGGCGGCCTCGGCCTGGAGACCGCGCTGCTCGTCCTGATCCTCGCGCCGGAGGCCTACCTCCCCCTCCGGCAGGTCGGCGCGCAGTACCACGCGAGCGTCGAGGGCCTCACCGCCGCCGCGCGGATCTTCGAGGTCCTCGAAACGCCGCTGCCACCCGCCGGGACGCGGCGGGACATCCCCGACACCGGCTGCGCGACGCTCCGCCTGGACGGGGTGACGGTCACCTACCCCGGCCGCGACGTCCCCGCCCTCGACGACTTCTCCCTGACCGTCCACCCGGGCGAGACGGTCGCCCTGGTCGGCCCGAGCGGCGCGGGCAAGTCGACCGTGCTGGCCGTGCTGCTCGGCTTCGTCCACCCGGACTCGGGCCGCGTCCTGGTCGACTGGGACGACCTCGCCGACCTCTCCCCGGACGCCTGGCGCGAGCGCATCGCCTGGGTCCCCCAGCGCCCGCACCTGTTCGCCGGCTCCGTCGCCGCGAACATCCGCCTCGGCCGCCCGGACGCGTCCGACGCCGAGGTCCGCGAGGCCGCCCGCGCCGCGAACGCCCTCGGGTTCGTCGACGCCCTCCCCTCAGGCTTCGACACGCTCCTGGGCGACCGCGGCGCGGGCCTGTCCGCCGGCCAGCGCCAGCGCATCGCCCTGGCCCGCGCCTTCCTCCGCGACGCCCCGCTCCTCCTCCTGGACGAGCCGACCTCCAACCTGGACACCGAGAGCGAGGCCGCAGTCCTCGACGCCGTCCACCGGCTGGCGGAGTCCCGCACGGTCATCCTCGTGGCCCACCGCCCGGCCCTGGCCGCGATGGCCGACCGCACCGTCCCCATCACCCCCGCCCTGGTGACGACATGACCCCCACCACCCGGCAGGCGCCCTCCACCGGCCGACCGGCCGCATGCCCTCCTCGCCGCACGGCATCGCCCCTGGCCCGCCGGACGACCCCGCACTCCGAGCACCGAGCCGCACCGGCGGCCCCTGGAGGGATTGCCGGTGCGGATGATTCACGTGAAACTTCGGCGTCCTCGCGGTGCGCCGCGGTGACGGGGGTGAAGGCATGATCTTCCGGCTTCTCCGGTTCGCCCGCCCGGCGCGGGGACGGCTCGCGCTCGCGGTGCTGTTCGGGGTGCTGGCCCTCGGCAGCGGCGTCGGGCTGATGGCGACGTCGGCGTGGCTGATCTCCCGGGCGGCGCAGCATCCGCCGGTGCTCATGCTGATGGTCGCGATCGTGGCGGTCCGGGCGTTCGGCCTCGGGCGGGGCGTGTTCCGCTATGTCGAGCGCCTCGTCGGGCACGACGCGACGTTCCGGATCCTCGCCGACCTGCGGGCACGGGTGTACGAGCGGCTGGAGAAGCTCGCTCCCGCCGGGCTTCCCGCCTTCCGCGGCGGCGACCTCCTGAACCGCCTGGTCGCGGACGTCGACGCCGTCCAGGACCTGTTCCTGCGGGTGCTGCTGCCCTGCACCGTGGCGGCCGTCGTGGGAGGCGCGTCCGTCGGGCTCGCCTGGATGCTGCTGCCTTCGGCGGGCGTCGTCCTCCTGCTGGCCCTGCTGCTCGCCGGAGTCTTCGCCCCCTGGCTGTCCGGCGTCGTCTCCCGCCGCGCCGAGCGCCGCACGACCGACCTGCGCGGCGAACTCACCTCCCACGTCGTCGACACCCTTCAGGGCGCACCGGAGCTCATCGCCTACGGCGCCGCTCCCGAGCAGCTCGCCAAGGCCGCGCAACTCGACCGTGACTTCACGCGTGCCACGGCCCGTTCCGCTACGACGACCGGCCTCGGCGCCGCCATCTCCGCCCTCGCCGGTGGCCTGGCCGTCTGGGGCAGCCTCGCCGTCGGCGTCCCGGCCGTCCGCTCGGGAGCGCTCGACGGTGTCTTGCTCGCTGTCGTCGTCCTCCTTCCGCTGGCCGCGTTCGAGGTCGTCGCCGGGCTGCCCCTGGCCGCGCAGTACCTGGAGCGGGTGCGGCGTTCGGCCGCGCGCATCTTCGCGGTCCTGGACAGTCCGCCCCCGGTGCGCGAGCCGGACACCCCCGCGCCTCTGCCCGCGGCGCCCTACACGCTCTCGGTCGAGAATCTCCGAGCCCGTTGGACGCCCAGCGCGCCTTACGCCCTCGACGGCGTCTCCCTGGACCTGGCACCCGGCCGCCGTTGCGCGATCGTCGGCCCGAGTGGATCGGGCAAAACCACCCTGACGGCCGTGCTGCTCCGCTTCCTGGAGCCCGCCGGCGGCCGGACGTCCCTCAACGGCGTGGACCTCCGCGCCCTCTCCGGCGACGACGTCCGCCGGATCATCGGCCTCTGCGCCCAGGACGCGCACCTGTTCGACTCGACGATCGGCGAGAACATCCGCCTGGCCCGTCCGTCCGCCACCGGCGAGGAGATCCGCGACGCGCTGCGCCGCGCCCGGCTCCTCGACTGGGTCGAGTCCCTCCCGGACGGCCTCGCCACCCGCGTCGGCGAGCACGGCGCCCGGGTCTCCGGCGGCCAGCGCCAGCGCATCGCCCTGGCCCGCGCCCTCCTCGCCGACTTCCCGATCCTGCTCCTGGACGAGCCCGCCGAGCACCTGGACATCGCGACGGCCGACGAGCTGACCGCCGACCTCCTCACCGCCACCGAGGGCCGGACGACCCTCCTGGTCACCCACCGCCTCGCCGGCCTCGACGCCGTCGACGAGATCATCGTCCTGGACGAGGGCCGCGTCGCCGACCGGGGCACCCACACCGACCTCGTGAGCCGCCCCGGCCCCTACCGCGCACTCTGGCAACGCGAGCAGGCCACCGAACCGGCTCCGCAGCTCACGTAGACCGACCGCTCACCTGTTTCTGAGGTATTCGGGGAACACATCCCGGTCTGTCGGCATCACACGGAGTACAGGATCCGTTCGATGGAACGGGGGTTCCACAGATGCGCATCACCCTCCGAATCGCGATGGTGCTCCTCGCCGTGGCCACCACGATCGGCGCCCTGGACGCCGCCCGAGCCGACACCTCCGCCGCCCCCTTCTGGCCGCGTCCCGCCAGCTCGCAGCCGTGAGCTGAAGCGGTCAGCCGCTTCAGCGCGCCTTCACCGCACTCCCGGGCGAGCGCCGCTCACGCCTGGGTGGTGGGCCCGTCCGGTACGGGCTCCGCGTGCGCGTACGCCTCCTCCCGGTCGGCGAACCCGTAGCCGGTGCCGGCCGGCTCAGTGGCGGACGTCGTCTTCGCCAGGCGGACCGCGGCGGCGAGGAGCAGGCGCTCGGCGCCCGGCCGGGCCACCAGTTGCAGGCCGGCGGGCAGCCCGTCGACGGGACCGGCGGGCAGGCTGACGGCGGGAAGGCCGAGCACGCTCCAGGGGCTCGTGTACGCCAGGAGCGCCGCGCGGACGTCGACGGGAGTCCCGTCCAGCACCAGGGTTCGAGCGCCCAGCGGCGGTGCGACGACCGGAACGGTGGGCATCGCGAGGATCTCGACGCGTCCGAAGAGGGCCGTCACCGCCCGGCGGACCCGTTCCCGCAGCTCGCGGGCGGTGGCGGCGTCCTTCTCGGTGATCCGCCCGGCCGCGCGCAGGCGCGCCAGCACCTCCGCGTCGTAGAGTTCCGGCGCGGCGGCCATCCGTCCCGCGTGGAGCCGGTGGACCTCGCCGCCCTGGATCGCGGTGTAGGCCCAGCGCAACCGCGCGACGTCCGGGACGGCGACGTCCCGCACGGGCAGCGGCCCCAGCACGGCGCGGGCCGCGGCGGCCACCCGCGGGTCGCCGGGGTGGAGTGCGTCCGGCGCCACCCAGCCGACGCGGACGCCGGAGACGTCCGCGTCCGGGGCGCCCCCTCCGGTCAGAGCGTTCCACAGCAGCAGGCAGTCGCCGGCGGTCCGCGCCATCGGGCCCACCGTGTCCAGGGAGGACGACACCGGGAAGACCCCGCCGGTCGGCACGGCGCCGAGCGTGGGCTTGAGCCCGACGATCCCGCAGCAGGCGGCGGGGATGCGCACCGAGCCGCCGGTGTCGGTGCCCACCGCGAGCGGCACGATCCCGGCGGCCACCGCCGCCGCGGACCCGCTGCTGGATCCCCCCGCGAGACGCCCGTCCCCGTAGGGGTTGCGGGTCGCCCCGCTCAGCGAGCGGTCGCCGGTCGGCCCGAAGGCGAACTCGTGGGTCGCGGTCTTCCCGACGATGACCGCCCCGGCCGCGCGCAACCGGCGCACGCACTCGGCGTCGTGCTCGGGCACCCGGTCCGCGTAGTGGCGGGACCCCATGGTGGTGCGCAGCCCCGCGGTGTCGATGACGTCCTTGACCACGACGGGAATGCCGTGGAGGGGGCCTCGGTCCCGACCCGCGGCCAGTTCCCGTCCGGCGCGCTCCGCCGCCTCGCGCGCCCCGGTCCCGTCGAGGGTGACGAACGCGTTGAGCCCGTGGAGCCTGGACGCCTCGGCCAGCGCCCGCTCCACGAGTTCGCCCGGGGACGACCGCCTGGCCCGGAGGTCGCCGGCCAGTCCCGCGACCGTCCGGCGGGCGAACCAGCCCGCCTCCGGCGGCAGGCCGATCACTCCGACCGCCCCACATCGACCCGTCGTGTCACGGCTTCGCCCCTTCCCAGACGATTGGGGTGGATCTTCCGTTAACCCAAACGATTGGGTCAAACGTTTGGGTTGTATAAAAGACACCGGACGGTGGCCCTGTCAAGGGGCACGGCGGCAGGAAGGCGGACGCAGTGGCCCGCAACGACCGGCAGCGGCCCGCGACGCTGCGCACCATCGCGGAGGCGGCGGGCGTCGACGTCTCCACCGTCTCCCGGGTGCTCAACGGCTCCCCCGACGACGCGCAGCGCGCCGCGTCCCGCGAGACCGCCGACGAGATCCGGCGCTGGGCCGCCCGGCTGGACTACCGCCCCAACCCGCACGCCACCAGCCTGCGCACGCAGCGCAGCAACCTCGTCGGCGTGGTCGTCCCCCGGCTGTCCGACCTGGTGCTCGCCACGATCTACGAGGGCATCGAGGACGCCGGCGCGCGGCACGGCCTCACCACCTTCGTCATGAACAGCCACGACCGGCCCGAGCAGCAGCGGGCGCGCACCGAACTGGCGCTGTCCCGGCACGTCGACGGCCTGGTCTTCGGCGACGCGCACGCCGACGCCGCGTTCCTCGACGAGATCGCCGCGCGGCGCGTCCCGTTCGTCCTGGTCAGCCGGCACGCCGGCGGGCACCCGTCCGTCACCTGCGACGACCGGCTCGGCGGACGCCTGGTCGCCGACCACCTGCTCGCCCTCGGCCACCGGCGCGTGGGCGTCATCGCGGGCGAACCCTTCGCCAGCACCGGCGCCGACCGCACCGCCGGCTTCGTCGACCGGTACCGGGAGGCGGGCTTCCCCGTCCCTGGATCCCACGTCGTCCATTCCGGGTTCGACGCCGCCGGCGGCCGGGCCGCCGCCGAGCGCCTCCTGCGCCACGTCCCCCAGCCCACGGCCATCTTCGCCGTCAACGACTTCGCGGCCATCGGCGCGCTCGGCGTCCTGCGCGACCAGGGCCTGCGCCCTGGCCAGGACGTCGCCGTCGCCGGCTACAACGACACCCCCCTCGCGGCGGAACTGCCCATCCCCCTCACCAGCGTCCGCTCGCCCATGCACGAGATGGGGGCGCGCGCCCTCGACCTGCTCGTAGACCTGCTCGCCGGAGGGACGCCCACGTCCGAGCGCCTCCCTCCGAGCCTCGTCGTGCGCGCGTCCACCGACCCCGCGCAGAGCGCTGCGTGAAAGCCGTGAAAGACCACTAGGCCGGGCACAAGGCACGTTCCTAGGCTCCCGTGGGCCGGACGTGACTCCTGGAGGGCCCGTGCCAGAACGCGCCGCCGAACCGCCGATCGACCGCAGGAAGTTCTTCGGGGTGACCGCGGGAGCCGCCGCGGCGACGACCCTGCTGACCACCGCCGCGGCCCACGCCGACCCCCCGCCGCCGAACCGCCACAGGCACCGCCGCGTCCGCTTCGGCGTGAACTACGTGCCGAGCAAGAACTGGTGGTTCTCCTGGTCCGACTGGGACCGCGCCTCGATCGCCGCCGACCTCGACGACATCGCGTCCCTCGGCATGGACCACATCCGCGTCATGCTGATCTGGTCGGAACTCCAGCCCAACGCCACCTACGTGCGCGGCGAGCAATTCGACCGCCTCGAAGAACTCCTCGACCTCGCCGACGGCCGCCAGCTGGACGTGCAGGTGACCGTCCTCAACGGCGCCGTCAGCGGCGTCCTGTTCGTCCCGCCGCATCTCATCAGCAACAGCGACGGCACGATCCGCAACGTCCTCACCGACCCTGCGGCGATCGAGCGCGAACAATGGCTCCTCACCCGGATCGCCGAACGCATCGGACGGCACCGCCGCTTCATGGGATTCGACCTGTCCAACGAGATTCACTGGTTCGCCAAGCCCCTGGGGATGGCGGCGACCCAAGCCCAGGGCGATGCCTGGCACACCACCCTCTTCGACACCTGCGAAAAGGTCGCGCCCGGCAAGGTCCACGTATCAGGAATCGACCACTGGCCCTGGCAGAACGACGAGTACTGGACGCGCCACGGGCTCGCGACCTCGGGCACGATGACCGCGAACCACACCTGGGCGGGCTGGACGCAGGTGATCCAGCGCTACGGCTCCCTCTCCACCTCGTCCACGCACTATTCCGAGTTCTTCATCGAGCTCATCAAGGCCTTCCACACCGACCTCAGACGCCAGGTCTGGATCGAGGAGACGGGCGTCTCCGCCGTCTGGATGGACGCGGCCGACATCCCCGCCTGGACCGAACGATCGATCCGCGCCATGGCCGACTGCACCGGCCTTTTCGGCATCACCTGGTGGGACTCCCACGACCTGAACCCGGACCTCAGCGGATACGTCGACCTCGAATACGACCTCGGCCTGTTCACGAACAAACGCGAACTGAAACCGATCGGGAAGACGATTCGCAATCTCATCGCCGAGTACGACGCTCGTCCGCCTGCACCACCTCGACGCTCCACGGCACTCGTCCTGCCCGACGACGTGATCCCGCTGGCCGACTTCACCCGGCTCTTCGACCCGTTCATGAAACTCGCCGGCCGGGGAGAACGTCCGGCCATCGTCCTGCAGAGCCGCACCGAAGACCCCGCCTACCTCGCGGCCCGCGGCATCGAGAACCTCACCCGCTGAAACCGGCGCGCCCCCGGACCAGCGGCAGGAAGACCTCTTCCACGATCTCGACGAGGACGCCGTCCGGCACGGCCGGGACGCCCCGCGTCATGTACTCGTTGCGCAGCAGCGCCACCGGCGCGGACGCGACCCTCGGATGCAGCGCCTCGGCCGCGACCTCACCGCGGGCCACCGCCCGTCCGAGCACCGTCAGCCACGCTGCCTCGTAAGCGCCGCCCCCGCCGTCCCGCAACTCGGCGAGCACCTCCGGCGAGCTCCCGGCCGCCGCGATCAGGCCCCGAAGGATCTCCCCGTACGGTGACGACCAGGTGCTGTTCGCGCGGCGCAGCAGGTCCAGAGCGTCGTCCCGCAGCGAACCGGTGTCCGGGACCGTGATCTCCTCGTCGGCCAGCCGGCGGTACGCGGCAACGCCGAGGGCGACGCGATTCGGCCACCGCCGGTAGATCGCGTTCTTGTTCGTGCCGGCCCGCCGCGCCACCTCGTCCATGGTCAGGCCGCCGGCACCGGACTCCCGCAGCACCTCGGCCGCCGCCCGAAGGATCGCCTCCTCCAGCGCGGCCCCCCGCCGCCGCGACCCACCGCCCTCAACCATGCAGCCCTCCACCACCCAGGGTACGAAGCGTACTCCGATACGCCCCCTCCAGCGCCGAAGGTGACCGTTATAAGGTACGTTGCGTACCGTAACTTCGACGCGAAGGAACGACATGCGCGCCCTCGGCATCAACTTCGACACGGGCTTCACCAGCGCGGGGACCACCACCCGCGAGCCCTTCGACCCGGCCACCGTCCGCCGCGAGATGGCCGTCATCCGCGACGACCTGCGCTGCGACGCCGTCCGGATCACCGGCGGCGACCGCGACCGCCTGGAGACGGCCGCCCGCCTCGCCGCCGACGCCGGACTCGAAGTCTGGTACTGCCCGTTCACCAACGGCCTCGGCCAGGACGAACTGCTCGACTTCCTGACCGACAGCGCCGCCCGCGCGGAAAGGCTGCGCCGCACCGGCGCCGAGGTGGTCTTCCTCACCGGCTCGGAGATCTCCATCTGCACGGACGGCTTCCTCCCCGGCGACACCCTCCAGGAGAGAGCCGCCGTCCTCTCCGACCCGCAGCGGCTCCGCGCCGCGCTGGCCACCCTGCCCACCGCGATCAACGCCTTCCTCGGCAAGGCCGTCGCGGCCGTGCGCGCCGAGTTCGGCGGCCGCGTCGGCTACGCCTCACTGCCGTTCGAGGGCGTCGACTGGACACCGTTCGACCTGGTCGCCACCGACGCCGGCTACCGCGACGCGCAGAACGCCGACCAGCTCCCGGCCGGGCTGCGGGCCCTGACCGCCCACGGCAGGCCCGCCGCCGTCACCGAGTTCGGCTGCGCCCCCTACCGCGGCGCCGCCGCCATCGCGAGCCGGGGCGACGAGGTCATCGAATGGAACGACCGCGCCCGTCCCGCCCGCTTCACCCGCCCGGTCGTCCGCGACGAACAGGAGCAGGCCGACTACCTGCGCGAACTCCTCGGCGTCTTCGAGGACTCAGGGATCGACGCGGCCTTCGTCTACACCTTCGCCCGCTACGACCTGCCGCACGCCGACACCGACGCCCTCGACTTCGACAAGGCGTCCTTCGGCATCGTCAAGGTCCTCCCAGGCAAGGGCACCACCTACCCGGACATGCCCTGGGAACCCAAGGCCGCCTTCCACGCCCTGGCCGAATACGGCCGCAGCCGCTCGCGACAGGCTTAGCACCTCGCGGACATCATTCCCCTTGCCGCTGCGCCGCGATGGCGACTACCTCGGCCTGCACCTTCTGGTGCATCCACTCCAGCTTGGTGACCATTCCCCGCCGCTGATTGACCGAAAGGAACCTACGCGTCGTGTACTGGTCGATCTGACGCATCGCGCGCTTGCGCACACCGTCCAGGCGCCGCCGGACGTCCGCCAGCCGGGCCTCGGACACCGCCTCGTCCGAACCGGCGAACGCCTCCAGCACCTCCCGGTACTCCCGCTTCGCCTCGCTCAGATTCATCCGTCCCACCACCGAAGGGCAGCCTTCAAGCGGCGGCGCCCATGCCACTGGCGACCAGAATGCCCGACTCACCGACGACCTGGTTCGATGGCTTTCGGCCCGGGCAGACGACGCGACTCCTGGAGGTGATCGTGGTGGACGAGACGTCACTCGTTCTCAACACGTTGGCCCAAGACCTCCGGCCGATCGCCGACGGCATCACCTGGTTCGAGAGCCTGACGAGCGACCAGCGGCATGACGCCCTCTTGAGGCTTGCCATGTTCTGCGCCCAAGCCGGCGCGACCAGCGAGGACACCACGGAGGCCATTCGGCGCGCAGGCATCCGGCCGACGCACACCCCGGCGGTGCTGCTGCCGCGAGGTCGGATGGAAGTCCAGCTGGCAAAGATCGCCAATCTGCCCGAGGACGAGCGGCTCAAGTCCTTCCGTCTGCTCGTCGCACTGCTAGGCGTCTCTGACGGCCGGCGCCGGGCGCGCCTCTGCTCGGACGGATGCGGCCACGCCTGGCATCACCTGGGGCACCGGCAGAGCCCAGCATCCGCCTGATCACGCGGCGCGATGAGCAGCCGGACGGCCCATAAACCGTTTCGCCATGGGCAGGACTCGATCAGCGCATTACAATATTGCGGCCATTCGTGGAAAAAGTGTTGCACGCTCCGGATGCTCACCTCATGAGGCGAACTCCCTGATCCCTTGCGCATTCATCTCGGCTCCGCACGGTCCTCTGTTGGCACCGGTTCCTCCCGGTGCCGCCCTGGCAACTTCGGGGCTCAAACAAGAGACAAAGGTGGTAGATAACGGTGGATAACACGCGCACGGGGGCTCCGGTCATGGGAGTGCCTCCGTTTTTATGCGGTAGCGGGTGGTCGGCAGTCGCTCCCTCGGTCATCGGAGCGCCGCCGCTCATCCCCGGCATCGGGTGCTCGGCGGTCGCTTCCGTGACCACCGAGGTGCCTCCGATCGTCCAGGCGTGCAACATGCCCGGCCACGTGCAGCAGACGTGCATGATCTGCCAGACGTCGTTCTGCTCGGTGTGTGACGGTCACAGCTGCTAGTTCCGGCCGGGCCTGGTCCTCGCTTGGGCCAGGCCGGTTGAGCGGCTGAACAACCGGCCGGTCCCTCCGCACTGCGCGGGGGGACCGGTCCCATGAACGAACGGCGGCCGACCTCCTTGAAGAGCCGCCTCACACTGCCGGTGACATAGCCCCGCTTATGGGAGCTCGCAGATAACCACGGGCATCCGTCCCATTAGCAGGGAAGGCGAACCTGTCATTTTGCCCGAGGTGGGCTGAACGGTTCGTTCTCACATGGTCCGATTATCGGACGAGCCTGCTTGTGAATCCTGCCTCGACCAGACGGCGGTAGGCGGCCTCGACTTCGGACGGCATGTCCTGCGGGATGGCGAATCCTTGGCTTGGGTAGACCATGATGCGCTGCGTGTCGCCCACCAGCATGTCGACAACACGGTTCACGTCCCCGATGCTCACGATGTACTCGTCCAACGGGAGCGGTAGCGACGCGCAGACGACATCGAGTTCCGGCCACATTTTCTTGGCGGTGGAGTAGGCGCGGCGCTGCTGGTAGGGCCGAGAGATCAGCGTCGCCGAGCGGACTTCGATCCCGCGCTCGGCGAGCAACCTGCGGGTGAACTCGATGTTCTGACCCGTATTGGTGGCTTCGGACTCGACCAGGATCGCCTCATCGGGAACGCCGAGCGCGATGGCATGCTCGCGGTAGTGAACGGCCTCGCCCCGCGGGAACCGCTCGACCGTCGTAGGCGCGTTGGCACCGGTGAACACGATGCGAGGGACCAGACCCTCGCGGTAGAGCTCCGCCGAGAAGGTGGCGACACCGAGATCATGGCTGCCCAGCCCGACGGCGACATCGGTAGGCCGGATCGCGTGGTGCATGTCGTGGTAGTCCCACAGGGTTTCCACGTCGGCGCGGTACGCGTCGGGCAACCAGGTCTCGGGCACGGACCTTCCCCTCTCACGTGGACATCCGTGCACGGCGGGACTCTAGAGCTTGAGGACCGCGACATCAGGCGGACGCGCCCATAGACCGAACTTCATCCAGGTCCAAGGTGGCGGCGACTCCGGTCGTCACCCGCGCGACCGCCCGACAACCGACCGCGAGAAGCGAATGGTCAGCCGCAGTGAACCTTCTTGCCGGTCAACTCTCCCGTGTGCGCACCGTTGGTGTTGATGGAGGCCTTGACGTACAGGCACCGATGGCGGGCGTAGACGTAGAGCGGCCCGGAGTACCAATGGTTCCGCTTGCTGTAACCGTCGTATTTGCAGTTGCCGTACTTGGTCCTGGCCGCGTTGTAGACGCAGAGCTTGAGCTTGATGCTGTAGAGCGACGTCGAGCCCTTGCGGACGGCCAGCGCGCAGTTATAGCCGTTGGAGGAGTTGTAGTAGACCTTGAGATAGCCGCGGACCTTGGAGTTCACGTAGATCGAATGGGTGCTGCGCAGGGCGTACCTCGACCCGCACGAAGGGCCTGCCGCACTCGCCGGCGCAGTGGACGCCAGCACGGTCGTCAGGGTCAGCGTAGGAAGCATGACAGCGGCCAGGCGCAGCGCGCGCCCTCCAATTTTGATCACGCGTGAACCCTACGGCGACCGGGGAGGTTCCGCCAGAGCCGGATGATCTCTTGTCCCCGCTGTGACCTGCACGCCTTCCACCATGTGCACTCTGCGGCCGCCCGGGCACGCGCCGCGACAGAGGCCCGTCCGGCACGATCTCCTCCACCTCCGCCGGGCCTCTGCGAACACTCACGAGTCCCCTCGGACAGCAGACACCGAGCCATTAACGGAGTACTCCCGCCACTAGGCGCACACTAGAGACCGAGCTTCCAACGGCCTATGGGCAAGAACTCGCGCAGCCGTCGCAAGGGCCCGCGAGCTCAGCGGGGACGGCGGCCCGCTGGCGCACGTGCTGGTGCCGGATGAGGACATGGATCGCCCGTGCGAGGTACTAGCGCTGGATGCGTCGCGGATACCCACAGAAGTCCTACGCCGCCTGCTCGTGGAGGTAGCCGAAAGCGCCCGGCACGCCGGAGCAACCTTCGTCCGTGACCAGCAGGATCCCCCCGCCGGAAGCACAATCGACCAACCGAGCCGGAAACAAGGCAGAGATGAGCGGCCCTGAGATCTTGGGTTCCTGGTGGCGCTCAAAGGTTGAGCAGGCCTCCACGGTTCGGGCGCTGTGGTTCGGCCTCATGGAACTGCCGGAAGCCGAGGGCGCCAGGTGGAATCTGTACGTAAGCGGATGCCGGGAGTTCACTCAGGCGGACGACTCGGGCGACCGACGTAGCGACGCCGCGGACCCGCGAGGTCCCATCGGAGGCCCTGCTGTATCCAGGTGGCCTAGCCTGGCGTCATGTCAAGACCTCCAGAGCCGACGGACCCCGACCGTGAGGCAAGCCTTGGCCGACTTGCCCTGTGGCTGGCCCCGGAGGATCTGCAATGGCTGGCGGCTCGCTGTACATGCACCGACGCAACGCCCGACCATGAGCGGGATCGGTGCGCCGCAGCGATCGGGCACGGCATTCAGAGATCAGCGATGCGCCTTCGCCACCATGGCCAATCTTCCGGTGTGGACGGATCATGCAGAGTGCGGGCCTGATATTGCTCCGCGAGCGGGGACACGATTGCCAAGACCTCGCGCCGGGATGTCGGCGGAAGAGCCGCAGCGATCTCGTGGAGCGTGTCCAGCGCCTCCCGTGGATCATGACACGGGCAGGTGGGGTACACCTCCGCCGTCAGTCTCCGGCCTGGTTGCCGGAGGAACCATTTCAGCGCCGCGAGAGCCGTGGTCATCGACTCGACACCGGGACACTTCCCGGCCCGTGAGGCGTCCGTGATCTCCCGCAGAACCTTGACGGGAACTCCGTCAGGAACGCTCGGAGAGGACTCGGCGTCCCTGGTGTACCGCGTCGCACGGACGCGGCCCGGCGGTCGCCGTCCCATTAATGCCGTTGTGTGATGGCCATCCCGACATCGTGACACCAAATCGAGCAGTGCCACCACCCACTGCCCCGGACCCAGTGCTACGAAAGCACGCAACTGGGCACGCTCCAGCGCCGTGCGAGCATGGGGGATGACCACAGACCAGGACACTCATATGCACGTCAGGGCCTGGGCCGGCACCAAGTCCGATGGGGAACCGGTCTACGAGCTGGTGCCTGCAAAGCGATCGACTGACGGACGATACGAGCTCGTCGGCACTCCTGCGCTCGTGCTCGGATGCGCCGCAGGCGACATCGTGACTCTCGACGAGACAATGCGAGTTCGAGTGCTGCACCGTGGCGGCAACCTGGCAGTGCAAGCGGGGCCGGTCAAAGAATTCGTCCCCTCAGACGTCGATCGCTTGCGCGAGGCGATGACTCCGCTGAGTGGGCTGGTGGAGGCTCCTGCCGATCTACGGTTCATCGTCGTGACCGTCCCTGCGGCCGCGGGCTTCCCCCACGTCGAGTCGATCATGAATGAGTGGGCCGCCACGGCCAACGCCGAGTGGTGGTACGGGAACGTCACAGACGACAGCGGCGCCCTGTTGAACTGGTGGTAGCCGTGGACCCGCATGTCGCTCCGGTATGGGTGGTGAGGACGAGCCGTCAGTCCCATTGGCCCGCGAAGCCGAATGTCGACATGGCCGGAGTTGTCCCCCTTTCACCCCTGCCCTCGGCGTGCCCGATGCGAGACACTCCCATGTGCACGGAGAGCGAATCCCGATGCGGGGACGACGTTTGGAGAGCCGATGCCGCATATCGCCCTGGGGAACGACGCGTCCGGAATCATCTCGCTGTTCGCCTACCGGCCCGAGACCGCCCGCCCGTTGAGCGAGCTGGCCGAAGTGCTGCTACGCGGCCCGAGCTCCCTGAGCCGCGGCGAGCGGGAACTGATCGCCTCCTACGTCTCGTCCCTCAACGAGTGCGAGTTCTGCACCAGCTCACACGCGGCGTTCGCCGCCGCCCAGCTCCCCGAGGGCATCGCCCTGGTCGACCAGGTGCGAGCCGACCTCGAGAGCGCGCCCGTATCGCCGAAGCTGAAGGCTCTGCTGCGGGTGGCCGGCGCCGTCCAGCGGAGCGGGCGCGACGTGCGTCCCGAGGACGTGGCCGCCGCTCGCGCCGAGGGCGCCACCGACGTCGAGGTGCACGACACGGTGCTGATCGCCGCAGCGTTCTGCATGTTCAACCGGTACGTGGACGGACTCGGCACGACCCTGCCGGACGACCCCAAGGAGTACACGGCGTCCGCCAACGCAATCGTCAGCGGCGGATACCTGGCCATACTCGGCCGCCCGGAAGCACACGCCGACACGTAAGCCGGTAAGCACCCTGAGAGTAACCGCCGCGCCGCCCACTCTCCGGATTTGCACGAGAACGCCAGATCAGACGGCGGACCTCGACTAAGCCGCTCAGGGCAAGGTGGAGACCGCCTGGGCACCCACCACCACAGACGCGCGAACCCGTTCTAAGGGTCTTGGGGAACCAAGGGGTCCCCGGTAGCGCACGCGGAATTCCCCGGCGCCGCTTCCTCAACGGGGTCGACCTCGTCAGAGCGATACGACCTCGACGCGGCAGCCCTCATCGTCGACGTCCCCGAAGCGAAGAACAGCCTCGTTCGGTCGGAGACTAGCCGTTCGAAGCACCGGCCGAATGGCCTGGAGCAGCATCCCGGCATCAGGGCCGTAGAGATAGATCTGCGCAGTGCTCTGGCCGAGCTCGTGACCGTCGACCTCGCCATCACCCGCTGCATCAAGGGCTTCTTCAAGGTGATGCGCCAGCGCGTAGCTCGCACCTCGTTCCGGCTCAGTGCCGTACCCGTCACCAGTGAGGGCGAACTTCAAGAACACGGCGTGCTCAGCCGACAACATGGGCTCCCTGAGGTGGGCAAAGGACTCGCGCACAGAATAGAGGCGTTGACAGCGGCGCGGCCGCCGCGGCGGGCGGTCGGGGCAGGCCGGTCGACGCGTCGCGATGCGCGGCCCCGCGCGGGCGTCCAACACTGAAACGATGCGCTCAACAGGAAGGTCAAGGCGGGGCGGGGCGGCGAGGATGAGAGGGCGGCCTCGGTGGCGTGCTCGTCCCTGTGGACTAATCGCACGCCTTTCGCACGAACGCCCCCGCCCGGGGCTCCCCTTCTAGTGGTCGTCGCAACACCCTTGCTGAGGGGTCGCGATGGACTTCGAGATTCGGAAGGACCGGAGGCCGCAGGGCCGAAAGAAG
>NZ_JBEZJI010000050.1:0-71845 GCF_040649435.1 Actinomadura sp. NPDC048955
GGCTCCACTTCTACAATCACCACCGCGCCCACTCCGCCATCGGAGACCAGCCACCGATCACCCGGCTGACCAACCTCCCTGGACATCACAACTAGCCGGACCTAGACGGTCTCGACGAAGCCGAGGCGGTCGTAGAGCCGGCGGGCGCGGCGGTTGCGGCGGGTCACGGCCAGCGTGAGGGTGTCGTGGCCCTGCGAGGCCAGGGCGTGCATGACGGCCTGGACGAGGCCCTGGCCCAGGCCGCGGCCCGCGTGGGCCGGGGCGGTGAACAGGAACGCGAGGAGGGGGACGTCCCTGTAGAGGGTGACGAGGGCCCCTCCCACCGGGCGGCCCTCGTACTCGGCCACGAAGGACGCCTCGGGAAGGAACGTGCCGTACTCGCCGGCCATGGTGAGGTGGATCTCGCGGACGGCGCCCTGGACGTCCCCCACGTCGGCCTCGTCGGGGGTGCCGCGGTAGGCGTCCCACATCAGGGCGGCCAGCGCCGGGACGTCAGCGGCGGTGAACGCCCGGAAGCCGGGCGGCGGCGGAGGCGGCGCACCCAAAGTCACCTGGAGGCGGCTCCGCACAGGGGCGTTCATGATGTCGAGTCTAGGCGCCGCCCCCCGCCGCGGACCGGCGGGGGCGTTCCCGGGTCAGCGCTTGTAGCGGCGGTTGTGGATCATGTTGATCATGCCGAGGACGCGCGCCATCTCCTTCTCGGTGCGGGCGAACGTGGTGAGGTTCATGGTCGCGAACCGCTGGCGGGTGATGGCCTTCGGGCGGGCGAACTCGCGCAGGCCGTCCGCGCCGTGGATGCGGCCGAAGCCGGACTCGCCGACGCCGCCGAACGGCAGGGCCGCGACCTGGGCGAAGGCGGCGAAGGCGTTGATGGACGTCATGCCCGACCGCATCCGGCGGGCGGCGTCCATCGCGCGGGACTTGTCGCCGGAGAAGATCGTCCCGGCGAGGCCGTAGCTGGTCCTGTTCGCCTTCTCGACCGCCTCGTCCATGTCCTTCACGCGGTGGACGGTGATCGTGGGACCGAACGTCTCCTCGCACACGGCCGAC
Organism: Actinomadura sp. NPDC048955; assembly: GCF_040649435.1. Classification (NCBI taxonomy): domain Bacteria; kingdom Bacillati; phylum Actinomycetota; class Actinomycetes; order Streptosporangiales; family Thermomonosporaceae; genus Actinomadura; species Actinomadura sp. NPDC048955. The sequence goes on from NZ_JBEZJI010000050.1 coordinate 1,051, forward strand.
GAGTCGTCCGGGACGTTCGTCAGCACCACCGGCTCGACGTAGGGCTTGCGGACGGATTCGGCGCCGCCGACGACCGCCTTGCCGCCCTTGTCCAGCGCGTCCTTGATGTGCCGCTCGATGACGTCGAGCTGCGAGGGCATCGTGATGGGGCCGTAGGCGGCCTCGCGGTCGAAGCCGGGACGCAGGTCGCGGGCCTTCTCGGTCAGCCTGCCGAGGAACCTGTCGTACGCCTCGTCCACCACGTAGATGCGCTCGACCCCGATGCAGGTCTGGCCCGCGTTCGACATGGCGCCCCACAGCGCGGCGTCGGCGGCGGCGTCGAGGTCGGCGCCGGCGTCGACGATGCAGGCGTCCTTGCCGCCGCACTCGGCGACGATCGGGGTCAGGTTCTCGGCGCAGGCGGCCATGACCCGCTTGGCGGTGCGGGCCGAGCCGGTGAAGGCGATCTTGTCGACGTGCGGGGACGAGGCGAGCGCCGCCCCCGTCTCGCCGAGCCCGGTGACCGTCTGGAGCACGGGGTGCTCGGGGATCACCGCGGCGAACAGCTCGGCGAGGAACACGCCGACGCCCGGGGTGTACTCGGACGGCTTGAACACCACGGCGTTGCCGGCGGCGAGGGCGTAGGCGATCGAGCCCATCGGGGTGAAGATCGGGTAGTTCCACGGCCCGATGACCCCGACGACGCCGAGCGACTGGTACTCCAGGACGCAGCGCTGGTTGATCGCCATGAGCCCGGGGTAGACGTTGCGCGGCCCGAGGATCTTCTGCGCGTTGCGCGCCGCCCAGTCCAGATGGGTGATCGCCATGATCGTCTCAAGCTGGGCGTCCTGCACCGGCTTGCCGGTCTCCTGGTGGATGAGCTCGGCCATCCGGTTCAGGTTGCGGGCGAGCGAGCCCTTGACGTTCAGCAGCCGGAGCCGGCGCTCCTTCCAGCCGAGGGCGCGCCACCAGCCGGCCGCCTCGCGGGCGCGCTCGACCGCCGCGGCCACGGCGGCGCCGTCCTGGACGGGGTGCTCGGCGACGACCTCGCCGGTGGCCGGGTTCAGCGACGCGAACGTCTCGGTGTTCTCCGTGGCCACGGACATGGGGAACCTCCCGGGAGGGGCCTGGTAAGTGACTGCTTGCGCGGCAGTACCGGCTAGTAAACCACCCTAGGCGCCGGACCGGGCGTCCGGGATCCAGCTTCCGTGGAATCCGGCCGGGACCCGGCGCGGCAGCCGGACGCTCGCGGCGGGCGACAGGTCCGCCGCGTCCAGCACCAGCAGCTCGGACGCCGAGCCGCGGGTGACGATCGACAGCAGCCAGCCCTCGTCCTCCGCGCGGGCGCCCTCCGCCGGGACGAAGACCGCCTCGCCGGCGTGGGCGTCCTCGCCGAACGCGTGCGCGGACGTCCCCCGCCCCCGCAGGTCGTACTTCACGATCGACTCCTCGCCCACCGTGTAGAGGTAGCGGTGCTCCCTGCCGGTGCGGGCGTCGTCGTGCGTGGGGAACTCGACGCCGCGGTCGTCGAGCGGCTCCTCGGTCGCGCGGCCGGTCGCGGGGTCGAGGACCCAGCGGTGCAGGTGCGCGTTCTTCGAGCGCGCCGCCCCGGTGGCGGGGTCGACGGTCCCGCCGATGTCCTCCCAGAGGGTCACGAAGTTCTCGGGACGGTAGCGCGCCCCGTCCACCACGATCCGTCCGGCGGCGTCCTCGTGGGCGTTGCCGACGTGGAAGACGTAGCAAGGGTCGATCTCGTACCAGGTGACCTCGCCCGCGCCGTCGCGGCGCATCACCCCGAGTCGGGCGCCGTACGCGTCGTCCCAGACGTAGGGCATGCCGGTCGATCCGGTCAGCGCCAGGTCGACGTCGAACACCACCGGCAGGTCCAGCCAGACCACGTGGTTCTCGGTGATCGCGAAATCGTGCATCATCGTCGGGCCCGCCACCGCGACCTCGCGGCTCTCGGCCAGCGTCCCGTCCGCCGCGAGCCGGTGGTAGGTGAGGAAGGGCTCGAACGCCCCGTACCCGAAGAACAGCAGGTCGCCGGTGACCGGGTCCTCCTTCGGGTGCGCGGTCATGGCGCTGGTGAGGCGCCCGCCGAAGTCGCAGGCGCCGACCGTCTCCAGCTCGGGCGTCACCTCGTAGGGGAACCCGGCCTCCACCAGCGCCCAGATCCGGCCCGCGTGCGGGACGACGTGGGTGTTGGCCTGCACCGAGCGGCGGTCGAAGGTGAGGTCGTCGCGGACGAACGGCGTCTCGTTGAGGTAGGCGTCGGTCCGCACCCACCGGTTGCGGTACCACTCGGCGCGGCCGTCCCGCAGCCGGATGCCGTGGATCATTCCGTGGCCGGTGAACCAGTGCCCGCTCGGCTCGCCGGGCTTGGGGTTCGGTCCGTTGCGCAGGTAGCGGCCGGTCAGTTCGGGGGGCAGGACGCCGGTGACCTCGAGGTCGCGGGCGTCGGTCTCGTCGGGGACGGGGGCCAGGTGACCGTCCAGCCAGGTGGCGGGGCGCTCGGTGGTGTTCTCGCCCATCTCGGTGCTCCTTTCCGGGCCGCTCCTCGGCGGGAGGTCAGCGGGAGGACGGCTCGGGCTGCGACGTGGCGGGCGCCTCCGTCAACGGTAGCCCGAGCCGGGTGAGGTGGCGCCTGCGCGCGGCCTCCGGGTACCGCGCGGTGACGACGGCCGGGACCGTGAAGCCGGCGACCTTGACGGCGACCAGCAGCGCCGTCGCGTCCGGTGTCCAGTGCTGGACGCAGCCGAGGGCGGCCGCCAGCACCGTGAAGCTCGCCGCCCACACGGTGGTGAGCACGCGGTTGATGCTCCGGAAGACGTCCGTCGCGGCGATCTCCGCGGTGACCTGGCGGCGCGCGATGCCCGCGGTGAAGGGGCGGCCGAGCAGCAGCGTCGCCCAGGCGGTGAGCGCCAGCCATCCGATCGCGAGCGAGGCGCCGTAGTCCAGCACCGGGGAGCCGGGGGCGGCGAACGCGAGCGCGGTGAGCGCGGCCATGAACACCGAGGTGGAGATCTCCAGGATCAGCGAGTCGGCGCGGTGGCCCCGGCGCAGGTCCTGGCCGAGCAGGGCCAGCGCGGCGGCGAGCCCGGCGGCGGCGCCGGCCCGGTCGTCGAGGCCGCTGACGACGGCGAGCAGGATCCACGGGAGGAAGGTTCGGGCGTAGTACTTCGGCATGGCCGGAGGCTCCTGGCTTCACATTCCAACTTTGACATGTCGAAGATAGACATTCCAATTTCGACATGTCAACTGTGAAGGGTTAGGGTGCGGGCATGAGTTTGCGACATGCGGTCCTCGGGCTCATCGCCGAGATGGACGGCGCCAGCGGCTACGACCTGCTGAAGATGTTCGAGATCTCGCTGGGGAACGTCTGGCCGGCCCGGCAGAGCCAGCTCTACGGCGAGCTGGGCAAGCTCGCCGACGCGGGGCTGATCGAGGTCGCCGAGGAGGGGCCGCGCGGCCGCAAGGCGTACCGGATCACCGAGTCCGGTCGCGCGGAGCTGCGCCACTGGCTGGTGGACGTCCCCTCGAAGGGGAGCCGCAAGGACGAGTCGCTGCTGCGGGTCTTCTTCCTCGGGCTGGTCGAGCCGGAGGAGGCCCAGCACTACATGCGCGCGCACGTGGCGGGGCTCGGGAGCTACCTCGACGAGCTGGCCGCCCTGGAGAAGAACGTCGACTGGGGCGAGGACGACCTGTCGGTCTACGGGCGGCTGGTCATCGAGTACGGCAAGCGGTTCGCCGCGATGCGCCGCGACTGGTTCGACTGGGCCGCGCGCGAGATCGAGACCCTCGGCGAGCGCGGCTCCGAGCGCGGCTCCGAGCGCGTGCGGGGCCGCGAGCACTGAGGCTCGCGGCCCCGCGGGAGCCGGTCAGCGGAAGTCGTCGGCGTGGTCGGCGGCCCACTCCTTGAACGTCCGGCCCGGGCGGCCGGTGATCCGCTCCACCTCCCCGGTCGGCTCCATCGGATGGTCGACGGCGCGGCCGCGCAGGCGGAGCAGGACGTCCACCAGGCCCTCGCGCATGTAGGGGCGGCCGAGCATCTCCTCCCGCGCCCGCTCGGGAGCGACCTCCTCGAACCGCGCCGGGCGGCCGGACGCCTCCCCGATGAGTCCGACCATCTCCGGATGGGTGAGCAACTCGGGGCCGGACAGCACCGGCCTGGCGCCGACCAGGGCATCGGTGAGCAGGGCCTTCGCCGCCACGGCCGCGATGTCGCGCTCGTGGATCGGCGTGCTGCGCGCGGCCGCGTACGGCTCGCGGACGGGCTCGCCGGCGCGGATCGCCTCGCGCCATCCCAGCGCGTTGGAGGCGAACTCGCCGGGACGGGTGAACGTCCACTCCACCCCGGTCGCCTCGATCGCCCGTTCGATGTCGAGGTGGTGCGCCGCCAGCGTGTTGGACGGGTCGTCGTCCAGCGCGGCGGCGGACGACAGCATGACCACGCGCCGGACGCCGTGGTCGACGGCGCGGGTGAGCAGGTCGCCTAGGCCGTTCCAGAACACGGCCGGGTTGAGGAAGAGCGACGTGACGCCGTCCAGCGGCATCTCGTCGGTGCGGGCGACCTGCGCCTCGCTGGGCAGGTTCGCGGTGGCGGGGTCCCGGGTCAGCGCGCGGACGGCGGCGCCCGCGGTGAGCAGTTCGCCGACGAGATGGCGCCCGACGTTGCCGGTCGCTCCGGTTACGAGGATCATGCGGCCCAGCTTCAACCAGGTGGATGAAGTTGTCAAACAGCAAGATGGTTGAACTCCTCAGGAGCGCGGCTACCATGGGCGACGTGACGGAACCGACGAAACGGCCGGCGACGAAGCAGGCGCGGCGCGCCCCCGCCCCGGACGAGCGCACGCTCGACGCCGAGCGGTCGCGGCGCCTGCTGCTGGACGCCGCGCTGGAGGAGTTCTCGGCCAAGGGCTACGCGGGCGCCCGCGTCCAGGACATCGCCGACCGCGCCGGGGTCAACAAGCAGCTGATCAACTACTACTTCGGCGGCAAGGAGGGGCTGTACTGCGACCTCCACCGCCGCTGGCTCGAGCGGGAGGCCGAGTTCAACGACCCGGACGCCCCCTTCGACGAGATCGTGGTCCGGTACCTGGAGCACGCCCTGGCCGACCCGCGCGGCACCAGGCTGAACGCCTGGCGCGGCCTCACCGAGGACCTGGACGACATCCCGCCCGGCCCCCGGGAGGACCTGTCCGACATCGAGCGCCGCCAGGCCGCCGGGGAACTGCCCGCCGACCTCGACCCGGCCGCGATCATGTTCGCCGTGATGGCGCTGGTGTCGGCGCCGGTCACCAAGCCGCTCGCCGTCCGCCACGTCTTCGGGATGGACCCGCGGTCACCCGAGTTCCAGGAGCACTACACCGAGCAGCTCCGCAGCATCGTCCGAAGGCTGACGACTAGTTCTTCCACCACTGGAACAGGTAGTGGCCCAGTTCGATCGGGAAGTGGTCGACCGACCCGTTGACCCGGAACGGGAACTCGCCGAGGCCGATCGCGTCGGTGAGGTAGTAGATGACGTTGAAGAACCCCTGGTTGATCGGGCCCAGCCACAGCAGCGCGATCAGGATGAGGAACGCGTAGCCGCCGTAGGCGTTCGCCTGGTCCGCCAGGCGGCGCGGCAGGTACGGCTCGACGATCCCGAAGCCGTCCAGGCCGGGGATCGGCAGCAGGTTCAGGATCGTGGCGGTGACCTGGAGGAACGCCAGGAACGCCAGCCCCGACCAGAACAGCGCGTGGTCGGCGTCGGCGAAGTTCTTGAAGATCACCGCGAGCATGACGGCGAACAGCGCGTTCGACAGCGGGCCCGCCGCCGAGATCAGGCTGTGCCGCAGCCGGCCCTGGATCACGTGCCGGTCGATCCACACCGCCCCGCCCGGCAGGCCGATGCCGCCGAGCACGATGAACACCACGGGGATGAGGAAGCTCAGCGTGACGTCGGAGTACTTCAGCGGGTTCAGCGTGAGGTAGCCCTTGGCGGCGACGCTGCGGTCGCCCGACCGGAAGGCCATGTACGCGTGCCCGAACTCGTGCAGGGACAGCGACAGGACCCACGCCGCGATCACGAACCCGAACAGCGCGATCCGGCCCGGCTTGTCGAGGATCGTCCCGTACCGCCAGGCGATCAGGCCGCACAGGACGGTCGCCGCCACGACCGCCAGGAACACCGGACTCGGCCGGACGGCCGCGCCTCCCCGCGCCTCGCGCGCAGTGCCATTCATCGTTCCCGGCCCTTCCCGCCGCGCGGACCGCGCGGCGTCCCGTCCCAGGTCCTCATGCGGAGGCCGTCCGCCCGGACGTCGGCGCCGCGATGACCGGCACGACGTAGGTGCGCAGGAAGCGGCGCAGCCCGTCGTCGTCCCGGTCCCGGTCCATGACGATCAGCGAGGTGATGATGCGGAAGAGGAACTCGACCGTCCCCTCCACCTCGATGTCGGCGCGCAGCGTCCGCTGCCGCTGCGCCTGCTCGAAATGGGGCCGCACGTACTCGCAGCACAGCGCGAGCACGTGCTCGGCCGCCCCCGCCACCGCCGCCTGCATGTGCCCCGCCGCCTCCGGGACGAGGAAGTGCGCGATCGCCGGCTCCTCGCGGACGAAGGTCACCGCGTCCAGCGTCCCCTCGACGATCGCCTCCGAGACCGACCGCTCCCGGCGCAGCCGCTCGGCGAGCCGGTCCAGGAACCGCCGCAGGTCGCGCACCACCACGGCGAGGATCAGCTCGTCCCGCCCGCCGGTGACGCTGCGGTACACGGTCGCCCGCGACAGCTTCGCGGCGGCGGCGATGTCCTCCACCGTGGTCTTGGCCACGCCGAAACGGCCGAAGCACGCTTCGGCCGCGTCGATGATGCGCTCGCGCGTGGCGTCGCCGGTGACCGGGGGCATGACCCGAACATTACCGGCCGCGGGTCGGCGCTCAGTCCAGCGTGTACTCCAGCGCCCAGGTGTGCCCGCCGTCCTCGGTGACGGAGATCTGCCCGACGCCGCGGATCCCGGCGAGCTCCCCCGTCCCCGAGGTGGGGACGATCAGCCACCGCAGCCACTGGGTGTCGGCCGTCCCGTCCTCGCTGCCCGCACTGTGCTGCAGGACGAACGTCCCCTCGCGGCCGTGCAGGATCCCCTGGACGTGCTCGATCCCCACATAGGCGACCGGCCCCGCCGGCGTCTCCACCGTGATCAGCTCGGTGGAGCTCGTCCCCACGAGGTCGCCGTGGAAGGTCTTGCCCACGTGGACCCGGGTCATCCGGTTGCCGCCCTGCTCGTCGTAGGGCTTGTCGGCGTCCCACGCCTCGATGTCGAAGCTGCCGCTGGCTTGAAACGTCATGCCCGCCATGATGCCCGCCCCGTCCGACACCGGGGGAGCCCGACGCCCACCTCACCGGCCGACTTCCTCAAGCACCCGAACAGCCTCCGCCACCCCATCAGGATCAACAGTGGCGAGAACCCCGACAAGCCCCTCCCGAGACGACGCCGAGATATGGACGTCCCCCTCGGCCCGCCAGACACCACCCCGCTCCAGCCGGATCGACCACCTCGGAAAGAGCCGCTGCAGGAAGAGAAGCAGAAGCGCGTCACTCATACCTCGACGGCCTCGACCTCGGCCCACACGACCTTCCCGCCCTCGTTGAGCGGACGAGCACCCCACCGCCGCACCAGCGCCTCAACGAGCTGAAGCCCCCGCCCCGACTCGGCCGCGAAGTCGACGGGACGAACGACAGGCAGCACATCCGACCGATCCCAGGCCTCGACCACGACACCGCCGCCCTCCCACCGGTAAGCCCGGACGACGACGTGATCGCCTTCCCGCGACCCGTGCCTGATGGCATTGGTGACCAGCTCACTGACCACCGTCCGGGCTGCGAAGTCCTCCAGCCCCCACCCCCCGAAGGCGAGCGCGACGAATTCCCGCGCCTCCCGCACCGCCCCCAACTCCGCCTTGATCACGAGCGTCTGCGGCTCGACTGCCATGGTCACCTCACAGAAAGTCAAGTTCCGGTGACACAGTGCGCTCGCGCACGTAGCGTTGTCGCGTGACCATGTGAAGCCTGAAAATCTGGCGATCTCGAAAGGTCAGACCAGGTGACGAACCAACCCCCCGACCCGAAGTCGAGCATGTGGGCGTGGATCGCCTACCAGCTCAGGTTCCAGCGAATCGAGCGCGGCCTCAGCGGCGACGCTGTCGCCAAGCTCCTCAACTGCTCGCGGGCCACGATTACCAGACTGGAGAGCGGAGAGGCCCGCCTGAAGGACAAGCAGGCCGCGAAGCTTGACAAGGAATGGCGAACCGGCGGCTTCTTCGCGACCGCCCTCTGGTTCGCCCAGTTAGCCCCCGACCCGCAGTGGCTCCAGAGCTACACCGCCTTCGAGTCCCGCGCCTCGATCATGCACATGTTCAACGGTCAACTCGTCCCAGCTCCGCTCCAGACTCCGGACTACACCCGAGCTCTTCTTCAGTCTGGACGGAACACCGAAGCGGAGGTGGAGCGTGCTCTCACAGAGCGCCTTGCGCGACAGGAAATCCTCGCTCGATCTGATCCGCCGGAGTTGTGGGTGCTGCTAACCGAAAACATTCTGACGTGGCCTGTGGGGGGAGCAGAGACCATGCGAGCTCAGCTTGCCCACCTTCTGGAAGTTGCGGAGCAGCCTAATTGCATCATGCGCATCGTCCCCGGGAAGTCGGGAGCCTCAGAGGCTCTGGAAGGCTCGTTCAAAGTGATCAGCGTTCGCGAAGGAGAGGTCGGCTACATCGAAGCAGCGACCGGGGGTCGCCTCGTCATGGATGCGGACGGGGCTCGTGCGCTGCGCACTCGCTTTGAACGTATCGGAGCAAAGGCCATGCCCGTAGACTCCACAGTGGGCATGATCCAGCGAGCGATGGAGCTGTTGACATGAGCACCCCCGTTTGGCGCAAATCGAGCCGATCTGTTGAGGGAACGTCTGCTCAGTGCGTGGAGATCGCCGCTCTTCCAGGCGCGGTCGGTGTTCGTGACAGCAAGGCGCCTGAGGCGGGGCATCTCATGCTTGATCGGCGTGACTTCCGGGCACTGCTGGCCGAACTGAAGCGATAGCCCTTGCGCATCGGCGGCGCTGCGCCTGACGAGCGAGCTGGTGGGCGGCGGGACCAGCCGGTCCGCAGGAGGCGGCCGGCGCATCACCCCGTCCCAGGGGAGAGTTCGAGCTGGAAGACGACGCGGTCGACCGTGGGGCCGTCGTAGTCGGGGATGGGGCCGGTGACCGTGAAGCCCATCGCGGTGTGGAAGGCGATGGAACCCTGGTTCTGCGGAGAGGTGATCGCCTTCACCCGGGTGCGGTGCTCGGCCGCGGCCAGGTCGAAGAACCGGTGGTAGAGGCGGCGGGCCAGGCCGTTGCCACGAAGACGGGGTGCGACGCCGACGAAGTGGATGTACGCGGTATCGGGCATCGACGGCGACAAGAATCCGATGAGGAAGCCCGCCGGGCCGGCGCCGTCTTCGGCGACCAGGCTCGTGCGGTGGAAGTGATCGAGGAACAGGCGCGGCAGGATCGACGCGACCGGCCGTCCCCACCAGTCGTCCACCACGCCGACGATGCGGTCGTAGTCATCCGGTTCGGCTGGTCGTATGCGCAGGCCCTGGTTCACGGCCATGAATCGTCCCGGCAACGCCGCTTGCTGTCCAGCATCCGTGAAGGACCATGTCGGAAGGGACCGGCCCCAGCGGGTGGCTGGGGCCGGTCGGTGTTCACCTGTCACACGTGCTCGGCTGTCAGGCCGGGAGCGTGGGCAGGTACAGGGGCCGCTTGCGGGCCTGGGTCGCCTGCTCGAAGGAGTAGGCGAGTCCCAGGAGCTCCTCGTCGCGGTTCCTGCGGCCTGTGAACGAGACCCCCAGCGGCAGCTGGGAGTCGGCGTAGCCGGCGGGGACCGCGATGCTCGGGTATCCGCCGACCGCCGCCGGAGAGCAGGAGTGCAACCAGGCGAAGTCGCGCTCGGAGACCTCCGGTGCCCGGCCGTTGGTCGGGCTCATGATCGCGTCCAGGCGGTGACGCCCGAAGACGCGGCCGATGCTCCCGTGTATCTCCTCGGTGATCTGAACGCGTTCTTCCAGGTAGTCGCTCGGTCGGCGGGCCATGTCCGAATCCTGGGCCTGCTCGAACTTGGCCAGCCCCAGGTCGGGCGTCCGCTCGTCCGGATGGCTCCGGAAGGCGATCAGGTCGCCGAGGTCGTGCGGGCCGTCGCCGCCGACCGTGCCGAGATAGTCGTTGATGCTCACCTTGAACTCGTAGGAGAGCACCTCGGACGTGTCCGGTACGGTCAGGTCCACCTCGACGGTGGTCGCACCCAGTTCGTGCAGCATCGCCGTGGCTTCGGCGAGAACACGATTTACATCTGAGTGCTTCGCGCCGCTGTTCCGTACACCCCTCCACACGCCGATCCTGGTCCCGGCCAGAAGGGCCGTTTCCAGACGGATCGCGCGGCGGGGCGTGGCGATCACCTGGAACACCGCGGCCGCGTCGGCCACGTTCCGGGCGATCGGCCCGGCCGTGTCCTGGTACGGCGAGATCGGCACGATGCCGTCCCCGCTGACCCGTCCCAGGGACGGCTTGAAACCCACGACGGCGTTCATCCCGGCGGGCGAGACGATCGAGCCGAAGGTCTCGGTGCCGATGGTCACCGGGGCCAGACCCGCCGCGGCCGCGACCGCGGAACCGCTGGACGACCCGTAGGGCGACCGGTCCAGGACATAGGGATTCCTGGTCTGGCCACCGACCGGGCTCCACCCGTTGGGTACGTCGTTGCTGCGGTAGGCGGCCCACTCCGTCAGGTTCGTCTTGCCCAGGATGATCGCGCCGTTTCGGCGCAGCCGGGCCACCAGCTCGGCGTCGCGGTGCGGCAGAACGTGGCGCAGAGCCTCGGAGCCCGCCGTGGTGGGCAGGCCGAGGGCGTCGATGTTGTCCTTCACCAGAACCGGAATGCCGGCGAGTGGTCCGAGCGGGAAGCCCGAGGCCCGAAGCCGATCGACCCTGCGGGCTTCCTCCGGCGCGTACGGATTCACGCTGATGACGGCGTGCAGCAGGGGGTTCAGACGCTCGATGCGGTTCAGACACCGGACGGTGAGTTCTTCTGCGGTCAGGCCATCGTGCGCCATTGCTCGAAGCAAGTCGCCGACGGTCATCCTTTCGAAAAAGGCCGTTTCCATTGGCCCTCCTCCTATCTTGTTTTCGTCCGCCCTAAGGCGGGGCCGCCCTTACACGGCCACCGAGAACAGTCCGGAGGAGGAGCATTACGTCAAGGCTGATGGGGCTGGTCACAGGGTTGCGGTCTGTGGATTCGGCTTAGGAGGAGCGCCCTCCACGGCGTTGAGAGTCAGGGCTTGAGGTCGACCACTCCCTTGCCGCTCGCGATGTCGAACGGCACGGAGGCCTGGTCGTGCGCGATGAGCCAGCCGTCGTCGGCCTTCCGGAAGCAGAAGGTGGCGCGGACCCACATGCCGTCCGTCGCGGGTCCGTTCGCCAGCTTGCCGCTGAGCCGGCCGAAGCAGTGCCCGAAGGCGACGTCCCCGCCCACGGTGAGGGTCAGGTCGCGGACCTCGTAGGACACCTCCTCGAAGAACGTGAACACGTTCGTCCAGTTCTTCAGCTTCGCGGCGACCCCCACGTGCTGGAGCGGGGGTTCGACGTCGAACGAGACGACGTCCGGCGCGTAGACCCGCTCCAGGGCCTTGAGGTCCTTGGCCTCGATCCCTTCGACGATCCTGTCGATCTGCTGCCGGATCTCGGCTTCGTCGATCTCGCGCTGCGTAGGCATGCTCGTCCACCCCTTGGGATCGGTGAGGAAACTCGGCTTCTCACTGATATGACGGAGCAGCCCCCGGAAATGTGAGACGCCGGGCGGCGCGAGTTGGGGGAGCGGGAAGACGAACCGGCCCCAGCGGGTGGCTGGGGCCGGTCGGTGTTCATTGCCGTAGGCGCCCGGTCGTCAGATCGGGAGCGTGGGCAGGTACAGGGGCCGCTTGCGCGCCAGGGTCGCCTGCTCGAAGGAGTAGGCGAGTCCCAGGAGCTCTTCGTCGCGGTTCCTGCGTCCGATGAACGAGACCCCCAGCGGCAGCCGGGCGTCCGCGTAGCCGGCGGGGACCGTGATGCTCGGATACCCTCCGACCGCCGCCGGCCCGCCGGAGAAGACCCAGGGACGGACGAGCTCGGAGTCCTTCGGAGCCCGGCCGTTGGACGGGGCCATGATCGCGTCCAGGCGGTGGCGCCTGAACAGGCGGTCGAGGCCCTCGCGTGTCTCCTCGGTGATCCGTCGGCGTTCCTCCAGGTACTCCCGCGGTGGACGGTCCGAATTCAGGGCTCGTTCGAACCTGGTCAGCCCGAGTTCGGACGTCCGCTCGGCGGGATGGCTCCCGAAGGCGATCAGCTCGTCGAGATCACGAGGATGTTCGCCGCCGACCGAGCCCAGGTAGGCGTTGACGCCCTTTTTGAACTCGTAGGGGAGCACCCCGGACGGGTCGTGTGCGGAGACGTTCACCTCGACGAGGCTCACGCCCAGTTCGTGCAGCTTCACCGCGGCTTCGGCGAGAACACGATCCACGTCCGGATGGGCGCCGGCCGATCTGTTCCCGCGCCACACGCCGATCCTGGTCCCCGGCGGAAGGCTCTTCTCCAGGCGGCAGGCGAAGCGGGGGGTCGCTATCACCTCGAAGATCGCGGCGGCGTCGGCCACGTTCCGGGTGATCGGCCCGGCCGTGTCCTGTCGCGGCGAGATCGGCACGATGCCGGCCCCGCTGACCCGCCCGTGGGACGGTCTGAAGCCCACCACGGCGCTCGTCGCGGCGGGCGCGATGATGGAACCGAAGGTGTCGGTTCCGAGGGTCACCGGAGCCAGGCTCGCCGCCGCCGCCACCGCGGAACCGCTGGAGGAACCGAAAGGTGTCCGGTCCAGGACGTGGGGATTCCTGGTCTGGCCGCCGACCGGGCTCCAGCCGTTGGGCGCGGCGCTCGTGCGATAGCCCGCCCATTCCGACAGGTTCGTCTTGCCCAGGATGACCGCGCCGCTTCCGCGCAGCCGGCTCACCAGCTCCGCGTCGCGATGCGGCAGGGCGTGACGCATGGCCTCCGAACCCGCCGTCGTGGGCAGCCCGAAGGTGTCGATGTTGTCCTTCACCAGGACCGGGATCCCGGCGAGCGGTCCGAGCGGAAAGCGCGAGGCCCGCAGGCGATCGACCTTGCGTGCCCGTGCCAGTGCGTGCGGATTCACGGTGATGACCGCGTGCAGTACGGGGTTCAGCCGTTCGATGCGCTTGAGGCATCGCCTGGTGAGCTCCTCCGCGGTCAGCAGACCGGTCGCCATTGCTCGAAGCAGGTCGCGAACGGTCATCTCCTCGAAAAAGGCCGTTTCCATCGGCCCTCCTCCTATCTGGATCGAGTTCGCCTCTCGGCGGGCCGCCCTAGGCGGCCACTGAGAACTGTCCAGAAGAGGAGCACTGCGTCAAGAGGATTCTCTTCAATTCTTGATCGTGCGGGTCGACGCGGTTTGCGAGTTCGGATATGGAACGGTCCGCATTCTGTGCCGTGCGGTCATGCCCACCATCCCTTGGAATCTCGGCTTCTCGCCCATATGGCGAAGCGGCCCTCGGAAATGTGATGACCTCACCGGAATCCATCCCGGAAACGGCGGAGGCTGCCGGGGCACTACAGGCGGCCGACCTCGTCCACGCTCCCCGCGAGGGTCCGAACATCGTCGCGGACCGTTGCGTCACATGATCAACAAGGCCGGGGCGGCGAGGAGCGTACGTGGGCGAGTGGAAGATCTCCGGGTTTCGTGAGGTGCGGGAACTCGGGGCGGGGGCGCAGGGACGCGTCGTTCTGGCGCGGCACGAGGAGACCGGGTTCCCGGTCGCGGTGAAATACGTCGTCGTCGGGCCGGACCCGGCCCCGCTGGAGTCGTTGCGGCGCGAGGCCGAGATGCTGGCCCGGGTGGAGAGCCCGCACGTGGCCCGGCTCTACCAGCTGGTGGAGGGCGAGCACGGCGCCGCCCTCGTGATGGAGGCGGTCGACGGGGTCTCGCTCAAGGTGGTCCTCGCCGAGCACGGCCGGCTGGATCCGCAGGCGGCGCTGACCGTCCTGAAGGGGTCGCTGCTCGGGCTGGCGGCGGCGCACGCGGTGGGCGTCGTCCACCGGGACTACAAGCCCGCCAACGTGGTGGTGCCCGAGGACGGGCGCAGCAAGCTCATCGACTTCGGCATCGCGTCGGCCGCCGGCTCGGCGTCGCGGTCGGGCACCCCGTCCTACATGGCGCCGGAGCAGTGGGAGGCGGGCGAGGCCGGCCCGTCCGCCGACGTGTACGCCGCGACCTGCGTCTTCTACGAATGCGTCATGGGCCGGCGGCCGTTCCGCGCGGACGGCGTCGTCGGGCTGCGCGCGCAGCACCTCGCCGCCCCAGTCCCGCTGGAGGACTTCCCCGTCCCGCTGCGCCCGCTGGTCGCGCGGGGACTGGCGAAGAACCCGGCGGAGCGGCACGCCGGGGCCATGGAGTTCGTCGCCGAGTTGGAGAGCGTCGCCCGCGCGGCCTACGGGGACGACTGGGAGGGCCGCGGCATCCGGACGCTGGCCGCGATGGCGGCGGGGCTGTCCATGCTGTTCCCGCTCGCCGCCGCGGGGATCTCGGCGCCGGCGGGCACGACCGCCGCCGGCGCCGCGGCGGGGACCGGGGGCGCGGGCGCCGCGAGCGCGGGAGGCGCCGGGAACACCGCGGCGGGCTTCCTCGCCAAGGCGAGCGTGGCCAAGGCGGCGCTGGTCGTCGCCGGGGTGACCGCGGCGGGGACCGTGGGCGCGGTCGCCTACGAGACGACGCGCCCGGAGGCCGCCAAGCAGCCCCAGATCACCCTCGCCTCCCTGAACCGGACCTACGCCGACCGGGTGCTCAAGGTCCAGGGCGGCCAGTACGCCCGGGTCGAGGGGATGAAGAAGGCATCGGTCCAGACCAAGGCCAACAAGGCCCTGCGCGTCCCTCTGGATCAGGCCATCATCTTCTACAAGGAATGGGGCAAGACCGCCGCCGCGCGCGCCGCATGCGGCGGCCGGATGAACCTGCTCGGCACGAGCGTCGTCAAGGGGCTGACCGGCCCGGACCTCGTGTCGGTGCGCTACGTGCCGAAGTTCCAGCGCAGTTGCGGCGAGGGCCCCGGCGACTACCCGGGGTTCGGCGTCACCGTCGACCTGCGCACCGGCCGCGCGCTGACGGCCGACGACATCTTCAAGCCCGCCTCGTTCGGCGAGGCCGGGATGACCCGGCTGTGGGACGGGATTCCGGAAGGACCCGGCAAGCGGCAGTTGTCCATCGGCTTCTCCGGCTCGGGCGGTTTCTTCAACCCCTTCCACCGCGAGGCGTTCTACCCGACCTCCCGGCGACCTGAGTCGCCCCCGCGGGCGCTGCCGTTCCTCGGTGAACGGCAGTTCGACCTCGTCTACAGCGGACAGGATTTCGGTGGGCCCATCGGGGGAGTGGATCTGAACCGCACGAGTGCCTACGTCTTCCCCATCCCCTACGGAAAAGTGAAGGACCTCTTCAAGCCCGAACTGGCGGCGCTGCTCCCCGATTCCTGACCTGTCACCCCCGCCTCGCCGTCACCGGACGCTCGGCGGTCGCATGGCCGGCCTTGAGCCGCAGGGAAGGGGGCCGTCAGAAGAGGGTGCCTTCGTGCTCGATGCCGCGGAGGGCGTCGTAGTCGAGGGTGACGCAGGTGATGCCGCGGTCGGTGGCGAGGACGCGGGCCTGGGGCTTGATCTCCTGGGCCGCGAAGACGCCGCGGACGGGGGCCAGGTGCGGGTCGCGGTTCAGCAGCTCCAGGTAGCGGGTGAGCTGCTCGACGCCGTCGATCTCGCCTCGGCGTTTGATCTCGATGGCGACGGTGGCGCTGGCGGCGTCGCGGCACAGGATGTCGACCGGGCCGATGGCGGTGGGGAACTCGCGGCGGATCAGGGTGTAGCCGTCGCCGAGGGTCGTGATGTGCTCGGCGAGCAGTTCCTGCAGGTGCGCTTCGACGCCGTCCTTCTGGAGGCCGGGGTCGATGCCCAGCTCGTGACTGGTGTCGTGCAGGAGCTCCTCGATGGTGAGGATCAGCCGCTCGCCCGACTTGCCGTGCGTGACGGTCCAGCGTGCGACGGCGCCGTTCTCCTCGTAGACCTCCTCGCGCAGCGAGCAGGGCGGGTTCATCCAGTTGAGGGGCTTGTAGGCGCGGTCGTCGGCGTGCACGCTCACGCTCCCGTCCGCCTTGATCAGGATCAGGCGGAGGGCCATCGGCAGATGGGCGGTGAGCTTGCCGGCGTAGTCGACGCTGCAGCGGGCGATAACGAGACGCACGGTGCATCACCTTAGTGCGACGTCCGGCCTGCTTCAGGCGAGACCGGCGTACCGGCGGCACTCGTCGTGGACGGTGGGCAGGCCCCAGGCGCGGAGGATCTCCAGCAGATTGCCCCACCGCCAGCTCTCGGGCGGCAGTTCGGCGATCGTGCGGACCGTCCGCTGTTGCGCCGGCGCGAGGTCGGCGAACCGGGGGAGCGGGACGGCCGGTGTGCCGAACGTCAGCCTCAGCGCCGCCCCGGCCATCGGGAACGACTCCATGTCGGACGTGCGGGACAGGCCGTCGAGGACGGCGTCGACCGCATCGGGCGGTGCCTCCTCCAGTTCGGCCAGTGCCAGCGCCGAGTAGAGGCGCAGGTCACCCTCCAGGTAGGCGACTTCCGGGGCGTCCGTGTCCGGCGAGGACGCGCTGGAGGCCGCGAGTTCGGCGATGACGGGCGCGTCGGCGGCGCCCAGCCGGGCGAGCGCGATCGCGGCGGCCCAGCGCGGCAGCGGTTCGGCGCCGGCCAGGTGCTCGCGGAAACGGGGGAGCAGCGCGCGGCCGTCCAGCAGGCCCGCGGCGACGATCGCGTGCGCGATGACGTCCGGGTCGTGCTCGACGTCGAGGAGCGCGTCCAGCGCGGGGAGCGTGGCGATGGCCTCCTCGGGGAACCAGCTCGCCGTGTACGCGGCGGCGGCCCGCACTTCGGAGTCGCCGTCGCCGAGCAGGCTCGCCACGGTGGGCAACTCGGCGCGAACCGCGTCGTAGGCGGCGAGGTCCGCCTCGATGAGGCGCAGTACCCGCGCGAAGTCGAAGTGGTCTCGCTCGGCCTCCCGGTAGAGGCGCTCCTGCTCGTTCGCCGCCTCCGCGACCCACGCGTCCAGCCGGCGCTTCTCGGCAGCGGGCTCGGTCACGCGCAACCGGGCCGTTTCCTCGCGCCAGGCCGTGATGTCGACACCGGACGGCAGGTGTGCCTCGTCGTAACCGATCGCCAGGGCGGACGCCAGGTAGAGCGGCCAGGTGCGCTCAGGGGTGTCCGGGTCCGCCGCGAGGGCGACCAGGAACGGGACCGCCGCCGCGGACGCGCCGTACCGGCTTCCCTGGTGGAAGATGTTGGTGAACAGCTCGCCCACCGCCGCCTCCCGCTTTTCCTCGTCGGACGAGGAAAGAGCGCGGAGAAGGCCGGGCACGTCCTCCGCCGAGCCGTAGGCGTGGTCGAGGCCCGCCCAGTCGATACCGTCCAGCCCCGCCAGCGGTTCGCCCATACCGCGATCATGCCACCGGTGCCGGGGCGTCCGCCCTAAGCAGGCCTAAGACCGTTGACCGGGCGATATAGGGCGTCGTGCCCATGTGGGGCCTAGGGCCTTAGCGAGAGTCTCTTGGATGTCGGGCCGTGCCGATCGGCCCGGACCATTCGGGAGGGGCCGTGTACCACCAAGAGATCATGCAGTCGCTCATGAGCGAGCGGGCCCGCGCGCTGCGCGCGGAGGCCGCGGCCGAGCGGGACGCACGACTGGTGCGCCGGGCCCGCGAGTACTGGGCCGAGCGCGCCGAGCGGTTCGCCGCCCGGCCGGCCGCGCGGCGGCGCCGCCAGCACGGCGCCGCGCCCGCGCGATGACCAAGGCCGCGCCCGTGCGATGACCAAGGCCCCGGCCGCCCGGCCGGGGCCCGGTCATAGCGGAATGAAAACCTTTGTCAAGCCTGGAATTCTCCCGGGTCCGTGATTACCGTCTGCTGGTGGGTGTTCATCCTCCGTCTGTGAAAGGACCCCGCATGTCTCTCGACGTGACCCCGGAACTGCTGGAGACGGCGCAGAAGGGCGAGGTCGGCGACGCGGACTTCGTCGAGTGCATCAGGACCTCCCTGCCCTACGCCTGGGACATGGTCAGCGGCCTCGTCGCCCGGCTCCAGGTGGACGGCGGAGACTTCGCCGACAACCTCACCCCGCCGCCGGACGAGAAGGCGCGCGGCCAGCTCCTCCGCGTCCTCGCGAGCGACGCCATGCGCGGCGCGCTGGAACGTTACTTCGGGGTGAGACTGGCGTTCCAGAACTGCCACCGCGTCGCGGTCTTCCCCACCGGAGACTCCTCCGCCTACCGGACGTTCGTCACGGCCCGCGAACAGATCCTCAACCAGTCCCCCGAACTCCGCGACTGCTGACCCGCCTTCCCCCACGCGGCGCGCCGACTCGTTCGGCGCGCCGCGCGCGTGTGTTGCGGCAGGGCGCCGGCGGTCGGACTCCGCGACTGCACCCACCTCACTCCTTGCAGCGCTCCGGTCCTATTGGCGTGCCGTGCGCCCTATGGCGATGGGGACAAGGACCTGTTCGTGGCCGTCCGGTGTCCTTCGCGTCCTTCTGCACGATGTCCCAGAAGGGGCGCCCCGCGCCGAAGAGCGTGACCGCCGGTTCTTCACGTGGCGGCGCGGACCTTGGGGAGGACTTCCTGGCCCAGGCGGGCGATGTTCTCCAGGGTGGCGGCGCGGGAGCCGGCGGCCTCCACCAGGAGGATCAGGTGTCTCATGCCGGTTCGCTCGACCGTGGCGAGGAGGGACTCGGCGCAGTCGTCCGGGGAGCCGATCGGATGGAGGTCGCACATCAGGCGCGCGTAGGCGACGGGATCGCGGGACGGGCGCGGGCGGTCGTCCACGGCGACGTATCCCTCCAGGCCGGGGCCGAGCCAGCGCGGCATCCCGTCCATCAGGGCGGCGACCGCCTGCTCCCGCGTGTCGGCGACCTGGGCGACATGGGTGGAGACGTGCGGGAGGGACGGGTCGCCGTGCCGGGCGACGGCGGCGGCCTTCTCGTCCGGCCCGACATGCATGCCGAGGAGCATCGGCAGGCCGCGTTCCGCCGCCAGCGCCTCGGTCGCGGCGGACGTGCAGGCGACCGTCACCGGGGGCGGGACGGGCGCCCGCGGGACGACCGGCACCTCGCGGAAGGCGAAGTGCTCGCCCGACCACGCGAGACGGTCGGAACGCAGCCACGCCAAGAGGAGATCGAGGGATTCGGCGAAGCCGTGCTCGTAGCGGGGGAGGCCCGTACCGAACACCTCCAGGTCGCGCCACGGCCCGCCGCGCCCGACACCCAGCCGGAAACGGCCGCCTGACAAAACCGCCAGCATCGCGGCCTGCTCGGCCAGCGCGACCGGATGCTGGGTGGACAGCACGCTCACCGCCGTCCCGACGTGGACCCGTGAGGTGACGGCCAGCAGATGCCCGGCCAGGACGGTCGCGGACGGGACCACCCCGTACGACATGAAGTGGTGTTCGGCGAGCCACACGTCGTCGAACCCGGCGCGCTCGGCGGCGACGGCGGCCTCGACGGTGCGGGACAGGGCGGCGGCGTCGTCCTGACCGGGGAAACGGGCGGCGAGGAGGAAGATTCCGAAGCGCACGTACCCCTCGTACCCGGCAGCGGCGGCGGGTGACCGCTCTGCAAGACTGCCGTCCATGACTGGTGGTTCGTTCAACAGGGTCGGGGTCGTCGGACTGGGCACGATGGGCGCGGGCATCGCCGAGGTGCTGGCACGCGGCGGCCTCGCGGTCGTCGGCATCGAGGTGAACCGGGAGGCGCTGGAGCGCGGCCGCGGCAACCTGGAGTCCTCGACCGGACGGGCCGTCAAGCGCGGCAAGCTGAGCGAGGACTCCCAGCGCGAGATCCTCGGCCGGATCACGCTGTCGACCGACTTCGCCGACCTCGGCGACTGCGACCTCGTCATCGAGGCGGTCCCCGAGCGGCTCGACCTGAAGCGCACGGTGTTCGCCGAACTCGACCGCGTGTGCCGGGACGACGCCGTCCTCGCCACCAACACCTCCTCCCTGTCGGTCACCGACATCGCGGCGACCACCGGCCGTCCCACCAAGATCGTCGGGGTGCACTTCTTCAACCCGGCGCCGGTCATGAAGCTCGTGGAGGTCATCGGGACCGTCCTCACCGAGCCGGAGGCCGTGGCCCGGGTCGCCGCCCTGGTCGAGGGACTCGGCAAGACGCCGGTGACGATCGGGGACCGGGCCGGGTTCGTCGCCAACCGCCTGCTGTTCGGCTACCTGAACCAGGCCGCGACCATGCTGGAGACCGGGCACGCGACCCGCGACGACATCGACGCCGCGATGAAGGCGGGCGCCGGCCTGCCGATGGGCCCGTTCACCCTGATGGACCTGATCGGCCTGGACACCTGCCTCGAGGTGCTGGACGCGATCTACGCCGAGTCCCGCGACCGCCGCCACGCCGCCTCGCCGCTGCTCCGCGAACTCGTCACCGCCGGGCTCCTCGGCCGCAAGACCGGCCGCGGCTTCTACACCTACGACAAGTCGGGCAACGCCGAAGAGGAGACGTCCGAGGCCGCGGCGCCGACCGTGGGCGTCGTCGGCGTCGGGCCGCTCGCGGACGCGGTCGCCGCGCTGTGCGACCGGGCGGGCGCACGGGTCGGCGACTCCGCCGCCGAGCTCGCCGGCTGCGACCTGATCATCGAGGCGGCGGAGGACCCCGAGGCCGCGCGGGCGCTGCTGTCCGCCGCCGTCCGGGCCGCGGCGCCCGGCACGGTCATCGCCGTCACCTCGGTGGACGGCTCCGCGATCCGGCAGGCCATGGCCACCGGGCGCCCGTCCGACGTCGTCGGGCTGCACCTTCCCGACCCGGCCGGCGCCCTGGCGGAGATGTCCGCCACGGTCGCGACCGCGCCGGACGTCGCCGACCGCGCCGAAGACCTCCTCGCGCGCCTCGGCCTCACCGTCGTCCGCTGCCGCGACCGCGCCGGGTTCATCGTGGACGCCCTGCGCCTGCCGTACCTGAACGACGCCGCCGCCATGCTCGGCGCCGGATACGCCGACGCCGACTCCATCGACGCCGCGATGAGGCTCGGCTGCGGCTACCCGACGGGCCCCATCGCCGACCTCGACCGCATCGGGCCCGAGCGCGCCGTCACCGTCCTGCGCGCCCTGCACGCCGAGACCCGCGACCCGGCCCTCGCACCGGCCCCCCTCCTCGTGGAGCACGCGACCGCCGGAAAGCCGCTGCGTTAGCCGCACGTCACGTCCCGGGCGGCCCGTGGGGGTGGCCGGGGGTTCCTATGCTTGAGGGCATGAGCCCCCGGAAGAACCGCCGTGCCGCATCTGGACGTCCCGCCCGGGGCGGAGGCGCGTCGTGGGCTCAGGAGACCGAGGAGGGGCCGGACGGCGAGTGGATCGTGCGGTCGATCTCCGGGGCCGGGGCGGCCAAGCCGTACCGCTGCCCGGGATGCGACCAGGAGATCGCGCCGGGCGTCGGCCACGTCGTCGCGTGGCGGGCCGGTGACGGCGGCGACGACCGGCGGCACTGGCACCGGCCCTGCTGGCAGGCCCGGAACCGCCGGACGCCGCGCGTCCTGCGGTCGCGCAACGCCCCGCGCTACTGACGACCGGCGTCCGGAGCGCGGCGGACGCCGCCCGGCCGAACGAGAGACGGAGAGATCGATGGCGGAGATCAGGGCGGCCTCGGTGCTGCCGGCGCGGCGCGAGGACATCACGCTGCACACGTCCGACGGCCTGGAGCTGGTCGGTGAGCTGGCGCTGCCGCCGGAGCGGCCGCCGGTGGCGACGCTGGTCTGCCTGCATCCGCTGCCCACGGCCGAGGGCATGATGGACAGCCACGTCCTGCGCAAGGCGTCCTTCCGGCTGCCCGCGCTCGCCGACCTCGCCGTCCTGCGCTTCAACACGCGGGGGACGACGTCGGCGCGCGGCACGAGCCAGGGCGAGTTCGGCGACGGCGAGACCGAGCGGTTCGACGTGGCGGCGGCGCTGGAGTACACCGAGTACCACGACCTGCCGCGGCCGTGGCTGCTCGGCTGGTCGTTCGGCACCGAGCTGGCGCTCAAGTGGGGACGCGACCCGCTGGTCGAGGGCGCGATCCTGCTGTCGCCGCCGCTGAAGAGGGCCGGTGACGCCGACCTCGACGCGTGGGGCGCCGACGGGCGGCCCCTCGTGGCGCTGGTGCCGGAGTTCGACGACTACCTGCGCCCGGCGGAGGCGCGGGAGCGGTTCAAGCGCGTTCCCCAGGCCGAGGTGATCGCGGTGGACAACGCCAAGCACCTCTGGGTGGGCGAGCCCTACGTCCGGATCGTGCTGAACGAGATCGTCAAGCGGGTCGCGCCGGCCGCCTCCCCGCTCCCCACTGAATGGGATGAAACGGACAGATAAACGCTTGCGGCCGATCGCGGCCACTCCGTCCCACCGGCCGCGCCAGCGGGCGACCATTGCCCAATGACGGTGCAGCTGTACGCAAGGGACGTGGGGACCGGCACGCCGATCGTGCTGCTGCACGCCTTCCCGCTGTCGTCGGCGATGTGGCTCGCCCAGCGGGAGGGCCTCGCCGGCCGGTTCCGGGTCATCACCCCCGACCTGCGCGGCTTCGGCGGTTCCCTGCTCGGCGACGACGAACCGTCCGTCGACACCATGGCCGACGACGTCGCCCGCGCGTGCCGCTCGCTCGGCGTCCGGCGGGCCGTGGTCGGCGGGCTGTCCATGGGCGGGTACGTGGCGATGGCGCTGTGCCGGCGGCACCCCGACCTCGTCCTCGGCCTC
This sequence comes from Actinomadura sp. NPDC048955, assembly GCF_040649435.1. NCBI lineage: Bacteria > Bacillati > Actinomycetota > Actinomycetes > Streptosporangiales > Thermomonosporaceae > Actinomadura > Actinomadura sp. NPDC048955. Next base: position 23,904 of record NZ_JBEZJI010000050.1, read on the forward strand.
GTGCTGGCCGCCACCCGCGCCGCCGCCGACACCGCCCCCGCGCGGGAGAACCGGCTGCGGCAGGCCGGCGCCCTGGAGGGCGAACGCAGCACCCGCGTCCTCGTGGACGAGGTGCTGCCCGGCCTCGTCGGCCCCACCACCTTACGGCAGCGGGCGCTGATCTACGGGCGGGTCCGCGGCCTCGTCCAGGCGGCGCCGCCGCTCGCGGCCGCGTGGGCGCAGCGCGCCATGGCGGGACGCGCGGACTCCTTCGAGACGCTCCGCGGCCTCCGCGTCCCCGCACTCGTCATGATCGGGGACGAGGACGCGCTGGCCACTGAGGACGAGGCCCGCGCCATGGCCGAGGCGATGCCGAACGCCGAGACGCTCGTCATCTCGCGCGCCGGGCACCTGTGCGCGGTGGAGCAGCCGGACCTGTTCAACCAGGCGGTGGCGGAGTTCGCCGCCGCCCTCGCCCGCACCGCGCGCTGAGCCGGGCGCGCCCGGCTCGGCGCGCGGTCTAGAGGGTCTCCTGGCGCGGCATGACGACCTCGCGGATCAGCAGCGAGATCGCGGCCGCCGTCGGGATCGCCAGCAGCGCCCCGACCACGCCGAGCAGTGCCGCGCCGACCAGCGCCGCCACGATCGTCACCGCCGGCTGGACGTCCACGGTCCTCTTCATCACCCGCGGGTAGACGACGTAGTTCTCCACCTGCTGGTAGACGACGTAGAAGACCGCGCAGACGATGAGGTCGGTGGTGGTCCCGGTCAGGAACGCCACCAGGGAGACGACCACCGCGCCGATCGTGGCGCCGATCAGCGGGATGAGGTCGGTCACCGCGACGATCAGCGCCAGCGCGAGCGCGTACTTCACCCCGAGGATCGACAGGAAGATGTACGAGCACACGCCCGCGATGAGCGCGATCGTGAACTGGCCCGCGACGTAGCCGCCGATCCGGTCGAGGATCTCGTCGCCGAGCAGGGCGACGCGGGCCCGCCGGGTGCGCGGCGCCAGCTGGTAGAAGAACGTCTTGATCTGCGGCAGCGAGCTGAGGAAGTACAGCGTCAGGATCAGGATCGTGATCGTCTGGAAGATGCCGTTGATCGCGACCTTGCCGATGCCGGTGGCGGTGTCGGTGAGGCCCTTCTGGAACCCGTCGCCGTTCACCGTCTTCTCGGCGCGTTCCAGGAGGCCGTAGCGCTTGTCCCAGTCGGCCAGCGTCCTGTTGTTCTGCAGCTGCTGGACGTACTCGGGGATGTTGTGCCGCAGCTCGGTGACCTGCTCGGACACCGGCTGGACGAGGGAGGCGACGAACCCGGCGAAGAACAGGATCACGATCAGGAACACCGTGGCGACCGCGGCGCCGCGCGGGAGGCCGAACCTGCGCAGCCGCTCCACCGCCGGATTGAGCCCGACCGCGAGGAACATCGCGACCACGATCATGACGATCACCGACTTGGCGTTCGTCGCGGCCTTCACCAGCATCCAGGCGGTGATGACGCCGAGCGCCGCGGTGAACCCGAACACGAACGGGTGCGCGCGGCCGAGCGGCTGGCCGGGCTTGCCGAACGGGAACAGGTGGTCGACGCCGGCTTCGCGCTTGCGCTGCTCGACGTCGTGCGCCGGGTCGGGCGCGCCGGGCTCGGGCGGCACCGGCTCGGTGGCCTGCTGCGCCGCCGGGAGGGTGACCGGGGCGCCGGTCGCCGGGTCGCGTTCCCCCACGGGCTGCTCGATCTCCTCGGGTATCAACGCACCACTGGGCGCTTCAGGGCGGTCCTCGCCGCTCCCACCGGAGCCGCTCTCGGACGAGCCGTCCTCGCCGGAGCCGCTGTCCCCCGTCTCGTCGGAGCCGGTCTCGCCCGCGCTCGTCCTGGGGGAGCGGGTTCCGCTGTCGCGGGCCTCGCCGGGTTCGGTCGTGTCGGTCGTGTCGGTCTTGCCGGTGCCGCTCACGTCCGAGTCGTTCTCGGTCTCGTCGGCGGGGGGAGCCGGTGCGGGGACCCGGCGGCCGGTCGCGGACCGCCCCTCGCCGGGGGCGGGCTCGCGGCCGTCGTCGTGGGGGGTCTCGTCGGGCACGCCGGTCTCCTCTGTCGTGCGTCTACGGGGTTGAGACGACGGAAAGCCCGGAGGCGTTTCACCGCCTCCAGGCTTTCCGTCATGCCCGACCCTTAAGGGGTCACTCCTGCCACCAGTCCTCGTCGTCCTCCTCGGACTTCTTGGCCTGGGCCGGCTTGGCGGGCGCGGCCTTGGCGGCCGGCTGCTGCTTGGGCTGGGCCTGCTGCGCCGGGGCCGGCTTCGGCTCGGCCGCCGGGATGGCGGCCTTCTCCGGGGGCGCGGCGAGCTCGGGCTCGGAGCCCATCGTCGGCGCGACGCCGCCGATGAGCTGGCGCAGCTGGTTGAGGTGGCTGGTGATGCTGTCGCGCTGCCGGGTGAGCTCGTCGACCTGGCGCTGCGCCGCCGTCCGGACGCGGTCGGCCTCGGACTTGGTCTCGGCGAGCAGCTGCTCGGCCTGCGACTTCGCCTCGGCGATCACGTTGTCGGAGTTCTTGCGGGCGTTGGCCATCAGCTGCTTGGCGTGCGAGTCGGCCTCGCGCCGGGTCTGCTCGGCCTGCTGGGTCGCCTTCGCGGCGCGCTGCTCGGCGGACGCGGCGCGCTGCTCGGCCTCGGCGACGAGCTTCTGCGTCGCGGCCTGCGCGGCGGAGTGGCGCTCGGCGTCCTGCCGGTCGGCCTCCTCACGGCGGGCGGCGAGCTGGATCTCGAACTCGGCCTCGGCCTGGGCGCGCTGGGCCTCGCTCTCCTCCAGGATGCGCTGGGCCTGCGCCCGCATCTCGTCGGCCTGCCGCTTGGCCGTGGTGAGGATCTCGTCGCGCTCCCGCTTGGTGGACGCGCGCAGCTGCGCCACCTCGCGCTCGGTGGTGGTGCGCAGCTTGGCGATCTCACGCTCGGCGGCGGCGCGCTTCTCGGCGACCTCGTGGTCGGCGGTGGCCCGCAGCTTGGCGACCTCGCGCTCGGTGGTGGAGGTCAGCTCGTCGGCCTCGCGGCGGGCGGAGGTGCGGACCTCCTCGGCCTCCCGCTCGGCCGCCTGCCGCATGTCGTCGCCCTCGCGCTGGGCGTTGGCGCGCAGCTCGGAGGCGTCGTTCTCGGCGGTGGCGCGCTGCTCCGCGGCGTCGACCTTGGCCGCGGCCTTGATCTCGTTCGCCTCGGAGCGGGCCGCCTGGACCAGCTCGGTCGCCTGCTCCTCGGCGAGTCGCAGCAGCTGCTCGATGCGGGCGCCGAGGCCGGAGTAGGTCGGACGTTCCTGCTCCTGCAGCTGACGGTGGGCGTCCGACAGCTCGCGCTGCAGGGCCTGTGTCTGCTCGCGGGTCTGCCGCACCTCGTTGTCGAGCTGCTTGATGTGCTCGTCGACCTGGTGCCGGTCGTAGCCGCGAAGCACCACGTCGAACTCGCGCGGGGGCGTGTCTTCAAAGAAGTTGCTGAGCTGGGCGTCGATGTCGGACTGCATGTGGCTCAATCCTGATGTGACGGGGCTACGGGTGGTTCCGGGGACCGGTTGATCGCCTGGCATGACGGACGCACTTGCCCCAGACCTCTTCCGGCGAATGAAGCGTACTCCGGACACTGCCGTGTTGGGGGCTCATCTTGACGCGCTGCGTGGAATGTCCCTTTTGTTCGGGCATGTCGCGGGCCCGCAGCGGCCCAGGTGTGGGGGGTGCAAATACACCAGATGTGTCCGAACGGTCACAGAGCGGCGGTCCAGGCCGCACGGTCCATGACCGTGATATCGAACACGTCACGATCCTGGCGCGCCCCCGCCACCCCCGGCCTACAAGATCATTCGGCGGCCGGACGCTTCTGCACCAGCTCCGTCAGGACGCCGTGGCAGTCCTTGGGGTGCAAAAAGTTGATCAAGGAACCCATCGACCCGTTGCGCGGCGCGTCGTACAGCACGCGCACCCCCTTGCCGGCGATGCCGGCGGCCTCGCCGGCGACCGTCCCGTCCGTCCCGAACGCGATGTGGTGGACGCCCTCGCCGTTCTTCTCCATCCACTTGGCGACGGCCGAGTCCTCCCGGATCGGCTCGATGAGCTGCAGGTAGCTCGCCGCCCCGTCCCCCGTGTCGTTGATCTTGAGCATGCACTCCCGCACGCCCTGCTCCTCGTTCACCTCGAAGTGCGCGTCGGTGAAGCCGTAGGTCGCCTTGTAGAACTCGACGGTCGCGTCCAGATCACGGCAGGCGATGCCGATGTGGTCGATACGGGTCAGCATGGGCTTTGTCCCTCCTCGGACGGCCAGGCGGGGGCGAACGGAACCGAACACCGCTCCCGTGGGTATCGTGGCAAACGTCGCCGCAGCACCACCCTGGAGGCCCCCATATGACCACCTCGTCCGTGATCGTCGCCGGAGCGCGCACCCCCATCGGGCGCCTGATGGGCTCGCTGAAGGACTTCTCCGCGGCCGACCTCGGGGCGCACGCGATCAAGGCGGCGCTGGAGCGGGCCGGGGTGTCCGGCGACCAGGTGCAGTACGTCATCCTCGGCCAGGTGCTGCAGGCGGGCGCGGGCCAGATCCCGTCCCGGCAGGCGGCGGTCAAGGCGGGCATCCCGATGAGCGTCCCGTCCATCACGATCAACAAGGTCTGCCTCTCCGGGCTGGACGCGATCGCGCTGGCCGACCAGCTCATCCGGGCGGGCGAGTTCGACATCGTCGTGGCGGGCGGCATGGAGTCGATGACCCAGGCCCCGCACCTGCTGCCGAAGTCGCGCGGCGGCTACAAGTACGGCTCCGTCGAGGTCCTCGACCACATGGCCCACGACGCCCTCACCGACGCCTTCGACGGCGTCTCCATGGGCGAGTCCACCGAGCGCTACAACGCCAAGCTCGGCATCTCCCGCGAGGAGCAGGACGAGTTCTCCGCCCGCTCCCACCAGCGCGCCGCCGAGGCGATCAAGAACGGCGTGTTCGACGAGGAGATCGCCCCGGTCGAGATCCCGCAGCGGCGCGGCGAGCCGGTCGTGTTCTCCGCCGACGAGGGCGTGCGCGGCGACACCACGGCCGAGAGCCTGGCCCGGCTGCGCCCGGCGTTCAGCAAGGACGGGACGATCACCGCGGGCTCGGCCTCGCAGATCTCCGACGGCGCCGCGGCGGTCGTGGTGATGTCCAGGGCCCGGGCCGAGGAGCTCGGCCTCACCTGGCTCGCCGAGATCGGCGCGCACGGCAACGTCGCGGGACCGGACAACTCGCTGCAGTCCCAGCCGTCCAACGCGATCAAGCACGCCCTTGGCAAGGAGGGCCTCACCGTCGACGACCTCGACCTCATCGAGATCAACGAGGCCTTCGCCTCGGTCGGCATCCAGTCGATGCGCGACCTCGGCGTCGGCCCCGAGAAGGTCAACGTCAACGGCGGCGCCATCGCGGTCGGCCACCCGGTCGGCATGTCCGGCGCCCGCATCCTCCTGCACCTGGCCTACGAGCTGAAGCGCCGCGGCGGCGGCACCGGCGCCGCCGCCCTCTGCGGCGGCGGCGGCCAGGGTGATGCCGTGCTTATTCGTGTCCCGACTCCGGCGCTCGCCTAGAGGCTCGCGCCGGATCGGACCACGGGCGATCGCTGCATCGCTCCGACTCGCCTGGCGGCTCGCTGCGCGATCAGGTTCTCGCTTCGCTCGAACCTGCCTTCGGACGCGATCGCGAGTGTTGGGGTCGTTGCGGGGTTGCGGTGGTGGCTGGGGTCAGTGCGCCTCACTGGGAGGCGGGGGTGATGGTCACCGTTGTGAAGCCGAGGGCCTTGAGCATGTTCTCCAGCATCGACTTCGTGTTGGCGTCGGCGCGTTGCTTCAGGCCGCTCTGGTCCGCGGCGGTCTGGATCTTCTGGGACGCCAGGACGTAGAGCTGCTGCTGGTTGTTCGGGTTGCTGCTGAAGAAGTCGCCGAAGCGGTCGAAGACGCCGCGCTGGGTCGCGTAGACGTAGCTGTTCTTCGTGTCGAGGTTCGTCTTCTCCAGCTGGGCGGGCGGGAGGGTGACCGTCGCCACCGTCCGGTCCGCGTTGACCTTGAGGGCGCCCGAGCCGAGCCGCGAGAAGTCCACGTAGGCGTCGACCGAGCCGTTGCCGACGAACAGGGTCCGCTTGCCGCGCAGCGAGGACGGCAGGAACTTGGCGTCCTTCTCCAGGTCCACGACGACCTGGAAGTTGCCGCTGGCCGCCTCGTAGCGGTGCAGGTCGCGGATCGACTTCAGCAGGACGGGGCCGCTGCGGTCCTTGGTCTCCACCCCGAACGGGTTCAGCCAGTGGGGGAGGCCGTGCAGCGCCTGCTGGCCGAGCAGGACGAGCGCGACGGTGGCCGCGACGATCGCGACGGGGGTGAGCAGGCCGCGCCGCGGGGGGCGGGACCGGCCGGGGGACGACTTGACGGGTGCGTCGTTCTTCGCGTCGTTCTTCGTTTCCGAGCGAGCCATGTAACCGACATTCCCGGCAGCGGCGTCCGCTACCTCATCCGGCGGGTTCGGGCGCGGGCGCGGACGGGTGCCGCAGGTCCGATTCGTGGGTCGCCTGCTCCACCTCGATCAGCGACTCGCTGCGCAGATGCGCCTCGTGGGCGGCGCGGCCGCCCCGCACACCGAACAGCCGTTTGGTGACGACGATGTAGACGATGAGACCGATGTTGAGCGCCAGCGCGCCGACGCGCAGGGCGGTGACCTTCTCCACCAGCTCGTAGATCTCGATCGGCAGCCCGAAGCACGTCGCGACGACCGCGAAGTACTCGCCCCAGCGCTTCAGCAGCCACAGCCCGACCGCCTCGATCAGCTCGATCGCGCCGTAGACGATGAGGCCGACGGCCAGCCAGCGCAGCGTCCGAGCGTCCAGGTCGAACACGTGCCGGACGGACGTGACGACCTTGGAGTGGTCGAGGTCCCAGCCGACCTGGTCGGCGATGGGGCGCAGCAGCGGGATCTCCTTCTCGAAGATCCGCTCGATCGATCCGCGGCTGCCCGCGAAGCGCCACACCCCGTACGCGGCGACCAGCACGATCAGGCCGCGGATGCCGCGCTCCACCGCGAAGAACCGCATGATGAAGGCGTCGCGCAGCTCCCGGCCGCGCTTGACCAGCGGCGCCCGGTCGGCCGGGCCCTTCCCGTGCGGCTCGCCGTGCACGTAGGTCCCGCAGCGCAGGCAGCGCCACGCTTCGCCGATGGGGGACGAGACGACGAGCCGCTCGCGCAGCTTCTCCTCGTCCGGCGCGTAGGTGATGTGTCCCTTGCGCGCGCAGGTCAGCAGGCTCCAGTCCACGCGGACACACTAGAGGTCCGGCGGGGTCCGCATACGTCACGGTTTGCGCACGGTCGTGTGAGCGAGGTCATAGGAGGCGCGGAAACCGCGGGCCGATGCCGCGCCGTTGAGGGGGGCGTGGACATGATTCGTGTTTTCCGGTTCGTCTCCGTAGCCGAGGCGTTCTCGTTCCTCCTCCTGCTGCTGGTCGCGATGCCGCTGAAGTACGGGGCGGACGCGCCGGTCGGCGTGCAGGTGATGGGACCGGTGCACGGCGTCCTGTTCATGGCCTACGTCGGCCTGGTCTTCCTCGTCCGCGAGCAGCTCGGCTGGGACCTCGGGCGCACGGTCCTCGCGCTCGGCGCCGCCGTCCTGCCCGTCGCGCCGTTCTTCGTGGAGCGGCACTGGACGCGGCCCGCCGCCGAGCCGGAGCCGGCCGGGCGGGGCGCCTGACCTCCTGCGTGACCGCGGCCGGCCGGGGGGTCCGGTCGCGGTCACGCAGGACGGGAATCCCGCGCGTCGTGGAGGCGGCTCTCGGTGGTGCGGGGAGCGCGGAAATCCCGGGGGCCGAGCGCGCAGGAGCGGTACTCGGCGAAGTGGAGCCGCAGCCAGTCGCGGCGCCGCTGCTCGGTCCAGGACGCGAACCGGTGCCCCGCGCCCGTGCCGGCCGCGGCTGGAGGCTCGTCGCCGAGAAGCCACGCGTCGACCAGCGCGCGGTAGCCGTCGCCGGACGCGCAGGCCTGCGCGTCCTTGAGCGCCTCGCTGATCTGCCGGACGGCGCGGGACGCGTATCCGGGTGAGAGGTTCTCGTCGAGATGGACGGAGGCGACGCCGTCCGCCACCGTCGCGGGCATCCAGGCGGGACGCTGCTCCACCTTCCTGAAGGCGCCGGGCGTGCCGTTCAGCCGCGCGGCGAGCGGGGTGGCCGCCGCCATCAGCTGGGGCAGCGCGTCCCGAAGGGCGGGGTGCACGCAGACCTCGATGGGCCACGTCCGGCACACCGGCTTCGCCTGGGCGGGCGCGACCGTCCCGCCGGAGCGATGCAGGCCGAGGGTGGCGGAGACGGTCGCGGCCAGCGCCATCGTCAGGGGCAGGACGAGCAGGAACCGCCGCGTCGCCCACATCACGTAGCCGAGGATCAGCGCGGTGGTCAGCCCGGCGGCCCAGAGGACCTGGACGGCGAACACCTCGGGGCGCAGGGTGGTGAACAGCTGGACGCGGGAGAGCGCGGCGGGGGGCACCAGGCTCCACCAGGACATGCCGGGGACGCGCAGAGCGGCCCACAGGGACGTCGCGGCGAGCACCAGGGCCGCGGTTGCGCGGTGCGGTGCGACGCGTCCTGTCAGGTAGCCCACGACGACGTGCAGGACGAGCGCGCCCGCACCCGAGACCACGCCGAGCGGCTGGGGCTGCCCGGCGTGCGCGTGCACGAGGGTGACGGCGACGACCACCGCCGTGGCCACCACGTAGGCGACCAGCGTGGCCGACGACAGCAGCAGCAGGTCGAACAGCACGCCGGTCGCGGGGGATCGGGCGGTGAGGTCGCGCAGGTAGTCGAGCGGGCGTTCCCGGACGGCCGTCCACGCGGCCAGGCCCGCGGCGGCGGGGCCGAGGAAGCGGACGGCGTTGACCAGCGCGACGACGCTGTTGTCCCAGTACGCGACCGCCGGGCTCAGCGACAGGCACGCCGCCGCCGTCGCGAGCGCGGTGAGGACCGGCACCGCGACGAGCAGTGCCGTGCGGCGGGCGTCCAGCCGGAGCACCCGCCCGAGGTCAGACACCGGTGGCGCTCTCGGCGGGCGACCGCCTCGCCCGCGCCTTCGCAAGCTGTGGCAGGGACAGGTGCGGCAGCGCGAGCTGCGGCAGGGACACCTGCGGCAGCGCGCGGCGGGCCGGGCGGCGCGGGGTCATCGCGTCGACGGTCTGCGGGTGGAGGGCGCCGCGCGGGCCGACGGGGCCCCGCTGGCCGGCGGATCCCCGCGGGGCGGGGGCGCGCCGGTCGGCGGGGGAGCGGCCGCGGCGGGCGGTGGCCGAGTGCGTGGGCTGCTCGGCGAGCCGGCCGCGGGCGAGGGTGAAGAGGCGGTCGCACCAGCCGGTGAGCGTCTCGGTGGCGTCGGCGGTGACGACCACGGTCGGCGCCAGCGCGCGCAGCACGGGGATCAGCTCGGCCATGGCCGCGGTGAGCGAGTGCCGTCCCGGGCCCGCGGCGCCCGTGGGCCAGGGTTCGGCGGCGGCGCACAGCTCGCCGAAGGGGTCGTCGAGCAGCACCAGGCCGGGCTCGTGGACGCAGGCGGCGGCCAGCCCGGCGCGCAGCCGGACGTCCGGCGGCAGCAGCGCCAGTTCCGTCCCGGCGGCCTCGGTGAGGTCGAAGCGGCGGATCATGCTCTGCGCGGCGGACGCGCTCGTCCGCTTGTAGTAGGCGGCGTAGGCGACGAACTCGCCGGCCGTCATGCCCTCCGCGCGCGAGAAGCGGGCCGGCAGATAACCGATTCCGGCGCGGGCGGCCCGCTGCCCGGCGGCGTTCGTGATGTCGTGCCCGAGAATGTGCAGCGCGCCGGTGTTCGGTCTGCGCAAGGTCGCGAACGTGGCCAGCAGAGTGGATTTACCGGCACCAGGTGGACCGGCCAGGCCGACCACGCCTTCGGGCATGCCGAAGGTCACCGGGCGCAGGAGCCACCGCCCCCCGCGGCGGACACCCATTCCTCGGGCCACGATCACGGAATGCTCCGCGATCACAAGTTTCCCCCCATTGCTCGTCATGCTGTCGCGGCGGCCGGACGGGGCGCCTGCCGCGCCGGTGGCCTCGGGTCCCCCAACCCGCCACGCGGCGCGCCCGCAGGCCGGGCCGCCCCCCGGCGGCTCCGACCCGGTCGCTTTTGCCGGGCCGCAATGCATCGACATCGTGACTATAACCGGGCTTGGTGATGGCTGTCAGCAATCTAATCGCCTTTACGGCAGGACGACGGAACTCTTTGCCCGGGGCGTGGCGGGAAAGGGAATAAAAAGGCGGACAATTCTCTGGATATGCCGTCTATGTGCGCGGCCGTCCCGGCGCGCGGGCCGTCCTGCGCGGACGCCGCGCTCCGCTGGGAGCGTACGGACGTACGGCCGGGGGTGGTCATGGGGCAGGATGGACCCATGCCTTCTCGGGACTTTTCGTTGCACGGGGCCATCGACCTGGGAGCGCGCCAGGCCGCGTCAAGGAAGCAGCAGGAACGCCGCGCCCAGGGCGGCGGCGCGCCGGCTCAGGGCGCGCCCGGCGGCCCCTACGTCGTGGACGTCACCGACCAGACCTTCAACACCGAGGTCGTGGAGCGGTCGCAGTCCGTCCCCGTCCTGGTGGACTTCTGGGCCGAATGGTGCGGTCCGTGCAAGCAGCTCGGCCCGATCCTGGAGAAGCTCGCCACCGAGGCGGCCGGCAAGTGGATCCTGGCCAAGGTCGACGTCGACGCGAACCCGCAGCTCGGCGCCTACATGCAGCAGATGGGCGTGCGCGGCATCCCGTTCGTGGCGGCGGTCGTCGCCGGGCAGCTGCTGCCGTTCCTGAACGGCGCCGCGCCCGAGCCGCAGGTCCGCCAGGCCATCGACCAGCTCTTCGACGCGCTGCGCAAGGAGGGCATCCTGCCCGACGCCCCCGAGGGCGAGCAGCCGGCCCCCGGCGAGGAGGCCCCCGCCGCCGACCCGGTGTACTCCGCGGCCGAGGAGGCCCTGCAGCGCGGCGACCTGGACGGTGCCAAGCTCGCGTTCGAGCGCATCCTCGCCGCCGACCCGAGGGACGGCGAGGCCAAGCAGGGCCTCGCCCTGGTCGAGCTGAGCCTGCGCGTACGGTCGCTGGACGCCGAGCGCGTCCTCCAGGAGGCGGCCGAGAAGCCCGGCGACGTCCAGGCGCAGATCAGCGCGTCCGACGTGGAGATGGTGTCCGGGCGCATCGACGAGGCCTTCGACCGGCTGGTGGGCGCGGTGCGGCGCGGCGCGGGCGACGACCGCGACGCGGCGCGCAAGCACCTGCTGTCGCTGTTCGAGCTGCTGCCGCCGGACGACCCGCGCGTCGGCAAGGCCCGCCGCGGCCTCCAGTCCGCCCTGTTCTGAGCAGACCGCCGTTCCGGCCCGGGCCGACGTTTCGGTCCGGGCCGCTGTTCTCGGCGCGTGGCCCAGTTCCGGCGCGTGTTCCGTACGCGGGTGGCCGTCGAAGCGGGCCGAGCTGGGGCGACCGGGACACCTGACCGCGATGGTGAGCGTATGCTCGTTGACTGATGACCGCGCCCGTGCGGCCACGTGAAGCACTTCCACGGGTGAAGCACTTCCACGGGGCCGATCCGGCGGATCCGCGGCCGCGCCCCGGACGCACCGTCTCCTGGGAGCAGCGCGCTCGGATATGGACAAACCCGTATAAATAGGGAGCAGCTGTCGTGGCGAGCGTGCCAAGCGTGTCGTACTCCATCACCGTCCGGCTGGAGGTCCCGGCCGGCGGCAGGGCCGTCAGCCAGATCACCCACGTGGTCGAGAACGCGGGCGGCATCGTCACGGCCCTCGACGTCAACACCGCCGGCCACGAGACCCTGCGCATCGACGTCACGATCGCCACCCGCGACACCCAGCACGCCGAGGCGATCGCGGGCGCGCTGGAGCGGATCGACTCCGTCAAGATCCACAAGGTCAGCGACCGGACGTTCCTGATGCACCTCGGCGGCAAGATCGAGATGCAGTCGAAGGTGCCGCTTCGCAACCGCGACGAGCTGTCGATGGCCTACACGCCCGGCGTCGCCCGCGTCTCCCTGGCCATCGCCCGCAACCCCGAGGACGTCCGCCGGCTGACGATCAAGCGCAACAGCGTCGCCGTGGTGACCGACGGCTCGGCGGTGCTCGGCCTCGGCAACATCGGCCCGGAGGCCGCGCTGCCGGTCATGGAGGGCAAGGCGGCGCTGTTCAAGCGGTTCGCCGGGATCGACGCGTGGCCGATCTGCCTCGACACCCAGGACACCGACGAGATCGTCCGGACGGTGCAGATCCTCGCGCCCGCGTTCGGCGGCATCAACCTGGAGGACATCTCCGCGCCGCGCTGCTTCGAGGTCGAGGCCCGGCTGCGCGAGCTGCTCGACATCCCCGTCTTCCACGACGACCAGCACGGCACCGCGATCTGCGTGCTCGCCGCGCTGACCAACGCGCTGCGCGTCGTCGGCAAGGACATCGGCGCCGTGCGCATCACGATGGCGGGCGCGGGCGCGGCCGGCACCGCCATCCTGAAGCTGCTGATGCACGCGGGCGCCCGCAACCTCGTCGTCTGCGACTACGCCGGCGCCGTGCACAAGGGCCGCGACGACCTCGACGACTCGCTGCGCTGGATCGCCGAGCACACCAACGAGGGCGGCTACTCCGGCGACCTGCGCGGCGCGGTGAAGAACGCCGACGTGTTCATCGGCGTGTCCGCCCCCGGCATCCTGAACGGCGACGACATCGCCACGATGAGCGGCGACGCGATCGTGTTCGCCCTCGCCAACCCCGAGCCGGAGGTCTCGCCGGACGAGGCGCGCGAGCACGCCGCCGTGGTCGCCACCGGCCGCAGCGACTACCCGAACCAGATCAACAACGTGCTGGCGTTCCCCGGCGTGTTCCGCGGCCTCCTGGACGCCCAGGCCAGCGGCGTCACCCTCGACATGCTCGCCGCCGCGGCCAAGGCCCTCGCCGAGGTCGTCACCCCGGACGAGCTCGGCCCGAACTACATCGTGCCGAGCGTCTTCCACCCGGACGTCAGCACCCGCGTGGCCGGCGCCGTCCGCGAGGCCGCGGGCGGCCGCCCCCGCACCGAGGCGTAGGCGCCGCCGGAGGCGGGTCCGGAGGGCGGGCCCGCGGCTGCGCTCAGTCCGACTTCCTGCCCGCGAACATGTGCTCGCGGCGGCGCGGCCAGGTGCCGCCCCACCAGAAGATGATCGCGCCGGTCAGGATGACGGCGATCCCGGTCACGGCCCGCGCCCACAGGACGGTGTCGGGGCCGGTGTGCGGCAGCTTCCCGGGCGGCGTCTCGCGCGGCGCGGCGCCGCCCGCCTTCTTGCAGTTCGCCTTGGCGGCGGTGCTGCCGATCTGCCGGTTCGCCCACCGGACGGTGATGCGGGTGCTGCGGTCCTCGCGCAGCTTCACCGCGACCGTCCGGGTGGTGCCGGGGCCGATCTTGCCGGGGACGGCGGCGGTGTCGTCGTTCTTCTCGACGGAGAAGTCCTCGGTCTGGGTTCCGGTGTTGCGGACCTTGACGTTGACGGTGCGGTCCGGGCAGGAGACCGATCCGATCGTGGCCGTCACCGGCCGCGCCGGAGCCGGCGTGCGGCTCGGCGTGCGGGACGGGGTGTGCGTCGGAGTCCGCGTGGGCTTGCCCGAGGCGGACGGCGAGCCGCTGGACGTACTCGGGCTGGGGCTCGTGGACTCCGTGGCTGAGGTCGGCGACGCCGAGCCGTCCGACCCCAGCAGGGCCGGGATCGCGATCAGCGCCCCGATCACGATGAACACGGCGGCGATGACGACCCTGGGCAACTGCATCGCTGTCCTCCCGGCCCGCACCAAGCGGGTGGCCGATGATCCTAGATCATTCTTAACCCAGGACCTTGTGGTGCCGATATCCCCATCGATAGGAATGCGTAACAGGCTAACGAGCGAGGAGGCGTGCCGCCGGAGGTCCGGGCAACGCATCATGGGATCCATGGAAGACGGGATCAGGGTCGGGCTCCTGCTGGTGGCCACGCCGCAGCTGGAGGATCCGAACTTTCGGCGCAGCGTCGTCCTGCTGGTCGAGCACGACGGCGACGGGGGAACCCTGGGAGTCGTCCTAAACCGGCCGACCGAGATTCCTGTGGACCGCGTCCTGCCGCCGTGGGCGGAGCTCGTGACGGGACCGGCCGTGGTGTTCCAGGGCGGGCCGGTCGCCCTGGAGAACGCGCTCGCCCTGGCCCGGCTCCCCGGCGAGGACGAGCCGCTCGGCTGGCGCGCCCTGGACGGCGGCACCGAGGTCGCCCGGGTGGGCCTGGTCGACCTGGAGGCCCCGCCCGGCCTGCTCGCGGCGGAGCTGCTGCAGCTGCGCGTGTTCGCCGGATACGCGGGCTGGTCGCCCGGGCAGCTGCGCACCGAGGTCGAGGAGGGCTCGTGGTACCTGGTGCCCGCCGAGGCCGGGGACGTGTTCGCCGGCGACCCGGAGCGGCTGTGGCAGAACGTGCTGCGCAGGCAGGGCGGCGACCTGGCCTTCGTCGCCACTTTCCCCGAGGACCCGACGCTGAACTAAGGTGAACGGTGTGAGTACGAAGATCCTTCCTGACAGCGACACCCAGAGCGATGTCAAACCGGACCTCTCCCACGGTGACGGCGACCACGAGCGGTTCGCCCACTACGTGAAGAAGGCCAAGATCACCGAGAGCGCGGTGACCGGCACGCCGGTGATCGCGCTGTGCGGCAAGGTCTGGGTGCCGAACCGGGATCCGAAGAAGTACCCCGTCTGCCCGGAGTGCAAGGAGATCTACGAGTCCATGCAGTCCGGCGGGGGCAAGGGCGAGGAGTGACCGGCCGCTGAACGGCGGCCGAGGGCGCGCCGCCGGGTAGGCGTGCGCGCGTGAGGTCCTGCGGTCATGTGCCGCGGGACCTCGGCCTTTCTTATCGCGGGACGCCCCGAAAGGGACGTCCCTGAACAATCGGGGGATTGAATGCGGCGCTTGGCCGGGGTTTCACTGTGCGCACTGTCGGTCACGGTGTGTGCCGTTCCGGGTTCGGTGAGTGAGGGGGAGTGGGAGCGGGCGAAGGTCGCTCCGGCCGCGCGAGGCGACGACTGCGCCCCCGGCCGCGCGGGCACGGGGGGCGGGACGGCCTCCGTCGGCGGGAGGGGCGCCCCGGGCGGGACGGCGCGGTCGGCGCTGGCGCGCGACCGGGCCGACCTCGGCCACGAGCAGGCGGCCGCCATGCTCGCCGACCTCCGCCGCACGCTCCTCGACCGGTTCGGGACGTCCGACGAGGCCCTCCTCGACCAGCGCCTCTTCGACGGACCGCTCGCGGGCTCGGCCCGCCGCGAGTCGCAGCGGCGGGCGACGGGGAGCCTCGTCGTGCCGGTGCGGTTCCACGTCGTCCACAGCGGGAGTTCGGGGCGGCTGTCCACGGCGGCGGTCCAGCGGCAGATCGCCACGCTGAACGCGGCCTACGGCGGACGCCTCGGCGGCTCCGACACCCACGTCAGGTTCCGGCTCGACTCCCTGGACCGCACTGACAACCCGTCCTGGTTCCACAACCCGCAGCGCAACGAGGGCCCGATGAAGCGGCGCCTCCGCAAGGGCGGCCGCGGGACGCTCAACCTCTACACGGCCGCCGTCGGGTCCGACGTGCTGGGCTTCTCCACCTTCCCGCAGTGGTACCGGCGCGACCCGCGCCTGGACGGCGTCATCGTCGACTTCCGCAGCCTTCCGTACGGGTCGTACGCGCCGTTCAACCACGGGTTCACGGCCGTCCACGAGATCGGGCACTGGCTCGGCCTGATGCACACGTTCGAGGGCGGGTGCGTGTCGCCGGGCGACGGGGTGGCCGACACCCCGTACGAAGCGGAGCCGGCGCAGGGCTGCCCGCAGGGACGCGACTCGTGCCCGCAGCGCGGCCGCGATCCGATCCACAATTTCATGGACTACGCCCACGACGCCTGCATGCGCGGCTTCACCGCAGGTCAGGGCCGCCGTGTCCGGGCGGTGTGGGCGGCGTACCGGTCCCGCAAGGCCGGCCGCCACCGTGTGGATCTCGGCACAGGTGCGCCGGGCGCGGCACGATCTGTCGGTGCGGCTCGGTAGCCTTCAATGACCGTGAGCACCTTCGCCGCATCGAGCATGCCCCCCGCCTTCCCCGAGCGGGCCGCCTGGGGGACCGCGTCCTCCCTGCGCGCCTGGCAGCAGCAGGCGCTGGAGGCGTATTTCGGCGTGGACGGAACGGCGCCCGGCCCCCGCGACTTCCTCACCGTCGCGACGCCGGGCGCCGGCAAGACGACGTTCGCGCTCCGGCTCGCCCGCGAGCTGATGGAGCGCCGCGTCGTCGCCTCGCTCACGATCGTGTGCCCGACCGAGCACCTCAAGCGGCAGTGGGCCGAGTCGGCGGCCCGTGTCGGCATCAGGATCGACCCCGAGTACCAGAACGGGCAGGGCCCGGTCGGCAAGGACTTCCACGGCGTCGCCGTCACGTACGCGACCGTCGCCGCGCGCCCGGCGCTGCACCGCAACCGCACCGAGGCGCGCAAGTCGCTGGTCATCTTCGACGAGGTGCACCACGCGGGCGACGGCCTGTCGTGGGGCGACGCCGTCCGGGAGGCGTTCGAGCCGGCGACGCGGCGGCTCGCCCTGTCCGGCACGCCGTTCCGCACCGACATCAACCCGATCCCGTTCGTCCAGTACGAGGAGGGGCCCGACGGCGTCCGGCGCAGCCAGGCCGACTACACCTACGGCTACGGCCCCGCCCTCGCCGACGGCGTCGTCCGACCGGTGATCTTCCTGGCCTACGCGGGCGAGATGCGCTGGCGCACCCGCGCGGGCGACGAGATCACCGCGACCCTCGGCGAGCCGCTCACCCAGGACCAGACGTCCCAGGCGTGGCGGGCGGCGCTCGACCCCAAGGGCAACTGGATCACGCAGGTGCTGGCCGCGGCCGACCGCCGCCTCACCGAGCTGCGCCGCGTCATCCCGGACGCGGGCGGCCTGGTCATCGCCACCGACCACGAGGCCGCCCGCGCCTACGCCAAGATGCTGCGCGCGGTGACGGGGCAGGGCGCCACGATCGTGCTGTCGGACGACCCGACCGCGTCCAAGAAGATCAAGGCGTTCGGCGAGACCGACGACCGCTGGATGGTCGCGGTCCGCATGGTGTCCGAGGGCGTCGACATCCCGCGGCTGTGCGTCGGCGTCTACGCCACCTCGACCAGCACGCCGCTGTTCTTCGCGCAGGCCATCGGGCGCTTCGTCCGTGCCCGCAAGCGCGGCGAGACCGCGTCGGTGTTCCTGCCGTCGGTGCCGACGCTGATGGGCCACGCCTCCGAGATGGAGGAGGAGCGCGACCACGTCCTCGACCGCCCCGTCCGCGAGGACGGCCTCGACGACGACCTCCTCGCCGAGGCCAACCGCGAGAAGGACACCCCCGACGTCGGCGAGGAGCTGCCGTTCGAGACGGTGGAGGCGTCCGCGACGTTCGACCGCGTGCTCTACGACGGCGGCGAGTTCGGCATGAACGCCGAGCCGGGGTCGGCCGAGGAGGAGGAGTTCCTCGGCATCCCCGGCCTGCTGGAGCCCGACCAGGTGTCGGCGCTGCTGCGCAAGCGGCAGGCCGACCAGATCGCCAACGAGCGCCGCCGCAAGACCGGCGACCCCCGCGAGGACCGCACGACCGCCGAGGACATCGCGGCCCTGCGCCGCGAACTGAACGGCCTCGTCAACGCCTGGAACCACCGCACGGGCCAGCCGCAGGGCGTCATCCACAACGAGCTGCGCCGCGCCTGCGGCGGCCCGCCCGTTCCCCAGGCGAGCGCGGAGGAGATCCGCGAACGCATAGCCAAGATCCGCGACTGGGCCGCCAAGCGCCGCAGCTGACGCGTCACCGCCGCGTCGCGGCTGAGCCCGCCGCAGAGTCGGCGGCGCTGTGCGTGCCCAGGCGATCCCGGAGGACGTCGTCCAGGACGCCCGCCACGCGCTGAGGGCCGTCGCACGGGTACTGCATTGCCCCCGAGACCCGGTAGGCCCACCGCCCGCCGGCATGTTCCGCCGTGACGCCGACCGCAAGGCTTCCGGCGCCAGGCCTTCCCTCACCGTCCAGCGTCCGGACGCCATTGTGCGATTACGGCCGTTGACGTCGGAGCTTGCGCTGTAGCGGTCGACCCCTCGCATCCGGAAGCAGAACGAGGCCTGGCTCAGCCAGGCCCTCGTTTGTGGTGCGGAGAGGCGCGAGCCTCTCACATGGGGCCGTCCTCTCAGACGGCCTGGTTGCTCCTGGAGCGGGGCCTGCGGAATGCGAACCAGATGTAGAACTTTCCGCCGCCGAAGGCGCCGAGCCCCACGACGACGGCGCCGATGAAGACGCCGAGGCTCAGGGGAACGCTCGCCCCGACGATGAGGCCGATGATGACACCGAGCAGGGTGCCGATGATGCCGCCGATGAGAGCGAACCCACCGAGGCCTGCGATGATCTGAAGCACGAGTTTCAGTTCTGCGGTTTCGCGGTTCATGAGAACCCTCCGGTTGAGTGTCGCACCTCTCGCAAGGTGAGGTGCCTGCTCTGCACCGTCCGTGACCGGTCGCCCCGCGCAAGGTGATCCAGGCGGTCCCGTCGGCCGGACGTCCGTGTCGCGAGCGCCGTCGTCGACCTGCGTGATGGTCGGCTCGTCGCAGCCGGGCCGCTGCCTCCGGCTCCGTCAGCCCACACCCAACGTTCGACCGCGTGCTCTACGACGGCGGCGGGTTCGGCATGAACGCCGAGCCGGGGTCGGCCGAGGAGGAGGAGTTCCTCGGCATCCCCGGCCTGCTGGAGCCCGACCAGGTGTCGGCGCTGCTGCGCAAGCGGCAGGCCGACCAGATCGCCAACGAGCGCCGCCGCAAGACCGGCGACCCCCGCGAGGACCGCACCGCCGCCGCGGACATCGCGGCCCTGCGCCGCGAACTGAACGGCAGCCAAGCGCCGCCGTGTCACCGCGGCGCCGCGACAGAGCCGACGGCGAGGCGCGCGCCCAGGCGATCCCAGAGGACGTCGCTGAGGACGCCCGCCACGCGCTGAGGGCCGTCGCACGGGTACCGCAGCGCCCCTGAGACGCGGTAGCCCCACCGCCCGCCGGCACGTTCCGCCGTGACGCTGACCGCAAGGCTTCCGGCGCCCTCGGGGAAGACCCACAGCACCGGCGGCGACTCCACGTAGATTTTGAGGTGGGGACCAGCCGTGAGCGTGCGTCGCGGCGGCCAGGACGTCAAGGTGCCGTTCGGCGGTGGCATGCCCGAACCGGACACGCCACCACCCCATCACCAGGCGGCTGCGTGCCACTTTCACCCGTGAAGCCGAGCCCATGTCACCTTCCCGCCGCCGTCCAGCATCCGGACGCCCCACTCGGTGGCGAGCAGGGCGACCATGAGCAGCCCCCGCCCGGACTCCGCCGCGTCGTCCTCGCCCAGGAGAACCGGTGCCACATCGGACCTGTCCTCCACTTCCACCACGAAGTAGCCGTTTTCCAAGACCAGACGTACGGGAATGGCTTTCGTGTCGGTGTGCCTATAGGCGTTCGTGACTAATTCTGTGACCACGGTCCTCGCGATGTAGTCGTCGCCTAGGCGCCACTTGGCGAGAACGTCGGCGACCCAGGAGCGCGCCTGTTGTGGCGCATGTTCCGACGATTCGATCAGGACGGCTTCTGCCGCCGTTCCCGAATCGATCATGAATTCGACCTCCAGAAATCTGTTTCCGAAATCCAGTGGTCGAATCATCGCCTGTATGTCACCCTGAGTATCGCCAGAACTGCAAAGCGTGCCCATGGTGTGCGCATCCGCAGGTCATTCGCCGTTCATAGCCGGTCGATGCCGGTCATCGCCGGTCATTCGAAGCAAGGGAGAAACAGCGATGGGACAGCGTCCGAACGATCTGCGGCCGTGGGAGTCGCCGAACGCGCTCCTCGGGTCCGAGCTACGGCGCTATCGAGAGGCGGCGGGCCTGAGCATCGCCGCCTTCTGCGAACTCATCCAGGAGAGCGCGCCCTACTCGAAGAGCACGGTCGGCTCCGTGGAGCGGGGGGAGTCTCGGCCTGATCGGCTCCTAGCCGTCCACGCCGATCGCGTCCTCGACACCCGCGAAGCCCTCACCCACCTGTGGGACGGCCTCTACAAGGGAACCAACGCCGTCCCCGCATGGTTCGTCGACTGGGCCATGCAGGAACCGAAGTTCGAGAGGATCCGGAGCTACGAGCCTTTGATCGTGCCCGGCCTGCTCCAAGTGCCCGCCTACGCCGCCGCCATCCTCGACGACGAGGCGGCCCTTGAGGCCCGACTGGCGCGGCAGGGCATCCTGAACGGGGACCGGACGCCGCCGCACCTCCTCTACGTGCTGGACGAGAGCGTGCTCTATCGCGACGCCGGTGGAGCCGAGGTGATGCGCGAACAACTCCAGCGCCTTATCGAGGTCTCGTCCCGCCTCGTGCGCATCCAGATCATTCCGCTTCGCCTGCACGAAGGCATCGGCGGCGCATTCGCCATCGGTACCCTCCCGGACGGAAGCGAGGTAGGCTACAAAGACAACCCGATCAACGGCGACACGACCACGGACCGCGCCGAACTCAATCGGCTCGCCGGGTTGTTCGCGTCAATCCAGTCCGCCGCGTATCCCGTAGACCAGTCTCTCGAACTGATAGCGAAGGTGGCGCAGGAAAAATGGACTTGAGCACCGCCGTGTGGCGCAAGGCTTCCCGCAGCTCGAACAACGGCGGCAACTGCGTCGAGGTTGCCCGTGTAGGTGACGCCGTGGCGGTCCGTGACAGCAAGGACCCGGACGGCCCCAAGCTCCTCATCGCCCCCCAGGTGCTCCGCCGCCTCGGTGAGGTCATCAAGCACGCCTAGTACTCCAGCCGTAGATCGTGATTAGGGATGCGGAGACCGCTGGTTGGTAGCCTCCCGACGTGGCTGAGACCTGGGACGAACAGCAGTTGATCGCGGACGGCTTCGAGCGGGTGTACGCCGAGTTGGAGTGGTACGACGGGCCGCGCAAAGGGCTCGCGGTCATCAATGGTGCTTCGCACTACTTCGAGAGTCTCGACTACGCCGATGATGCCGGCGAGTACTTCGTGTGGCCCGCGAGCGAGGCGGCGATGACGATGGAGCGCGAGCAGTGGGCGATCTTCGCCAGGTGGAACGAACGGTATGAAGCCGGGACGGTCGAGTCGGCTAGCCATCCGGGGAACGGAGGGATCGATCCCCGCTACGACGAGTTGGATTCCCTCCTCGCGCCCTACCGTCATCTGCCGGAGGGTGTTCGTCGGCTTGTGGGTGAGGTGCGATTCGATGCAGGTGCCCGCTACCGCGTCGACGGAGTCGACTACTGGTTCCGGTGGCGCACAAGTGGGTGAGGCCGACGTTGATAGTCAGGTGTTGTGTGGACAACCAACGATCATGCGGCGGCCTTGGACGCCAAGAGCCGACCAAAGCCGGTGCCGTTCGTAGACCGTCTTCCACGGACCGAAGCGTTCCGGCAGGTCACGCCACTGCACCCCAGTCCGTGCCCGATACAGGATGCCGTCGATAACCTGACGGTGGTCCCGCCACCGGCCGCACCGACCGTTATTCATGGGCAGGAACGGCCGCAGCCGGTCCCACGCCTCGTCCGTCAAATCTCCGCGAACGGTCATGCTGCGGAAAACGAGTTCTGCCGTCTGATCGGCACGGCCTACGCTTCCGTGATCGATGACGCCGCATATCCAACGTAACGGGGGTCTTGGTGTGAGCGTGAACAGCGGCAACGGGCTTGCATCGCTAGAACAGTTGCCTGGCTACGTCCTCCGGCCATATCACGGCCACGAAGACCACAGAGCCATGGCCGCTGTGCGGCTCGGCTGTGCAGAGCGGGACCGGATCGACGCCCGCTCGGTTGTGGAAGGTCTCCCGACGGCAGCCGAGATCGCCGAAGCCTCCGCCAAGCTCGACGACCCATCCGAGAACCAGGCATTGGTGGAGCACAACGGTGGTGTCGTCGGCTACTCGACGATCAGGCGGTGGCAGGAGCGGGACGGGACGTGGTTGTACCTGCACCGCGGCTACCTGTTGCCCGAGCACCGCGGCCAGGGCATCGGCTCAGCCATGCTCAACTGGGCAGAAAGCCGTATCCGCCAGCTCGTGCAACAGCATGGAACCGCACAGACGGCCGTGCTCGGCGCGAACGCCATGGCCTCTGAACAGGATGCAACGGCGCTACTGCTCGACTCGGGATACCGACGTGTCTTCAGCCTGGTAGAGCTGGAGCTGGCCGATCTCCGACAGCTCCCCGACGGCAAGCCGTTGCCAGCCGGCATCCGAGTCGGAGCCGTCGATCCAAGCAGCTACCGCGCGGCCTGGAAAACGGTCGTCGATTCATATGCGGAGGCCGCCTTCACCGAGAGGTGGACGTTCGAGAGCTTCCTCGCCACGGCCGACCCGACCTGCTGGCGGGCTGCTTGGGATCGGGAAGATATGGCCGGTGTCGCCCTGTGCTCCATCCATCGGCAGGACGCCACCGTGGGGGAAGTCGAAGAATTGAGCGTCCGGAAAGAGTCAAGGCGTCTGGGACTTGGGCGAGCCCTGCTACTGGACGGGCTGCGATGCCTTCGCGAGCACGGTGCAGAGACTGCCCGGTTGTACACCGGCACCGCGAATCCGCACCGATCCTACGACCTCTACGAGGGCGTAGGGTTCCGGCGCCAGAATGAGCACGTCCGCTACCGCAAGCCGATCACCGTCTGATCCGGCAGAGGTAGCTCCGCAGCGCCTTGTCGGTGCGGATTCCCGAAGACTGAACCCGGCTTGATCGCCCGGACAGGGCCTAGCTGGGACGCGTTCGTACAGTCCGCTGCGTGTCCCGTGGGCCGATCTCATCTTCTGCACGACGAAGTCAGGACAGAAAACGTGGACCTGAGTACCGCCGTATGGCGCAAGGCGGCCCGTAGTTCCAACAACGGCGGCGACTGCGTCGAGGTCCCCCGCGTCGGCGAGGTCGTGGCCGTCCGTGACAGCAAGGACCCGGACGGCCCCAAGCTTCTCCTCACCCCCCAGGCGCTCCGGCGCCTCAGTGCGGCCATCAAGAACGCCTAGCTCTGGACGGCTGAACCACCCGGGAGGGGCGCGTCACTGACTCCTCACCGGGTGGCGGCCAGCACCGCCGCGAGACCTTCCCGCAGGTCCTTGACGAAGTACTCGGGAACCTCCAGCGACGGGAAGTGTCCGCCCTTCTCGGGCGAGTTCCAGCGGACGATCTGGCGGTACCGCTCCTTTGCCCAGGGGCGCGGACACTTCTCGACATCGCGCGGGTACATCGTGATGGCCGACGGGACGTCGACCCGGAGTTCGGGGTCGAGCGAGTTGTGGCTCTCGTAGTAGATGCGGGCCGCGGACGCGCCGGTCCGCGTCAGCCAGTAGAGGGTGACGTCGTCGAGGATTCTGTCGCGGGAGATCGTCTCGAACGGGCTGTCCTCGGTGTCGGACCATTCGGCGAACTTGTCGAGGATCCAGGCGAGGAGCCCGACCGGTGAGTCGACGAGCGAGTAGCCGATGGTTTGGGGGCGGGTCGCCTGCTGCTTCGCGTACGCCGCGCGGTGGCGCCAGAAATCGCGGGTGTCCTCGGCCCATGTGCGCTCGGCCGCCGTCAGCCCGTCCGTTGGCAGGCCGGGCGGCGCCTCCGCGAACAGGGTGTGGATGCCGAGGACGTGCTCCGGGAACCTGCCGCCGAGGACCGTGGTGATATTGCCTCCCCAGTCGCCGCCGTGGGCCAGGAACCTGCTGTAGCCGAGCCGTTCCATCAGTTCCACCCACGCGGCCGCGATCTTTTCGGTCCCCCACCCCGTGACGGCCGGCCTGTCGCTGTAGCCGAAGCCCGGTAGCGACGGCGCCACGACGTGGAACGCGGGCGCGTCCGCGTCTTTCGGATCTGCCAACTCGTCCACCACGTCGACGAACTCGGCGACGCTGCCCGGCCAGCCGTGCGTCAGGATCAAAGGAGTGGCGTCCGCGCGCGCGGATCGGCGGTGCAGGAAGTGGACGCCCAGATCATCGATGGTCGTGCGGAACTGGCCGATGCGGTCGAGGCGCTCTTCGAACGACCGCCACCTGTACCCGGTGCGCCAGTAGTCCACGACATCGACGAGGTCGGCGAGAGGTACGCCCTGGTCCCATCGGCGAGGGCCGGGCGCGGTGCGACGGATCGTCTCGGCCTCCGGCAGCCGCGCCGCGGCCAGCCGCGCGCGCAGATCGTCGAGGTCGGCGTCGGTCGCGCGGGCTTCGAAAGCTCGAACGTCGCTGGTCGGGTGCGGCATGAGACCTCCTGGCCTTAGCGGAACCGGCTAAGACGGTTCTAGCAGCGCCTCCGGCGACGTGCAACCGGCTAAGGTGGTTCCATGCGCGCTGGGTTCCCCGACTTCCGCCTCGGCACCGTGCTGGCGACGAGCTTCACGGCGACCCTGACGGAGCGCTGTGGCGACCCTGTGGAGCGCATTCCCGTCCCGCGACGACTTGTCGACTGGCTGGCGGTGAACGGCCTCGGCGTCGACTCCTGCACCGCCGCCCAACTTGACCTCGCCTGGGAGTTGAGGGAGTCGATTCACCTCGCCGCGACGGCGGCCGCGACCCAGGACGCTCTCCCCGCGCCCGCCGTCCAGGTCATCAATGACCGCAGCGTCGAGGGGCGGGCCGCCGCGATCCTGACCCCCGAGGGCGCGCGGCGATGGCGGCTCGGCCCGGCGTCCCGCGTGGAGGACGCCCTCAGCGTGATCGCCGCCGATGCGGTCAGCATCCTCGCAGGTGAACGAGACGGGAAGCTGGCCCTGTGCGCATCACCGACCTGCCGGGCCGCCTTCTTCGACACCAGCCAGAGCCGCACCCGCAGGTGGTGCGAGATGAACACGTGCGGCAACCGCCAGAAGAAGGCGCGCTTCAACGCCAGGCAGCGTGAACACTCCAGATCAGCGGAGTGATCATTACGCCCTGGACGCCGACGCGGACAGCGGGAAGCCGGGCCCAGGGCGGTTGAGGGTCTTCCAGTCCGAGCCAGACGTGCGAAATCGCGAGCCGTTTACTCGACCAGGGCTTTCCAGGCTCGAGATCGCGAACCTGCGGGCCGAGCGCGCCACGGGCCTGTCCACACTCGACTGGCAGCGCGCCTCCGGCCCGCACATGACGAGGATGCTGGCGACGGGCCGCTTCCCGGCCCTGGCCAAGGCCGTGCACGACGGCACGGACGTGGACGCCGAGACATCCTTCGCGACCGGCCTGGACTGGGTCCTCGACGCCGTGGCCGCCAAACTCACCCGGCCGTAACAGTCTCCCTGGCCTGGAGCTTCCCACGGTCTGTCCACTGAGCGCGCACTGTGTCACCCGGCGTAGAGGGTATTTCGCACTGACGCGATAAGGGCGACGCGGCCACAGGTGCGTTCTCCGGCTACCGGCGCCACTGATGCCTGGAGAGCTCGCTGTCTGGACACGTTGGGGACCTCCGATGCGCGGGCGGCGTCCGTCCCCTCGTGCTGCCGGCAAGGGGCGGTGATCGCCTGGTTGCGGAGGGAGCCATCATGCGGACGGTGATCATCAGCAACCGCGCATGGGCGCGTGTGCGACACAACCCAGACCACAACACTCAAGGAGTACGACATGCGTCGTCTTCTCAAGCAGCGCCTTCTGACCGTGCAACCCGGCCTCAGCCCGATTCTCGAGGGCGGATTCGGTGCGATGACCATCGTCGCCGAAGACCGCCCGGACGTCCAGGTCGTCCTGAGCGGCCTCGGACTCGGCAGGATCCCCGAGGGGGTCATCCTGGATCCCACCACCAACGGATACTGCTTCGTCCGTTGTGACCGCCTGTGGGCATGGGGCGCGCTGGTCACGGCGGTCACCGTCCGCGTTCCGCGCGATTTCGCCTACCTCATCCAGGCGTACACGCGAGGTCGGATCACCACCACCGGCCCGATCGGGCGCGTCCAACTGACCGCCTTCGGGCGCATCAGTGTCGAGGAGATCCCCACGAACTCCACGGCCGTTCTGTCCACCAAGGGCTGGTGGAGCTCGATCAAGGTCGGCAAGACCAGCGGTGAACTCGCCGCTTACACCAACGGCGGGTCCGTACAGGTCGAGGCGGCCGCCCCCAGTTCCCTCACCATCTCCCCCAAGGGAGGGAACGTCGACGTTCACGGCGACTGGGACGACCGAGCCCTGTGGATCTTGGGCGAGTGCTGGCGCGAGACCCTTCGCAAGAGCACCTGACCAGCCACGGGCAACGGCCGCCGGCCGTCACCCTTCACCAAGGCTTCGGCGCCGGCCGAAGCCCCGCACACCGAGAGGCCCGGCACCAGCCGGGTCTCTCTTCGTTCCGATCTGGGACGCGTGGCCGTGGTGGAGCAGGTGTGATCGCCGAACCGGGCGTGCGGGCCGCCACGACCCGGTCTCGTTGCACGGCACCCGGAAGTGACGTCAGGCGATCACCGTCATGGGCATGAGGTCAGGGGGAGGCGGGGGTCAGGGCGAGGGCCTTGAGGATGTGGGTGACCGTCTCTTCGGGGGTGCCTGTTATGGGGGCGGTGATGATGTTCTCGTCGGGGGCCGGGGGTTCGAGGTCGGCGAACTGGGAGTCGAGGAGGTCGGCCTTGAAGAAGTGGCCCTTGCGGGAGCGCATGCGGGCGGCGATGGTGTCGCGGTCGCCGTCCAGGAGGACCAGGCGGACGTCCTCGTGACCGTCGAGCAGCATGTCGCGGTACCCGCGTTTCAGGGCGGAGCAGGTGACGACGCCGGGGCGGCCGGTGGCGAGGCGGTCGGCGATCCACGCGGCGATGGCGCGCAGCCAGGGGAGGCGGTCCTCGTCGGTGAGGGGGTGGCCCGCGCGCATCTTGGCGACGTTGGCCTCGGAGTGGAACGCGTCCGCCTCCGCGTACTCCCAGCCGAGGCGTTCGGCGAGGAGCGTGCCGATGGTGGTCTTGCCGCTGCCGGACACGCCGGCGACCAGGATGACCAGGGGCTCTGTGGGGTTCGGGGGCATGGTCAGGCGGTCACCACCGGGGCGCCGGCGAGGACGACGCCCTCCTGCCCGAGCTCGTCCAGCGCCTTGTCGACGGTGGCCTTGCCGACCCCGGCCGTGAGGTCCAGCAGGACGGTGGTGCGCAGGCCCGCGCGGACGGCGTCCACCGCGGTGGCCCGGACGCAGTGGTCGGTGGCGATGCCGACGACGTCGACGGCGTCCACGCCGCGGGCGGCGAGCCAGTCGGCGAGCGGGGTCTCGTCGTCGGAGAACCCCTCGAAGCCGCTGTAGGCGGCGGTCTCGCGGCCCTTGCTGAACACGGCCTCGATGGGGGCGAGGGCGAGGTTGGGGTGGAAGTCGGCGCCGGGGGTGCCGATCACGCAGTGCGGCGGCCAGGTGTCGGCGAAGTCCGGTTCGGTGGAGAAATGGCCGCCCGGGTCGAGGTGAAAGTCGCGGGTCGCCACGATGTGCGCGTACTCGGACCGGTGCGCGGCCACGTACTCGGAAATCGCCGTCGCCACCGCCGCGCCACCGCCGACGGCCAGCGAACCGCCCTCGCAGAAGTCGTTCTGCACGTCCACGATGATCAGAGCCTTCTTGCCCATGACCGCTCCCTTTACCGGTTGCCCCACCGGATCTGCACCGACCGTACCCCAGCCTTGTTCCCCCACGCGGGACGGCTCAACGGCGCGGGCCGCCGTTGACGAACTCGGTCGGGACGGCGGGCTCGCCCTTGGACAGCCGGCGCGCCGTCGGAGGCAGTTCGGCGACCGAGCGCGCGTGGCGTTCCCGCGCGTCGCCGAGCGCCTCGCGTCCGACGACCTCGCCGTCCCGCACCAGCGGCACCTGGAGGACGCGGTCGTGGGGGCCGGGCGTCGGCTCGGTCGTGAACACGGTCTCGGCGTAGGCGACGCCGTGCCCGTCGACGCGGCGGACGGCGGTCTTGCGGCCGCCGCGGCTCGGCTTGCCCGTCGAGCGCTTGGCGACCGCGCGCATGGGGGCGTCCTCCCGCGGGCCGTCCGCCCGCGCGACGAGCTTGTAGACGAGCGACGCCGTGGGGGCGCCGGAACCGGTGACCAGGGACGTCCCCACGCCGTACCCGTCCACGGGCGCCGCGCCGAGCGCCGCGATGCCGTACTCGTCGAGGTCGCCGGTCACCACGATGCGGGTGCCGTGCGCGCCGAGGGAGTCGAGCTGCTCGCGGACGCGCCGCGCCATCACGCCGAGGTCGCCGCTGTCGATCCGGACGGCGCCGAGGTCCGGGCCCGCCAGCTCCACCGCCGTCCGGACGGCCCGCTCGACGTCGTAGGTGTCGACCAGCAGCGTGGTGCCCTCGCCGAGGGCCGCGAGCTGCGCCTCGAACGCGTGCCGCTCGCTGTCGTGCAGGAGGGTGAAGGAGTGGGCGCTCGTCCCGGCGGTCGGGACGCCGTACAGCCTGCCCGCCTCCAGGTTGGACGTGGTGGTGAACCCGGCGATGTAGGCGGCGCGGGCGGCGGCGACGGCGGCGCGCTCGTGGGTGCGCCGCGACCCCATCTCGATGATTGGACGCTCCTGCGCGGCCTGCGCCATCCGGGACGCGGCGGACGCGATCGCGCAGTCGTGGTTGAGGATCGACAGGGCGAGGGTCTCCAGCAGGACCGCCTCCCCGAACGTCCCCTCGACCATCAGGATCGGCGATTCGGGGAAGTAGCACTCGCCTTCGGGGTAGCCCCAGACGTTCCCGGTGAAGCGGTACTTCTCCAGCCAGCGCACCGTGGGCTCGTCCACGATGCCGTTCTCGCTGAGGAACTCCAGCTCGGCGTCGCCGAAGCGGAACGTCTCGATGGCGTCCAGGAGCCGCCCGGTGCCGGCGACGACCCCGTACCGGCGCCCGGCGGGCAGGCTCCGCGCGAACACCTCGAAGACCGCGCGG
Organism: Actinomadura sp. NPDC048955; assembly: GCF_040649435.1. Classification (NCBI taxonomy): domain Bacteria; kingdom Bacillati; phylum Actinomycetota; class Actinomycetes; order Streptosporangiales; family Thermomonosporaceae; genus Actinomadura; species Actinomadura sp. NPDC048955. The sequence continues at coordinate 52,755 of NZ_JBEZJI010000050.1, forward strand.
CGGCCGTCCGTCCCGCTGCGCAGGGCGGCCTGCAGCATGGTCAGCTCGTACTGGTCGGTCAGCAGGGCCGTGCCGTCACCAAGGTCCACAAGTGGAACTTTAGGGCCGACTGCGGGCACCATGGTGACGCGGGCCGTCACACGGCGCGGGGGAGCGGCGCATAGCATCGGATGCGGCGGGCGGCCGCGTCCTCCAGGGCGGGACCGCGCGAGAGAAGAGAGGGGAGATCCGGCCAATGAGCGCCATGAGCACGGCGCCCGCACCGGTGGAGTCGAAGCGGCCGGAGGCGGCGGAGGACGTGAGCGCCGACCGGCCCTGGCTGGCGATCGTCTGGAACGACCCGATCAATTTGATGTCGTACGTCACGTACGTGTTCCAGGCCGTCTTCGCCTACCCCAAGGCCAAGGCCGAGAAGCTGATGCTCGACGTGCACCACAAGGGCCGCGCGGTGGTGGCCAACGGCACCCGCGAGGAGATGGAGCGGGACGTGGAGATCCTGCACTCCTACGGACTGTGGGCGACCGTGAAACGGGACGACTGAGCCGATGAGCCATGTGAAGAAGAAGCGCGACGGCTTCCGGGTGCGGCTGGAGCCGGAGGAGACCGCGCTGCTGCGCGCCCTCATGGAGCAGCTGCTCGCCCTCCTCGGCGAGGAGGCCGGTGAGGACGGCGAGCTGGCGTCCCTCGGCATCGCCGAGAACGCCACGAAGTCGGACGATCCGGTCCTGGCGCGGCTGTTCCCGGACGCCTACCGCGACGACGGCGAGGCCGCCGGGGAGTTCCGCCGCTACACCGAGATGGGTCTGCGCGACGGCAAGCGCGAGGCGGCCCGGACGGTGCTCGGGGCGCTGGGGGAGAACGGCACCGAAGCCGTCCTCGACGAGAAGCAGATGCAGGAGTGGCTGCGGGCGCTGAACGACCTCCGGCTGGCGCTCGGCACCCGGCTGGACATCAGCGAGGACTGGTACGAGGAGGCGGGCGGCCTGGACCAGCGCGACCCGCGCGCCCCCATGTTCGCCGCCTACGACTGGCTGACGATGCTGCAGGACGGTCTCGTCCGCGCCCTGGAGTAGGCGCCGCCTAAGCTTGCGGCCATGCTGACGATTGAACGGGCCCTGGTCGACCAGATCATCGCGCACGCGCGCGCGGACCACCCCGACGAGGCCTGCGGCATCATCGCGGGCCCGGTCGGCTCGGACCGGCCCGTCCGGTTCGTCGCGATGGTCAACGCCGAGCGCTCCCCGACGTTCTACCGGTTCGACTCCCAGGAGCAGCTGAAGGTGTGGCGGGAGATGGACGACCGGGACGAGGAGCCGGTGGTGATCTACCACTCCCACACCGCGACCGAGGCCTACCCCTCCCGCACCGACATCTCCTACGCGTCGGAGCCGAACGCGCACTACGTCCTCGTCTCGACCCGCGAGGACGACCGGGCCGAGTTCCGCTCGTTCCGGATCGTGGACGGCGAGGTCACCGAGGAAGAGGTCTCGGTCGTCGAGGGGGCCTGAGGGCGGGATGCGCGGCGCGGAAGGTCCGGAGGCGGCCGGGATCGGCGGCCCCGCGGCCGGTAAACTGGTCGACATGTGGACGAGCGGGCATGGGACGGGCGGCGCCGGGCGCCGCGCCGGGGCCCCAGCGGTGCCGCCCGTGCAGAGCTTCCTGTTCGGGCACTCGCGCGCCGAAGTCGTCTACGACTGTCGCTGACGCGCTGATCACGCCTGGAATCATCCCGCCGCCCGCCCGGTTCAACACCAGGGGCGGGCAGTCCCGTACGACGTTTAAGGAGATCATCGCGATGGCGATCGAGGTCCGGATCCCGACGATCCTGCGCAACCTCACCGACGGCGCCAAGGCCGTCGAGGGCAAGGGCGGCACGCTCGACGAGCTGTTCGCCGACCTGGACACCCGGCACGCGGGCCTGCGCGACCGGCTCGTGGACGACAAGGGCCTGCGCAAGTTCGTCAACGTCTACCTGAACGACGAGGACGTGCGCTTCCTCGGCGGGCTGGGGACGGAGGTCGCCGACGGCGACAGCGTCACGATCCTCCCGGCCGTCGCCGGCGGCTGAGCCGGCCGGAACGAGCGCCACATGCGATTCGACTCACTGCTGGACTCGCTCGGAGGCACCCCGCTGGTCGGGCTGCCGCGGCTGTCGCCGAGCGAGGACGTGCGGCTCTGGGCGAAGCTGGAGGACCGCAACCCCACCGGCTCGGTGAAGGACCGCCCCGCCTTCCACATGATCGAGAAGGCGGAGAAGGAGGGGCTGCTGACGCCCGGCTGCACGATCCTGGAGCCGACGTCCGGCAACACCGGCATCTCGCTGGCCATGGTCGCCAAGCTGCGCGGCTACTCGATGGTGTGCGTGATGCCGGAGAACACCTCCGCCGAGCGCCGCCAGCTCCTGGAGATGTGGGGCGCGCGGATCATCTCCTCCCCGGCGGCGGGCGGCTCGAACGAGGCCGTGCGGGTGGCCAAGGGCCTGGCGGGGGAGAACCCCGACTGGGTGATGCTGTACCAGTACGGCAACGAGGCCAACGCGCTCGCGCACTACGAGACGACCGGCCCGGAGATCCTCGCCGACCTGCCGTCGGTGACGCACTTCGTCGCCGGGCTCGGGACGACGGGCACGCTGATGGGCGTCGGCCGGTTCCTGCGCGAGCGGGTGCCGGACATCAAGATCGTCGCGGCGGAGCCCCGGTACGGGGAGCTGGTGTACGGGCTGCGCAACATCGACGAGGGCTTCATCCCCGAGCTGTACGACGACTCCGTCCTGACGACCCGGTTCTCGGTCGGTTCGCTGGACGCGCTGCGCCGCACCCGCGAGCTGCTGGAGCAGGAGGGCATCTTCGCGGGCATCTCGACCGGCGGGGCGCTGCACGCGGCGATCGGGATGGCGAAGAAGGCGGTGAAGGCCGGCGAGCGCGCCGACATCGTGTTCATCGTCGCCGACGGCGGCTGGAAGTACCTGTCGACCGGCGCGTACGGGGGCACCCTGGAGGAGGCCGAGGCCCGGCTCGAAGGCCAGCTCTGGGCCTGACCGGCCGGCCGGCGAACAGGGCCGGCGGCCGGGGTAGAGTGCGTACTCGAACGTGATTCTAGAACCGTCCCGGCGGGCTTCCGCCGGGACGGTCGGACCGGGAGAGTGCGGATGAGCGGGTTCGGGGACTCGACGGCGGTGAAGGCGGTCGGCGAGGGCCGGTACGAGGCCGTCCTGGACGAGGGCTACGGCATCGCCCAGGCGCTGAACGGCGGCTACCTGATGGCCGTGCTCGCCCGCGCCGCCGTGGACGCCTCCCCGCACGAGCACCCGGTCTCGACCGCGGCGAACTTCCACCGCGTCGCCAAGGCGGGCCCGGCCGAGCTGGTCGTCGACTCCCGCAAGGTGGGCCGCACGGCCGCCTCGTCCTTCGTCACCCTCGTCCAGGACGGCCGGCCCGTCGTGGACGCCCTGATCACCACCGGCACCCTCGACCCGTCCGCCGAACCCGACTTCGCCGCCGAGGCGCCCGCCGCGCTGCCGCCGCTGGAGGAGTGCACGGGGTTCCGGCCCCCCGCCGCCACCGGCGGCGGCTTCGCCGACCAGGTGGACATGCGCTTCGACCGGACGACCATGGGCTGGCTGGACGGGCGGCCGAGCGGGCGCCCCGACATCCGCGCCTATTTCCGGCACGCCTGCGGCCAGGAGCCCGACGGCTACTCCCTGGCCCTCGCCGTGGACGCGCTGCCGCCGGTCGCGCTCAATCTCGGCGCGCAGGGCTGGGCCCCGACCGTCGAGCTGACCTGGCACATGCGGGCCGTCCCGGCACCCGGCTGGCTCGCCGTGCACGGCACGGGGCGGCTCCTCGCCGGCGGCTGGTTCGACGAGGAGGTGGAGGTGTGGGACAGCGCCGGCCGCCTCGTCGCGCAGAGCCGGCAGATCGCCCGCGTCCCCCTCGCCCGCTCCTGACCGGCGCGACGCACCGGCGTTTCGGAACGACGAACGAGCGGATCTCGCGCCACCGGCGTGAGCTGGACGGTTTTCCGGTGCGTGACGGTGTGATGTCCAACGCATGACGCACCCGGGCGGGGCCGTGTCGCTTAGCCTTGTGCACCATGTCAGATCCATCCCGGGGGGACGGCCTCCCAGACGCGCCCATCGGGATCTTCGACAGCGGTTTCGGGGGCCTCACGGTGGCCCGCGCCATCCTCGACCAGCTGCCGAACGAGCCGATCGTCTACCTCGGCGACTCGGGCCGCCAGCCGTACGGTCCGCGCCCGATCGCGCAGGTCCGCGCGTTCGCCCTGGAGATGCTCGACGAGCTGGTCGACGAGGGCGTGAAGATGCTGGTGATCGCCTGCAACAGCGCCAGCTCGGCGATGCTGCGCGACGCCCGCGAACGCTACGACGTCCCGGTCGTGGAGGTCATCAACCCCGCGACCCGGCGCGCCGCCCGTGCCACGTCCAACGGGCGGGTCGGCCTGATCGCCACCGAGGCCACCGTGAACAGCCGCGCCTACGAGGACGCGTTCGCCGCCGCGCCGCACATCGAGCTGGTCAGCGCCGCCTGCCCGCGCTTCGTCGACTTCGTCGAGGCGGGCGTGACGATGGGCGAGGACCTGCTCGACGCCGCCCGCGGCTACCTGCGCCCGATCGTGGACGCGGGCTGCGACACCCTGATCCTCGGATGCACGCACTACCCGCTTTTGACGGGCGTCATCTCGTATGTGGTCGGAGACGGGGTCACACTGGTCTCAAGCGCCGACGAGACCGCCAAGGACGTGTACCGAGTGCTGCACGATCAGGGACTGGCCCGCGCCGAGGCGACGCCCCGGCCGCGGCACCGGTTCCGCGCCACCGGTGACCCCGCCGTGTTCGCCGAGCTCGGCCGCCGCTTCCTCGGACCGGAGATCGGTTCGGTGGAGAGCACGTTGAGCAAGGCTTTGACGACCTGATTCCTCGGGACCGCAGAGGAGGAGTGAGCGTGCGGGTCACTGTGATCGGCTGTTCCGGCAGTTTCCCAGGGCCGGACAGCCCCGCGTCCAGCTACCTGGTCGAGGCGGACGGCTTCTCCATGCTCCTCGACATCGGCAACGGCGCGGTCGGGAGCCTCCAGCGCTTCCACGGCCTGCTGGACATCGACGCCATCTGCATCACGCACCTGCATCCCGACCACTGCCTCGACCTCACCGTCTACTGGATCGCGCGGACGTACTGCCCGGACGGCCCGGCGCCGCGCATCCCGGTGTACGGCCCCCGCGACACCGCCGACCACATGATCAAGGCGTACGAGCTGGAACCGAACCCCGAGATGACCGCCACCTTCGACTTCCGCCTTCTGGAGCCGGGGCCGGTGCGCATCGGGCCCTTCACGATGACGACCGCGCTGATGAACCACCCGGTCGAGGCCTACGGGCTGCGGATCGAGCACGGCGGCAGCGTCCTGACCTACTCCGGCGACACCGGCCACAGCGACGACCTGGTGCGGCTGGCCCGCGGCTCCGACCTGTTCCTGTGCGAGGCGGGGTTCGCCGACCGGCCGGACCTGCCGCCGGACATGCACCTGACGGGACGGGAGGCGGGCGAGCACGCGGAGCGGGCCGGGGTCGGCCGGCTGGTCCTGACGCACCTGCTGCCGTGGAACGACCCGTCCGAGACGCTCTCCGAGGCGAAGGCCAGCGGTTTCCGCGGCCCGGTCGAGCTGGCCGAGGTCGGCGCCGTCTACGAGTTCTGACCCGGCGCCGCCTCCGCGGGGCCGTCGCGGTGAGTGCCGCGTCACCCGCCGTAGGCCGGATCCGGCGAGGGCCCGCCCGCTAGGGTGGGCGCATGGCTCGCCCCGATGATCGCGCATTCGACCGGCTCCGTCCCGTCCGCATCCAGCGCGGATGGCTCGACCACGCGGAGGGGTCGGTGCTCGTGGAGTTCGGCGCGACCCGGGTGCTGTGCGCCGCGTCCGTGCAGGACTCGGTGCCCCGCTGGCGGCGCGACAGCGGCCTCGGCTGGGTCACCGCCGAGTACGCGATGCTGCCGCGCGCGACCAACACCCGCAACGACCGCGAGTCCGTCAAGGGCCGGATCGGCGGGCGCACCCACGAGATCTCCCGGCTGATCGGCCGGTCCATCCGGGCGTGCCTGGACCTCAAGGCGCTCGGCGAGAACACCGTCCAGCTCGACTGCGACGTCCTGCAGGCCGACGGCGGCACCCGCACCGCCGCGATCACCGGCGCGTACGTCGCGCTGGCCGACGCGGTGAGCTGGATGCGCGAGCGCCGCCTGCTCAGGGGGAACCCGCTCATCACCTCGGTGTCGGCGGTCAGCGTCGGCGTCGTGGAGGGCGAGCCCCGCCTCGACCTGTGCTACGAGGAGGACTCGGCCGCCGGGACGGACATGAACGTCGTCTGCACCGGCGACGGCCGGTTCGTCGAGGTGCAGGGCACCGCGGAGGGCGCCCCGTTCGACCGGGCGGAGCTGGACGCGCTGCTCGACCTCGGCGCCGCCGGCTGCGCCGAGCTGACCCGCATCCAGAACGAGGCCCTCGGCCGATGAGCGGGATCGTCCTCGCCACCCGCAACCAGGGCAAGGTCGCCGAGCTGCGCCGGATCCTCGTCGGCCTCGACGTCGTCGGCCTCGACGGCTTCCCCGGCGCCCCCGACGTGCCCGAGACCGAGCCGACCTTCGAGGGCAACGCGCTGCTGAAGGCCCGCGCCATCGCCGCGTTCACCGGCCTGCCCGCCGTCGCCGACGACTCCGGCCTGTGCGTGGACGCGCTGAACGGCATGCCCGGCGTGCTGTCGGCCCGCTGGTCGGGACGGTTCGGCGCCGGCGACCGCGACGCCGCCAACCTGCGGCTCGTCCTCGACCAGCTCGCCGACGTGGCCGACGACCGGCGCGGCGGCTCGTTCGTGTGCGCGGCGGCGCTGGTCGTCCCGGGCGGAGCCGAGCACTGCGTCGAGGGCCGCATGCACGGCACGCTCCTCCGGGAGCCGCGCGGCACCGGCGGCTTCGGCTACGACCCGATCTTCCTCCCGGACGGTGGGACCCGCACGACCGCGGAGCTGGCGCCCGCGGAGAAGGACGCCATCAGCCATCGCGGCCGGGCGTTCCGCGCGCTCGCCGAGATCGTCCCCGGCGCCCTCCGGTCCGCCGGCCAGGCCTGATCCACCCGCCCGGCCGGCGGCACCCGGTCAGCCGCAGCGCAGCCGGACGAAGGTGCCGTCCCATCCGGCGCGCAGCTCCATCAGGTCGACCAGGAGCCGGACGGTCCACAGCCCGAAGCCGCGCTGGAGGGCGGAGTCGGGCGGGATGAAGCCGGTCAGCGGGTCGGGCCCGGGGCGCCAGAAGCCGTGGTCGCCGATCTCGCAGACGAGGTCGGCGCCGTCCTGCCACGTCCACAGCCCGATCGGCGGGGTGCCGTGCTGGAGCGCGTTCGCGGCGACCTCGTTGGCGGCGGTGACGAGGTTCTGCGCCTTCTGCTTGGCCAGGCCGTGCCGGAAGGCGCGCTCGCCGACGAACACGCGCAGCGCGTGCAGGTCGTCGCCGTCGATGGAGAAGTACTCCGCGCCGGCCGGGCGGTCGGGGCGCGACCGGCGGTCGCAGCCGGAACCGAACCTGACCGGGTCGATGTAGTCGCCGTTGGCGCCGTCGTGGCCCGGGGCGAGCAGCAGCGGGTGGGTGCGGCGCGCCTCGTCGAGGATGCGGGGCTGCAGCACCTCGGTGTCGTAGGGGCACAGGGCGCGCGCCCCGGACTCGCCGAAGACCACGTTGATGAGGGACTCGTAGCGGACCCATTCGAGCGTCTGGCGCTCGTCCCACCCGTCCCAGACCGGCTCGGCGAGGGCGCAGACGGTGCGCGGGGCGCTCTGCTTCACGATGGTCTGGTAGTCGCGCAGCGTGTGCACGGGGTGCTGGTAGAAGACGGCGGAGTCGTAGTAGGTGACCGCTTCGCCGTGCGGGGCGAGGACGTCCCGCAGGGCGGTCAGGTTGGGTTCGCGGGCGACGGCGATGACGACCTGGCCGTTCTCCACGCCCGATTCGAGGTAGGGGACGGTGACGGACAGGAAGTCCTCGGTGCCCCGGTACATGAAGGCCTTGTGCTCCAGTGCCATCAGGCGATGCCCTCCGTCTCCGCGAGCCGCCGCCCGCGGGCGAGGCCGGGCAGCCGGTGCCAGCCGACCATGTCGATGACGCTCTCGACGTCGGGCGACAGGTGGTCCAGGACCAGCGCGGCGTCGGCGGGCAGCCGGGTGGCGTGCTTGGCCAGCAGGTGCAGCCCGCCGAGGTCGATGAACCCGAGCCGGGACAGGTCGAGGTGGACGTTGCGGCCGGGCCGCAGCCTCCGGAGCTGCTCGGCGAACACCGAGTGCCGCGCGGCGTCCAGCTCGCCCTCGACGCGCAGCCCCTCGGGCTCGAACGTGCGCACGATCTTCAGTATCCCGTCGTCGAATTCGGGGTTCACTTCCACGAGGACCTCGTGTGTGTCGCGAAGGGCGGTGAGCTCGGCGGGCGGGCACGCGTGCCGGTCGACCTGGCAGATCGCCATCGCCATGGTGCTCGGCGAGACGGTGCCGCCGACCCGGTGCTCGCAGCCCAGCATCCGGCCGAGGCCGGGTCGGCCGGGGCCGTTCAGCAGCCAGCTGTGGTCGGTGGTGACGCGCGCGGCGCGGAAGCCCTGCCCGAACGCGTCGCCGACCTCGCGGCCGACGGTGTCGGCCATCTTGGCCGGTTCGAACGCGCCGCTCCGGTCGAGGCACGCCTCCCGCAGCGTGATCACCCGGAGCTGACCGGACCTGACGCGGGCGTCCACGTCGATCGGCTGGCCCGCGCCGAGGCCGGGCAGCCGTTCGGCCGGGACATCGGTGATGTACACGACCTTCTCGGTGGTCTCCAGGCCCTCCCGGACGAAGGGCCCGATGACCTCGTCGCGCTCCTCCTGACTGCTGTAGGCCAGCCAGCCGTGATCTCCGGGTCGGAGTGCGCTGACGGGGCGTTTGGCGAACCAGGATGTGTCCATGGCCTGCCCATCGGTGTGAGGCGGATCTGTTCAGCGTACGCCGGTCCGGTGCGCTTGGAAGCCCAACGCATGGAGTTCCTCACGCTCCGTTCGGCGCGTCGTGGTGGCCCCGGCGGGTCGCCGTCCCGGCGTCCGGCAGGGCGATGCGGAGCCGGACGGCGGTGCCGTCGCGGCCTGTCCGGATCTGGACGAACGAGCACAGCAGCCGCACCGCCCAGAGCCCGAACCGGTCGCCGGGCGGCCCGCCGTCCGGCCTCGGCGGGACGAGCCCGAACCCGCCGTCCGGCGCCCACCGTCCACGGTCGGTGACCTCGCAGACCAGGGCGGCGGCGCCGGGCGAGGCGTCGGCCCACACGCGCAGGACGACGGGCGGCTCGCCGTGCCGGAACGCGTTCGTGACGACCTCGGTGACCGCGACCAGGAGCCGCTGCCGGTCGCCGCCCGGCAGCGGCGTGCGCCGGGCGCAGTCGGTGACCCACACGCGGATCCAGTACAGGTCGGGGCGCTCGACCTCCAGCGTCTCGGCGCCGTCCGGCGGCGGGGGCAGCGGCTCGCCGTCGCACCGGGCGCAGTACGCCCGCGGGCTCAGGAAGCCGGGGTTGGGGAGGGCCCGCGCGCCGCGCACGGTCTCGGGGTGGGTCCGGCGCCCGGCCGCGACGACGGACGCGGGCAGCGTCGCCGCGTAGGGGCACATGATCGCGGCGCCGGTGTCGCGGAACGCCTCGTTCAGCACGGCCTCGGCGCGCTGCCACTCGACGACCTCCAGCGGCGGCCGCGTCGCCCAGACGGGATCGCCGAGGACGCGCAGCCGGCGCCCCGACCGGGCGCTCTCGCAGGCGTCGCCCAGGCAGTCCGCGAGCGTGCGGGACGGGTGCGCGTACCAGGCGGAGGCCTCGGTGAACTCGACGCCCGCGGCGGCCGCCCCGAGGGCGTCGCGCAGCAGCGTCTCGCGCCCGGTCCCGCACACGGCGAGGACGCGGTCGCCCGCGTCGAGGCCGGCGCGCAGGAACGGCACGGCGCCGCCGAGGAACTCCTCCGCGCCGGAGAAGGGCAGCAGGCGATGCGTGAAGCCGGCGCTCACGGAGTCAGCGCCCACGGGGTCCCGCCAGTTGTGTGATCATGTTGTCACCGGCTGCGCGTGGCGAACGGATGCGGCCAGCCTAGAGCGCCCGCCCCGGGCGCGCTGAGATTCTCTGCCCGAATCGTCCGATGTGCCGTCCGCAATCCCGTCGCGGGCGTGTCCGCTACCGGGTCACCGCGTCCGGGGGCGGCGGGACGGGCCGCGAACGGCGGCGCGGAGGCCGGGTGTGAGGTACCGGATTAATTCATCGGGCGTCATCGAGGCGACGGGTTCCAGCGCGAGGATGTAGCGCGCGAAGACCAGCCCGGAGAGCTGGGTGCCGAACGCCCCGGCCCGCGCGGTGGCGTCGGGGCCGCCCAGATGGTCGGCGATGCGGCCGACGATCTCGCGTTCCAGCAGGTCGCGCACCAGCCGGGTCAGGTCCGGGTCGTGGACGGCCGCGCGCACCATGAGCAGCAGCGGCCCGCCGCGCTCGGGGTCGTCCCAGGCGCCGACCAGCGCGCGCAGGACGCGTTCGGGCAGCTCGGCGGGGTCGCCGGGCAGCGCGCCCGCCAGCACCTCGGGCGGGTTGGCGACGAGCCCGAGCACCGCGCCGAACAGGCCCTTCTTCGAGCCGAAGAAATAGCTGATCAGCGCGGCGTCCACGCCCGCCTCGGCGGCGACCGACCGCATCGTGACCGGCCCGTACCCGTCGGCCAGGAACCGCCGGCGGGCCACCGCGAGGATCGCCTCGCGGGTGTCGGGACTGCCGCGCCGGCGCCCCCGCCCGCCCCCGGATTTATTCATCACAGTTGAAATATAGTCCGGGCCGGGCGCAGGGTCGAGGCATGAACACCCCGAAGCAGGGGCCGGGCGCCGTCCACCGAGCGGTGCTGCCGGCCGTGATGCTGTCCCTCGCCACGGTGGTCTCGGCCGTGGCCTCCCTCAACACGGCGGTGCCGTCCATCGCCCGCGACACCCACGCCGGCCTCACCGAGCTGTCGTGGATCATCGACGCCTACGCGCTGGTCTTCGCGGCGCTGCTGCTGCTCGGCGGAGCGATCGGCGACCGCTACGGGCGGCGCCGCGCGCTCGCCGCCGGGCTCGTCGTGTTCGGCGCGGGCTCGGCCGCGGCGGCGCTGGCGGGCGACCCGAACTGGCTGATCGCGATGCGCGGCGTCCTCGGCATCGGCGCGGCCCTGGTCATGCCGGCGACGCTGTCCACGATCACCTCGACGTTCCCGGCCGCGCAGCGCACCCGCGCGGTCGGCGCCTGGGCGGGCGTCGCCGGGGCCAGCGGCATCTTCGGGCTGCTGGTGTCGGGGACGCTGCTGGAGTTCTGGTCGTGGCGGTCGGTGTTCTGGATGAACGTCGTGCTCGCCGCGGTCGCGCTGGTCGCGACGCTCGCGGTCGTCCCCGAGTCGGCCGAGCCGGAGGCCCCGAGGCTCGACCTCACCGGCGCGCTGATCACCGTGGCCGGGCTCGGCGCCGGCGTCTACTCGATCATCGAGGCGCCGACGCACGGCTGGGCCTCCGCGCGGACGCTGCTCGGCCTCGCCGCCGCCCTGGCCGTCCTCGCCGGGTTCGTCCTGTGGGAGCTGAAGCGGCCGAACCCGCTGCTCGACCCGCGGCTGTTCCGCATCCGGGCGTTCTCCGCCGGAGCCCTCACGATCACGCTGCAGTTCTTCGCCTTCTTCGGCTTCGTCTTCATCATCCTGCAGTACCTGCAGCTGGTGAAGGGCGACAGCGCGCTCGTCGGCGCGGTCAGCCTGCTGCCGATGGCGCTCACGATGATGCCGTTCGCCCGGGGCGTCGCGCCGAAGCTGGCCGCGAGGATCGGCTCGCGCCGCGTCATCACGGCCGGGCTGCTCCTGGTCGGCGTCGCGATGCTGGTCTTCTCGCTGCTGGACGAGGACAGCACCTACTGGCTGCTGCTCGCGGGACTCGTCCCGTTCGGCGCCGGCATGGGCCTCGCCATGACCCCGTCCACCGCCTCGATCACCGACGCGCTGCCCGCCGAGAAGCAGGGCGTGGGCTCGGCGATGAACGACCTGGCCCGCGAGCTCGGCGGCGCGCTCGGCATCGCCGTCCTCGGCAGCCTCCTGCAGTCGGCCTACCGCGCGAACCTCGACCTCGGGAACCTGCCGGGCCCGGCCGCCGAGCAGGCGAGGACGTCCGTCGCGGTGGCGATGCGGCTCGGCCCGCAGGCCGCCGGCCACGCGCGGGCGGCCTTCAGCGACGGCCTCCAGTCGGCGTTCCTCACCGCGTCGATCGCGCTCGCCGTCACCGCGCTCGTCGTCGCGGCCCTGTACCGGGCGCCCCGCCGGGAGGCCGCGCGAACCGTTCCCGCGCCCGCCGATCAGGACGCTAAGCTGAACGCGCCCTCGGACGCGAGCCCGGACGAAGGCGCGGACGAGAGCACGGGCGGGCGTGGCGAAATCAGGTATACGCGGCAGGTTTAGGTCCTGTTGGTGGTGACACCGTGGGGGTTCGAATCCCCCCGCCCGCACCCGGCCCGCGCCGAGCGCGGGCCGAGCGCGGGCCGGCGCGGTGCCTACAGGCCTAGGTCGCGGCGGAGGCGCTCCACGTGCCCCGTCGCCTTCACGTTGTAGTACGCCTTCTCGATCCTTCCGTCGGCGTCGATGACGAACGTGGACCGGATGACGCCGACGACGACCTTGCCGTACAGCTTCTTCTCCCCGTAGGCGCCGTAGGCCTGGAGGACCTTCGCGTCCGGGTCGGACAGGAGCGGGAACGTGAGCCCCTCCTTGTCCCGGAACTTGGCGAGCTTGGCCGGCTTGTCGGGGGAGACGCCGACGACGGCGACGCCGCCCGCCTCCAGCTCGGGCAGGCTTCCCTCGAAGTCGACCGACTCCTTGGTGCAGCCGGGGGTCATGGCCGCCGGGTAGAAGTAGAGGATCACGCGCTTGCCGCGCAGCGAGGCCAGCGACACCGCGGTCTCGTCGGCGTCGGGTAGCTCGAACTCTGGGGCGACGTCGCCCGGCTGAAGCCGCTCGGACACCCTGTCCCGCCTTTCGCTCGGATGGTGGCTCCAACGGTACCGGCTGGGGTGCGGCGGGCATCCGCCGGGAAGACCTGCAAGACTGTGCGGATCATCGCCCGGCTCGTCACGGTCCCGGCCCGCGCGAGTACGCCCGACACGATAAGGACACGGCATGGCTGACAAGAGCCGCGACCCGGAGGCGCTGGAACGGGAGATAGAGCGCAGCCGGCAGCAACTGGCCCGCACCATCGACGAGCTCGCCGAGCGGGTCAATCCGAAGAACGTCGCGCAGCGGGGCGCGGAGCGGCTGAAGGAGGAGGCCGACCAGGTCGCCAAGGCCCTCGGCGCGATGGTGCGCCCCTCCGACGACGAGGACGGCGAGGGCGGTCAGCTCGACAGGCGGCTGGTGTTCGCGGGCGTGGGCGCCGCGGTCATCGTGACCGCCCTGGTCCTGCGGCGCCGTAGGCGCAGGCGCCGCTGAGCCCCGTTCCCGAGGCGCCGGTCCGCGGTCCGCGGCCGGCGCTTCCGCGTCTGCGGACCGAGCGGGCGAGCAGTTCGGCGACGTCGCGGAGCCGGGCGAGCTCGGTCCGGCACGGCGGGCAGCCGCTCAGGTGCGCCGACAGCGCGTCCGCCTCGGCGCCGGCGAGCCGCCCGATGGCGTAGACGCCGAGGCCGATCCGGTACGCCCCGCAGTTCGTTCCTCCCACGTCCTGGAGTACGGGCGCGGCGGTCCCGCCGTTCAGCGGGCCCGCCCGTTCAGCCGAGGTCGGGCGCCGTCGCGGTGAAGCGGGCCTCGACGGTGGCGCGGACGATCTGCGTCTCGGGCTCCAGGTCGATCGGCTCGGGCTCCTCGGCGGGGCCGCCGCCCGCCACCCGCCCGTAGCCGGCGGCGAGCGCGACGGGCCCGCCCGGGACGGTGTCGCGGCCGAGCCCCTCGTCCGACAGCTCCACCAGGCCGGTGAGCCGGGCCCCGAGCGCCTCGGCGTAGCCGCGGGCCCGGTCGACGGCCTCGTTCGCCGCCTGCCGCGCGGCCCGCCGGTACACCTCGCTGTCGCGGCGCAGCTCCCACTCCGGCCCGGAGACGTAGGTGCGCTCCAGGTCGCCGAGGCGGGTGACCAGCTCGCCCAGCACCGCGAAGTCGCTGACCGTGATCTTGATCCAGACGGTGCCGCGGTAGGCGCGCACGTCGCCCTCGCGCCGCCGGTACTTCAGCAGCGGCGTGATCGACAGGCCGCCGGTCTCCAGCCTCTCCACGGCCTCGCCGTAGGACTTCACCAGGTCGAGGCACTGCTGGTTGCGCTCGGTGAGCCGGTCGAGGGCGGTGCGCCGGTCCGGCTCCTGCGACTGGACGTGCACCGACAGCCGCGCGATCTCCGGCTCGGCCTCCAGGACGGCCTCGCCGCGAACACTGATCAGGGGAGCGTCGCTCATGTCCCCCAACCTAGACGGTCGCGGGGACGCTCACAGGAACGTGCGGCCCTCGCCCCGGTAGGTGGGGACGGTGCGGACGCGCCGGCCGTCCTCGATGAGGTGCAGGGCGTCGAAGCGTTCGCACAGCTCACCGGCCTTGGTGTGGCGGAACCAGACGCGGTCGCCCACCGCCAGGAGGTCGGCGGCGCGTCCGAGCAGCGGCGTCTGCACCTCGCCCGCGCCCTCGTTGCCGTCGTAGGACAGGCCCGTCGGCAGGTAGGGCTGGGGGAGGCGGACGGTGTCGGCCGGTCCGGACGCGAGGTAGCCGCCGCCGAGGCAGGTCACGACGCCGGGCGCCGGGCGCCGCACGACGGGCAGCGCGAACAGCGCGGCGGGGCGGCCGGTGAAGTTGGAGTACTGGTCGAACAGGTGCGGCTGGTAGAGGCCGGAGCCGGCCGCGACCTCGGTGACGGCGCGCTCGGCCGCGGTCTTCTCGACGCTGCCGGTGCCGCCGCCGTTGACGAACTCCAGCTCGGTCAGCTCCCGGACGCCCCGGACGATCGCCGCGCGGCGCCGGGCCAGCTCCGCCCGGGACTGCCGCTGCATGGCGCGGATGACGCGGCCCCGCGCGGGCCGGCCGGGCGGCACGTCGCCGACGCCGGCGATCTGCGACTCGTAGGCCATCAGCCCGACGAGGTCGAGCGAGGGCCGCTTGAGGACCAGTTCGGCGAACGCCCGGACGTCGGCGGCGGTGTGCAGCGGGGAGCGCAGCGCGCCGATCCGGACCCGGCCGCCGAGCGTGCGGTACGAGGCGTCGATGTCGATGCAGACCCGCACGCGCCGGTCGCCCGCGGCGGACTCGATCAGGTCGAGGTGCTCGGGGGAGTCGACCATCAGCGTGACGGCGCGGGCGGCGCGGGGGTCCTCCGCGAGCGCGGCGATCGCGGTGCGGTCGGCCGTGGGGTAGGCGACGAGGATGTCGTCGCCGACGCCCTCGGCGGCCAGCCAGAGCGCCTCGGGGAGGGTGAACGCCATGATCCCGGCGAACCCGTCCATCGCGAGGACGTCCTCCAGGAGGGCCCGGCAGCGCACCGACTTGCTGGCGACCCGGATGGGCTTGCCCGCGGCGCGGCGCACGAGGTCGGCGGCGTTGGCGCGGAAGGCCGCGAGGTCGACGACGGCGAACGGCGCCTCCAACCCGGCGGTCGCGGCGTCATAGCGGTCCCGGAGGTTCATGCTCGTCACGATCCCACACTACCGGGAGAATATGAAAAGCTCTCACGTCCCGCCGCGCGGATGTGCGGCGAAGAAGCTCCACAGCATCGGGCTCGCCTCCTTGGGCCACGCGTGCCGCCCGCCGTTGATCCTGCAGAAGGTCACGGCGACGCCGTGCGCGCCCTTGCCCGTGCTCTCGCACCGGGTGTCGCCGCTGAGCGCCTTCACCCGCTCGCGCGGCTGGGGCAGCCCCGCGAGCCTGCGCCAGAAGTCGACCGCGTCCGAGACCGGCGGGAAGGGGCGCCTGTCGTTGAAGTCGCGGTTGCCGCCCCCGTTGAAGGGCACGTTCCCGTCCGCCGTCCCGTGGAAGATCATCGCCGAGACCGGACGGCCCGGATCGCACTCGGTCACCAGGGCGCCCTCGACCACCCCGATCGCCGCGACCTTGCCCGGCTTCTCGCAGGCCATCCGGTACGCCATCCCGGCGCCGTTGGAGAACCCGGTGACGTAGACGCGCTTCGGGTCGGCCAGCCCGGCGCCGGTCAGCTTGTCGATGAGCTTGCCGAGGAACCCCACGTCGTCGACGTTGCCGACCTTCGCCGCGCCGCAGCAGTCGCCCGCGTTCCACGTGGTCATGACCCCGTCGGGATAGGCGACGAGGAAGCCGTGCTCGTCCGACAGCCTGTCGAAGCCGGTCAGGTCCCGCATCTTCGACATGGTGGCCAGGCCGCCGTGCAGGGCGATGACCAGCGCGGGCCTGTCGGCCGGCTTGCCGTCCTTCCACTTCCCGTCCGCGACCTTGGACGGGACGTGCAGCAGGTACTCGCGGTGCCCGACCGTCCCCACGTCGAGCTTCTGCTTGTGCGTCCCCTCGGAGGTCGGGATGCCGCCGGCCGTCGCCGGACGTCCGTCCTTCCCGCCCTCGCCGCCCTTCTCGCCGGTCTTGCCGGTGCAGCCCGCCAGGGCCAGGGTGACCGCCAGCGCCACGAGCGCGATTCGCCGCATGGGGGCAAAGGTAACCCCAAGCCCGGGCTTCAAACTACTCACCGGTAGACAACGCGGCGGCGGACACGGCGGCCCGCGGGCCGCGCCCGACCGGCCGGTACGGCGGCGCGGCCGGGCGCCGCCGCGTAAGCTCGGAAGGGACCCGTCCTGAGCTGGCGCTTCCCGCGCCGCGGCAAGAATGAGACCCGTGAGCGAACCCGTGAACGAGTACGTGCTGACCCTGTCCTGCCCCGATCGGCCCGGCATCGTGGCCGCCGTCTCGGGGCTGCTGGCCGAGCGCGGGTGCAACATCGTCGAGAGCCAGCAGTTCGGCGACGGCGAGACCGGCACCTACTTCATGCGGGTGCAGTTCGCGGCGCCGGGCGACACCGACCCCGACGGGCTGCGCGGCGCGTTCGCGGCCCTGGCGCCCGAACTCGGGCTGGAGTGGCGGCTGCACCCGCTGGCCGAGCGCCCGCGCGTGCTGATCATGGTGTCGAAGGGCGGGCACTGCCTCAACGACCTGCTCTACCGGACGCGGTCCGGGCTGCTCGACATCGACATCGTCGCGGTCGCCTCCAACCACCCCGACCTGCGGCCGCTCACCCAGTCGTACGGGATCGACTACCACCACCTGCCGGCCGGGCAGGGCGGCAAGGCCGCGCAGGAGGCCGAGATCCTCACGCTGGTCGAGCACTACCGCGCCGACCTCGTCGTCCTCGCCCGGTACATGCAGATCCTGTCCGACGACTTCTGCGCCAAGCTGCCCGGCGCGATCATCAACATCCACCACTCGTTCCTGCCGAGCTTCAAGGGCGCCCGCCCCTACCACCAGGCGCACGCGCGCGGCGTGAAGCTGATCGGCGCGACCGCCCACTACGTCACCGCCGACCTGGACGAGGGGCCGATCATCGAGCAGGAGGTCGCGCGCGTCGACCACACCCACAGCCCCGAGGAGCTGGTGGCCGTGGGACGCGACGTGGAGTGCCTCGCGCTGGCCCGCGCCGTCCGCTGGCACGCCGAGCACCGCGTGCTGCTCAACGGCGACCGGACGGTCGTCTTCCGCTGACCTGCGGTTTCCTTGACGGCGAACGCGTGAGATGTCGGCATGGCGTGTTTCACTCCGCGTGACTTTCGCGCACCATGAGTGACGAGGCCGGACATGTCGAGGGCTCACGGGGGTGGCTATGGCCGAGACGCTGGTCAAGGAGCTGATCGAGGAGGCGCAGGGCAGGCGGCAGGCGCGCCGGCTCGCCGTCCGCGAACTGCGGCCCCGGCGCGCGCTCGCCGGGCTCACCGCGGCGCTGCTGGTGACGGCGTTCGGCGGGGTGGCCGCGATCGAACTGCTCGCCGGGGCGCTCGGCTCCGCCGTCCACCCGGTGCCGGGCGTCGCCCCGGTCGTGGAGACCCTGCGGCGGCACGCGTGGAACGACCCGGACGTGCTGACGGCGGCGGGCGCGGTGGCCGCCCTCGGGATCGCCTTCATGGCGGCCGCGCTGCCCGGACGGCTGCGCGGGGTGCCGCTGGCGGGCGCCGATCCGCGGCTCGCGGGCGTCATCGGCCGCGCCGCGCTGCGCCGCGCGCTCGCGGCCGCGGCGCTGGAGGTCCCCGGCATCGAGCGCGCCCGCGTCCGGGGCCTCGGGATCTTCCGCCGGGGCGTCCTCGTCCGGGCCGCGACCCACTACCGCAACCCGGCGAACCTCGCCGACCTCGTCCACGACGCGGTCGACGCGCGGCTGGACCGGATCGAGCCGATGCACCGGCCGCCGGTCGACGTCCGCCTCGGCTGGCGGAAGGACTGATGATGAGGATCGCGATCGCCGTCACCGGGGCGGTGCTGCTGCTGGCCGGCGCGTCCGCCCTCGCCCTCGGCCTCGGCGCGTTCGACGCGTTCGGCGCGCTGTCGGAGCGCCCGCTGCTCGACCCGGCGCTGGCGCGCTTCGCCCGGGAGACCGGCTGGTTCCTGCCGGCCGCGGCGGGCGCCGCCGAGGTGCTCGCCCTCGCCGGCCAGCTGTGGCTGGTCCTCCAGGGGCGGGCCGTCGTGCACCAGCGGTGGCCCGACCTCGACCCCGAGACCCGGGCCCGCGCACGCGCCGCCGCCGACGTCCTGCACCGCGACGCCCGCGGCCTGCCGGGCGTCCAGGACGCCCGCGCCCGCCTCACCGGGACGGCCGACCGGCCGCGGCTGCGGCTGAACGTCTCCTGCGCGGGCGACGCCCTCGTGAGCGAGGTGTACGGGGAACTGGGCGCGGGCCCGGTCGAGCGGTACCGCCGCGCGGTCGGCATGCCCGACCTTCCGGTGGTGATCCGCCTCCGGCCGGAGGTCGAGCGGACCCGCGGGCGCCTGCGCGGGCGCCGCCCGCAGCCCGAGTCGGCGTGAGACGGCCGCCCGGCGCCGGAGCGGGGACGCGCGAGCTGGGAATAGCACACC
>NZ_JBEZJI010000051.1:0-70578 GCF_040649435.1 Actinomadura sp. NPDC048955
GCGGCGAGCGGCTCAGCGCGGGCGGCCGTGCGGTTCCAGGCCGCGACCCCGTGGCCGTTCCGCAGCAGGTTGCGGGCCATCGCCGCGCCCATGATCCCGGTGCCGAGCACTGCGACCTGAGTCATCTGCCCCTCCTTTTGGACTGCTCGATACAGAACTGTGCGGGGACAACATTCGCACATCGCTGCCCGATGCGCATCCGCATAGGTCCCTACCCGCCCGGAGGCGGGGATGCGTCGCCGCGCCCTCCGAACGGCGGCGGCCCGCCGGGCCGGTCAGCCGTAGGCGGGGCTGTCGCCGGGCGCGTCGCCGTACACGGCGGTGTAGGGCACGGCGAAGGCGTCGAGGGTGCGGTCGAGATGCGCCGACCACCAGCTCACGAGCGTGGCGGCGCCGCGCTCGCCCGCGCCGTCCTCGCCCGCGCCGTCCTCGCCCAGGTAGCGGTGCCTCAGCGGCCCGACGTCGCAGAGCCGCTCCCACCATTCGCGGTGCACGGCCGACTGGATCTGCCCGGCGTCCAGCGGGAAGGCGGAGCGGTGCCCGCGCACGAACGCCTCGACGCGGTCGAGGTCGAGGCCGCGCTCGTCCTCGCAGGCGAACAGCCGCGCCGCCGAGCGCACGACCTCCCCGGCGACCGGGCCCGTGGTCAGGCCGTCCCAGCCGAGGACGGCCGTGACGTTGCCGGACCCGCCGTAGCGCAGGTGCCCGGCGTGGAAGGAGCCGTGCAGGTGCCCGACCGTGCTCACCTCGATGTCGGGCGGCTGGTGCCCCGCGAACTCGTTGAGCAGATCGCGGCGCTCCCGCAGGCGGCGCGCGGTCAGCGCGTCGAAGTCGGTGCCGTCCCCGCCGTCCGGGACGTCGCGCAGCATCGTCTCGACGGCGGCGGCCGCGTCGGCGGCGCGCGGCGCGGGCACGAGCATGCTCTGCTGGACGGGCGGCGTGAGCTCGTCGAGCGCCGAGTGCAGCCTTCCGAGCAGCTCGCCGAGGGCCTCGCACTGGGCGAACGTCAGCTCCAGACCGCCGCGGCCGCGGCCGCCCACCCACGGGTACAGGACGTATCCGCGGCCGGCGGCGGTGACCAGGGTGCGGCCGCCGCGCGCCGGCACGGGCGCGAGCACCGGGAGTCCCGCCGCGTCGAGCGCGGTCGTGACGCCGTGCTGGAACAGCACGCGGCGCCGGTCGGCACCGGCGTGCTCCCTGAGGAAGAACGCTCCGCCCGCCGTGTCGACCCGCCAGCTCCGGTGGCCCGGCCCGGTGGCCAGCGGGGTCGCCGCGTCCGGCGCGCCGATCTCCCAGCGCTTCAGCAGCCGCGGTGGAAGCGGCTCGGCGCCGGGCCCGCCGTCCGCCTTCGCCTGCCCGTCGCCGTCAGCCGGATCCGGGGTGCCGGCCCGGTGTCCGGTGTCAGCCCTGTCTCTGGCGTCAGCACTCTGGGACGTCGGCACCTCGGCACCTCGGCTGCTTCGGACGGACGGCGGTCGAATGGGTGTTCTACGCCGACGCTACACGTCCCGGCCGCGACGCGAAAGCGGACCGCGCGGTCCGGCGCCTCAGACGCGTTCGAGGACGACGACGGGGATGTCGCGGTCCGTCTTCTCCTGGTACTCGTCGTAGGCCGGCCAGGTGGCGGCCATCTTCCGCCAGAGCGGAGGCTTCTCCTCGGACGTCGCCGTGCGGGCCCGCGCGGTGAACTTGTCGCCCTTCACCTGCACCTTCACCTCGGGGTTGTCCTGCAGGTTGAGGTACCAGAGCGGCGGCTCGTCCGCTCCGCCCTTGGAGGCCACGACGAGGTAGGCGTCGCCTTCCGTCTGGTAGATGAGCGGTGTCGTGCGCTCCTTGCCGCTGCGCCGTCCCGTCGTGGTGAGCAGGAGGGTGACGGTGCCCTGCCAGTCGTGCCCCTCCGCACCGTCGGTCGCCCGGTACCGGTCGACGTGTTCCTTGCCGTACAGCATGGTTTTCTCCTCATTTCGCCATGTCCATAAGGGCGCACCCCTGTAACCCGCGAGCCAGGGCAGCCCTTCCCCGGTTCACTACCCTGGCGTGGTGGATGATGCGGCGGAGGTGGCACGGCGGTGCGCCGAGACGATGTACGCGCAGGACAAGGTGGCGCAGGACCTCGGCATGCAGATCACCGAGATCGCGCCAGGGCGGGCGCGGCTGCGGATGACGGTGGCCGAGACCATGGTGAACGGCCACGGGATCGCCCACGGCGGCTACCTGTTCCTGCTCGCCGACTCGGCATTCGCCTACGCGTGCAACACCTATGACTCCGTGACGGTCGCAGCGTCCGCCGACGTGGTGTTCGTCGCGAGCGCGCGCGGCGGGGACGTTCTGGAGGCGACGGCCGCCGAACTCACCCGGTACGGACGGAGCGGCATCTACGACGTCACGGTGCGCCGCGTCCCCGGCGGCGAGGTCATCGCGGAGTTCCGCGGCGGAAGCCGTAGCCGGGACCAGCGCGTCCTGAACGGCGGCGCGCCCTGAGGCGCACGGGTCACAGCTCGTTCAGGACCCGGGTGAGGTAACGCGAGGTCTCGTCGGGACGCTCCGCGGTGATGCACAGGTTGTTCATCGCGCGCATGTAGGTGTCGACGTCGGTCGGCTTGTCGAGGTAGAGCGCGCTGGTGAGTTGCTCCAGGTAGACGACGTCGGACAGGCCGGGCTCGGCGAAGCGCAGGATGGTGAACGGGCCTCCTGCGGCGGCGTGCCCTCCCGCACCGAACGGGACGATCTGCAGCGTCACGTTGGGCAGCTCCGACACCTCGATCAGATGCCGGATCTGGTCGCGCATCACATCGCGGCCGCCGAGCGGACGGCGAACGACCGCCTCGTCCAGCACGGCCCACAGCGTCGGTGCCTCGGGGGAGGTGAACCGCTCCTGCCGGGTGGTGCGGATCTGGACGCGGCGCTCGACCTCCTCATCGCTGGCGTCGGAGTACCCGAGCCGGATGACGGCGCGTGCGTAGTCTTCGGTCTGCAGCAGACCGGGCACGAACTGCAACTCGTAGGTGCGCAGCAGGGAGGCGGCCTCCTCCAGGCCCAGGTACACCTCGAACCAGCTCGGGAGGATGTCGCCGTACCGGTGCCACCAGCCGGGGGTGTTGGCCTCCTTGGCGAGCGCCAGCAGCGGGGCGCGCTCCGCGGGGTCGGCGACGCCGTACAGGGTGAGCAGATCGGCGACGTCGCGCTCCTTGAAGCCGACCCTGCCCAGCTCCATCCGGCTGATCTTGGAATGCGAGCCGCGGATCTCGTAGCCCGCCTGCTCGGTGGAGATTCCGCGCGACTCGCGCAGCCGCCGCAGTTGCGCCCCGAGGAGAATGCGCAGGACGGTGGGCCCGCCGCGGCGCGGATAATCGATCAGCCGTCCGGCCGGATCACCTTCGGACGGAGGTGTTGGGGCAGCTGAATCCTGGGGCAAGGGGTCACCAGCCAGTCGACGGGTCTGCTCGTGGGCGGAACGGCACCGCCCTATGTTAGAGGATGCGCGGGCGTTTTTGGGTAGTAGCAATACCGCCTTGCGGACCGGGCGCCTCCGAACGTCTCTTGACCTGCGCGAAGCCGCTGCGTAGCGGCGTGAACAGTGCGGTCGGTGGCGGTGCGGATGCGGAACGTCGCGGTGTCGTTGCCGCCGGAGTCGGCCCGATGGTCATTTCCCCGGCCCATGGATGGCGCACGAATTTGGGAGTGCTCTCCGGCAATGCGGGCGGCCAATCCTGACAGGCCATTTCGCGGGCGGTAGCCGTCCTCGTGAATGTCCCTGACCACTTATTTGGCGAACATTCCCCGCGGTACGCGCCGCGCGCTAGGCCGGCCGAGTGATGAAGCTCTCGTCCCGCGCGGGCGCGATCTCGGGCGCCCGCGGCGTTCTCCCTTCAGAGTGGTGGTGGCGGCCGCCGCTCCGTCAGGCGAACACGCCCCTCGCATCTGGGAGAACACATGAACGCGACCCGTGAACGACCGGAGATCCGATTCCTGACCTCGGGCGACGTCTCGGCGCACGAGCGCGCGGCGGCCGAGAGGGCCGTCCGCGACGCGCTCGCCGGCGCCCGCGGCGTCACGTCCGTCCAGGTCACGCTGAGCGTGGTGGCCGACCGGTCGCTGCCGCGCCCCGCCCTGGCCCAGGCCGTCGTCGAGTTCGACGGCCGCCGCGTGCGCGCGCAGGCCGCCGCGCCCCGCATCGACGAGGCCGTCGACATGCTCCGCGAACGCCTGGCGATCCGGGCGAGCTCCCTGCAGGCCGGCTGAGCCGCCTGACGACGAGCCCTGCGGAAACGAGCGGCGGCGCCCCGCACGGGGACGCCGCCGTCGATGGCTTCAGGGCCTCACGCGTCGCGCCGGGAGATGACGAGGGCCGCGAGACCGAGCGGCACGAGCGCGTACGCGAGCAGCACGGCCGTCGCCGCGCCGGGGGACAGCAGGTCGCCGTAGATGGAGTTGTCCGCGCCGAGCCCCGCGATCTGGGCGGGCAGGCCGCCGGGCAGGACCGAGCCGGCACGCTCGCTCCACGGCCGCGGCAGGTGGAAGACGAGCAGCGGCAGCACGTGCCATACGAACACCAGCGACACGAGCGTCCCCGCCGTGGAGCGCAGCAGCACCCCGAGCGCCAGGCCGAGCAGCGCGAACACCGGCACCGCCGTCCCCTCGACGAGGAAGCCGGGCAGGTCGTGGACGATGGAGGCGCGCTGGTCCGGGAACGGGCGGTCGCCGATGACGAGCCGGGTCCCGAGGAACGAGCCGACCGTCGCGGCCTCCCCGGCGACCAGGGCGACCGTCCCGACCACCACCGCCTTGGCCGGCACCAGCACGTGCCGCCTCGGGAGCACGGTGAGGGTCGCGCGGATCATCCCCGTGCGGTACTCGGACGTGACGGACAGCGCGCCGAGCACCGCGAGGCACAGCGACGCCACCCACGTGCTGAGCTCCTGCAGGGGGCGCAGCAGGAACTCGTCGCGCCGGTCGGCGGAGAGGCCGTCCCAGACGTGCGCCATCTGGATCGCGAGCAGCACCGTGAACCCGGTGAAGGCCGCCGCCACCGCCAGCACCCAGTAGGTCGAGCGGATCGAGCGCAGCTTGCGCCACTCGGCGGCGACCGCGTGGGCGATCACGCGTCCCTCCGAGTGAACGCGAAGGCGCCGGCCGCGAGCGCGACGACCACGTACGTCACCAGCAGTGCGAACGCGGCGGGCGGCGCCAGCACACCGTGGTCGGTCGGCGAGCCCGGCGCGGCCGCGATCTGGTTGGACAGGTTGCCGGGCAGCGCCGAGGAGATCCGCTCGTCCCACGGCGGCGGCAGCAGCCGGGTGAGGCCGGGCGCCACGAACAGCACGACCGTGCCCGCCGTGATCGTCGCGGCCGTGGAGCGGAGGACGGCGCCCAGCGCGAAGGCGATGAGCGTGATCGCCGCGGTGGTCAGGCCGAGCCACAGCAGGTGGACCGCGACGTCCGCCACCGGGCCCTGGAACGTGGCCACGGGACGATCGCCCACGATCGCGTTCCCGGCGGCGGTTCCCGCGGCGAGCGCCGCCAGCGACACCGCGAGCATGGCGGCCGCCGCCACCCCGCCCTTCGCCGCGTACAGGGCCATGCGGTTCGGCAGCACGGCCAGCGTCGTCCGGACCATGCAGTGCGAGTACTCCGACGTGATCGTCAGCGCCCCCAGCACCACCGCGCACACCGGCAGCGCCACGGCCAGGGGCTGCTCCGCCGGAGCCGCCGTCGCCGTCGCCTTCCGCGCGGCCGGCAGACCGTCCCAGTAGCGGGTCACGTACCAGGACCACAGGACGCAGAGAAGCATGAACGCCGCGACCGTTCCGAGGACGGCGAAGGTCGAGCGGACGGTCCGGAGCTTGTACCACTCCGCGGAGAGCGCGTCGATCACGGCGCCACCGCCCCGAACTCGGTGCTCTCCGCGGTCAGTTCCATGTAGGCCTCCTCCAGAGAGGCGCTGTGCTGCGTCACCCCGTGCAGCGGGATCCCGTGCGCCGCGGCCGTGTCGCCGATGGCGGCGACGTCCAGCCCGGTGACCGTGAGGGCCCCGCCCGGCGCGGGCTCGACCAGGCCGCCCGCCGCGGCGAGCACGGCGGTCAGCTCCGCGGGACGGGGCGAGCGGACCAGCACCCCGCGCCGGAACCGGTCCGCCAGCTCCCGCACCGACGTGTCCGCGATCAGCCGCCCGCGCCCGATGATGACCAGCCGGTCGGCCGTCAGCTCCATCTCGCTCATCAGATGGCTGGAGATCAGGACCGTCCGGCCCTCGGCGGCCAGCGCCCGCATCAGCTCGCGGATCCAGCGGACGCCGTCGGGGTCGAGGCCGTTCACCGGCTCGTCGAACATCAGCACCCCCGGATCGCCCAGCAGCGCCGCGGCGATCCCGAGCCGCTGCCGCATCCCCAGCGAGAACCCGGCGACCCGCTTGCGCGCGACCCCGGCGAGCCCCACCTGCTCCAGGACCTCCGTCACCCGCCGCGTCCCGATCCCGTTGCTGCGCGCCAGCCAGCCGAGATGGTCGAACGCCCGGCGCCCGCCCTGCACCGCGCCCGCGTCCAGCAGCGCTCCCACCTCGCGCATCGGCCGCCTCAGCGCCGTGTACCGCCCGCCGTTGACCAGCGCCTCGCCGGACGCGGGCCGGTCCAGGCCCAGCACGATCCGCATCGTCGTCGACTTGCCGGCCCCGTTCGGGCCGAGGAACCCCGTCACCGTCCCCGGCCTCACCGTGAAGGACAGGCGGTCCACCGCGGTCGTGCCGCCGTAGCGCTTGGTCAGCTCGCGTACCTCGATCATGCCGTCGAGCGTCGTACGCCACCGCCCTTCAGCACATCGGAACGCGGGCGGGGACCGCGCGTGCGACCGTGCTCCGAGACCATCCCGCCACCTCCGCCCCCGGTATGACGGCCGCCGGCATGAGGCGCGGGCGCCGGCCGTGCCGCTACCTTTCCTGACGTGGACGAATCCGAGCTGCGCTCCCCGCTCCCGCGGCTCAGCCGGCGCGGCCTCATCGGCCTCGACGCTGGGGCCGCGCTCCTCTACGCCCTCGTCCTGCTGGCGCTGCCGGCGGGCACAGGCGCCTCGCCGCTCCTCGCCGTCCCGCTCGGCGCCGCTGCGGCGCTGCCCCTCGCGGTGCGGCGCCTGTGGCCCGTCCCGGTCTTCGCCGCCGTCCTGTCCGCGTCGACCGCCGCGCTGCTCCTCGACCTGCCCTGGGACACCTACGCCTCCGCGGGGTTCGCCCTCTACCAGGTCGCGCTCACCCGGCGCCGCCGCCGCTGGGTCCCCACCCTGCTCATCGGCGTTGTCAGCGCCGTGTTCATCTTCGCCGGCGCCGTCGTCGGCCCCGTCGGAGCGCAGGCCGAGATCCTCGGACGGCTCCTGCTCGGCGCCTCCGTCCTCGGCGCGTCCTGGACGCTCGGCCGCGTCGTCCGCGAACGCCGCGCCCACGCCGCGCACGACGCCCGCCGCCTCGCCGACCAGGCCGTCTCCGGCGAGCGGCTCCGCATCGCCCGCGAGCTCCACGACGTCGTCGCGCACAGCATGAGCCTCATCGCAGTCAAGGCCGGCGTCGCCGTCCACGTCGCCGAGGCCCGTCCCGAAGAGGCACTCGACGCGCTCCGGGTCATCGAGACCACCAGCCGCGGCACGCTCGCCGAGATGCGCCACCTCCTCGGCGTCCTGCGCACCGGCGCCGCCGACGCCGACCTCACCCCGTCCCCGGGCCTGGCCGACCTGACCGGCCTCGCCGAACGCGCCGCCATGGCCGGCGTTCACGTCGACCTGGACGTCGACGCGGGGGAGCTCCCCGAGGGCGTCGCGCTCTCCGCCTACCGCATCGTCCAGGAGGCGGTCACCAACGTCGTGAAGCACGCGGCCCCCGCGCGCTGCCGCGTCCGTGTCAGAGCCGACGGGCTGCGGATGCGCATCGACGTCACCGACGACGGGCCCGGGACCCGCGTCCTGCCGGGCGGCGGCGGGCACGGTCTCATCGGCATGCGCGAACGCGTCATGATGTACGGCGGCGACTTCACCGCCGGCCCGCGTCCCGAAGGCGGCTTCGCCGTGTCCGCCGCCTTCCCGTACGACTCCTAGGAACCCCGTTGGATCTGAGCGTCCTCGTCGCCGACGACCAGGCCCTGCTGCGCGGCAGCTTCCGCGTCCTGATCGACACCGCGCCCGGCCTGCGCACCGTCGGCGAGGCCGGCACCGGGGCCGAGGCCGTCGAGCTGGCCGCCCGGGAACGCCCGGACGTCGTGCTCATGGACGTCCGCATGCCCGAGATGGACGGCATCGAGGCCACCCAGCGCATCTGCACCGACCTGCCGGACATCCGCGTCCTGATCCTCACCACCTTCGATCTGGACACCTACGTCTACTCGGCGCTGCGGGCCGGGGCGAGCGGCTTCCTGCTGAAGGACACCCCTCCGGCCGACCTGCTGTCGGCGATCCGCGTCGTGGCGTCGGGCGAGTCGCTGCTGGCCCCCTCGGTGACCCGGCGGCTGATCGCCGAGTTCGTCCGCCGCCCAGGCCCCGCGCAGCCCCCGCCGGCCGGCCTGGACGCCCTCACCGACCGCGAACGCGAGGTCCTCACCCTCATCGCCCGCGGCCTGTCCAACACCGAACTCGCCGAGCACCTCCACCTGAGCCCCGCCACCGTGAAGACCCACATCGGCCACCTGCTCGCCAAGCTCCACGCCCGGGACCGGGCCCAGCTGGTCATCACCGCCTACGAGACCGGCCTCGTCCGCCCCCGCTGACCCAGTTCTGGTCTGCGCGGATCGGTGCGACGGTCAGAGCAGGACCGGGGCCAGACGTTCGAACTGGTCGGCCGCCGAGGCCAGGTCGGGGGTGAAGACCGTGACGCAGACATGGTCGGCTCCCGCGTCGAGGTGCCCCTGGATCCGTTCGGCGATCGCGGCCTCGTCGCCCCAGTTGAAGCAGGCGTCGATGACCTCGTCGGAGCCGCCGCCGGAGATCGCCTCGTCCTCGTATCCGAGCGCCTTGAGCGAGCGGACGTAGGGGGATCCCGGAAGCTCCAGCATCTGGGTCCCTCTCGCGAGACCGCGCGCCTTCACCGGATCCGTCTCGAGGATGGCGGTCTGCAGGACGACGAGCAGCTTGTCGTCGCCGAGCCTTTCCCGGGCCTGCCTGGTGTGCTCGACAGGCATCGCGGCGGGAAGTGCTCCGTCCGCGCGGTCCCGAGCCAGTTCCTGCATCTTCGGGCCGAGGGCCGCCAGCAGCCGGGGGAAGGGCTTTTCGGGCACCGGTGCCGCTTCGACGGCCGCGTCCATGCCGTCGAGGTACTCGCGCATCCGGTTCAGCGGGCGCGTCCACTTCTGCCCGCTCCGCTCCACGATCGCCCCCATGCTGACGCCCACGCCGAGCGCGAGCCGTCCGGGGTAGGCGTCGGCCAGGACCGACGCGGCGCCCTGCATGGCTGCGGGGTGCCGCGCCCACAGGTTCGCGATGGCCGAGCCGAGGACGATCCGCTCCGTGGCGGCGAGCATCACGCTCAACTGCGTGAACACCTCCCGGCCGCCGACGGCCTCGTTCACCCAGATCGCCCCGTAGCCCGCCCGCTCCACGCGCTGCGCCGCACGCCGCCATTCGCCGGCAGGCGCGATGGGCGTCACGAGCCCGACGCCGATCCTGCCGAGCCCCGCCCGCGCCTCGTCCACCGCCGTCATCGGTCCTCCTATAATCGGAACGAGCAACCCGTTTAGGACGTTACCGGAACGTCCGCCCCGCTTGTCAATCGATGAAGGAGGCGCCGGGTGAGCGGACGGCCCCAGCGCGCGGACGCGCGCCGGAACCGTGAACGCATCCTCGAGGCGGCGTTCGAGGCCTTCGCCGCCGACGGCCGCCTCGTCCCGCTCGACGACATCGCCCGCCGGGCCGGTGTCGGGGCCGGGACCGTCTATCGGCACTTCCCGACCAAGGAGGCCCTGTTCCAGGCGGTCGTCACGGAACGAATCGAGCGGATCGTGGACGAGGCGGAGGCCCTCGTCCACGCGGACGAGCCGGGGGAGGCCTTCTACGGCTACCTCATGTGGGTCGTGGAGCGCGCGATGTTCAACCACGCCCTGTGCGACGCCCTGGCCGCGGACCTGGGAACGCTCGACGCCCGCGGCATGGACGAGCGGTTCACCTCGGCTCTCGGTGAGCTGCTGCGGCGGGCGCAGGCGGCCGGCGCGGTCCGTCCGGACGTGGACGTCCAGGACGTCCGCTCCCTCATGGTCGGGGCCATGGTGATGGAACGCCGGCGCCGCCCCGAGGGCGGCCCCGGACGCATGACGGCTCTGGCGTGCGACGCCCTCCGCACCGTAACGAAAGACGACGAAACGGGGCCCCGGGAACGTAACGAAAGAGGGTGCGAGGTGTGCGGGAAGCCGCTCGCCGCCGCGCCGACGGGACGCCCCGCCCGCTTCTGCGGCCCCGCGTGCCGCCAGAAGGCCCACCGCCGCCGGAAAACCGCTTGAGTCACGGCGCGCCCCCGCGCCACGCTGGCCAGATCATGCGCACACGCGAGATCCGCGCCTGCTACGACCGAGACTCGATCACCGTCTACCAGGCCTACGCACCCGAGATCGGCGTCCCGGCCGCGAGGAGCGGCACGTTCGTCCCGCCGTTCTCCCGGAGCCGCATGACCTGGATCAAACCGTCGTTCCTGTGGCTCATGGCCCGCAGCGACTGGGCGCGCAAACCCGGTCAGGAGACGATCCTCGCCGTCCGTATCAGCCGGGCCGGCTGGGAAGAAGCGCTGGGTCTGGCCGTCCCGACCGATCCCGACCGCCGCGTCTTCCGGAGCACTGAGGATTGGCGCCGCCGCTTCGCGAAGGCGGTCGTGCACGTCCAATGGGACCCCGAACGCTCCCTAGACGGCCGGAAACTCGAAGCACGCAGCATCCAGATAGGCCTCAGCCGCCACATCGTCGACCGCTACGTCGATGACTGGATACTCGGCATCGAAGACCTCACCCCGCTGGTCCGCAAGATCCAGGGACTATGCAAGGCCGGCCGGACACCTCAAGCCAGAGCCCTGCTCCCCAACGAACGCCCCTACCCTCTGACCGCCGCCCTGGTCGCCCGCCTCGGAGCTTCCGAGCAGCCGGTAACTCCGGATCGCGCATAGGCGGGCCTGCGCCGATCAAGGGCCGCGCCGCATCATCGCGTGCGAATCGCCTCCAGGCGATCGGCCAGCTCCCGGGGCCGGCTCAGCGCGACGAGGTGTCCGCCGGGCATCTCCTCCACCGGAATCCCCAACCGTTCGCCCACCACCCTCCGCTGGAACTCCAGCGGGAATAGGCGGTCGTCGCGCCCCTGCAGAAACACCGTCGGTGTGCTGGGCCACTTGTGCAGGGGCCAAGGCTCTGCGAACGGGGTGGACGACTGCGCGGACTCCTGCGACAACGCTACGGCCTTCACCTCGTCCGGCACGTCGTGAAAGAAGCACTCCTCGACGTCGAACTCCGCGGACGGGACCCGTCCCTCGCGGACGGCCTGGTCGGACATCGCCTTCGCCTGCCCGGTGTTCCCCCACCAGTCACCGCCCGTCTCGCCCGGCGAGGGGACCATGGCGTTGAGCAGCACCAGCAGATCGACCGGCAGTCGCTCGCAGACAAGCGGTGCTGTGAAGCCGCCCATCGACTGCGCCACCAGGACCAGGTCCGTCCGGCCGCCGATCGCCTCGACGACCGTGTCGGCGTACTCCGACAGGCCCGCAGAGTCATCACCCGCGGGAAGCTCCACGGCCACGACGTCATGCCCCCGCGCCTGCAGCTCAGGCACCAGACGATGCCAGAACCAGGCCTGTCCGCCCGCGCCCGGGATGAGAGTGTATGTCGCCATGTTCATCGTCCTCCGAAGCGCGACACTAGCGAGCCCCACCGACATTCCCGTCCCCGTGCCAGGAGCCAGGTACGCACCCATCCCGGCGTGTCGCTCGCTTCGAACAAGTGTTCGGGCTAGCTTGTCGTCTCGTGCTGATCGATGAACCGGTCTCGGCGGAGACCACGCCCACGGGCCGCCCCTCCCAGATCACCGGCCCCCGAGGCCGCTACCACGTGCGCCGAGTCCTGGAAGAATGGCAGGCCCCAGGCCAGGCGAGGTTCTACCGCCTCCAGGTGGCGACACCGGACGGCCCCGCGATCGCCGAGGTAATCGCCCCCCACAAACCCGGCCCCTGGACCCTCCACCAGGTCTGGCCCTAGCCCCAACCCACCCCGCCACAGCCACACCGCACAAACCCGGCGCCCAAATCAAGAACAACCAGGAACTACGTCACCCCGACCCAGTCCCCAACGAGGACGCCCAGACGCAATCGCCAAGAGGCGCCAAGCACCGGCCTCCGCAAGAATGGAGAACCAGGGGACACGTCACCGGAGACGCTCCTCAAGGAGACCGGCCGGACCGGCTCGGAAGCAACAAACGCCCCCAGCACCGGCGAGAAGCGGGAAACGCGTCACCCTGAGATGGTCCCTAAGCACAACACCGGAGCGCGATCGTCCTGCAGGCACCAAGCAGCGTCGGTAACGCAGCGTGTACGAGACGCGGCAACCTGAGAGGGTTACCGAGGGGGCGTCGGGGTGCGGCCGCCTAGGAGGCCGCCGAGCGGCGTCGGAATGTCGGGGAGGCGGGGGCGTCGTCCTGCGATGGCCTCAAAGAGGACGGCCGGGCGCGGTTGCCCAGGGGCGCCGAGCAACGCCGGCTTCCGCAGCGTGGAGAAGCAAGGGGTGCCTCACCCGGGAATTCGAGGGGAACGGTCAGGCTCGGTCTGGAGGCGCCAAGCGTCGTCGGCTTCCGCCCGGGCTGGGAAGGGGGACGCGTCGTCCTGAGATGCTTCGAGGACGATGGCCTGCGCGGCCGTCGTGACGGCGCCGAGCGGCGCTGGCTTGTGCGGCGTTGACATCGGCTCCGAATCTCCAAAGCCTTGAGCGCGCCGCTGCAGAGTGGGCAGGCGGGCGGGCACGCGCGGTGGCGAAGGCCAGCGATAACCATTGAGACGGGCTCTCGTCGGGGGCGTGGAAGCCTCCCGTCCGGCCAGGTCGCGGGCGATGGGCCAGGTGGGGTCGGTGCTGGTGTTCGCGCTGGTCTACCTGCTCGCCGCGCCCGCGCCCCTGCGGTGGTGGCTGTGGCAGCTGGGCCGCCGGCGGGGGAGTGCTGCGACACATGCATGACGTCCTAACCGTGCCTTCGTACGCAATCTCGGCGTGCGGTGACCGCGTGCGCCTCGCGCTGCCGTGATCGACAGATCTTGATCGACCTTCTTGTACGGCGCGAGTCTTGGCGTGGCGTGCGCAGGAGGCGATGATCGGCGCCATGGACCTGCTGGAGACTCTGGTCGGCAAGGGGTTGCGCCGTGAGCCGCTGTCCCGGGCCGAGGCGCTCGCGGTACTGGAAACCTCCGATGACGAGTTGCTCGACGTGGTGGCCGCCGCCGGCAAGGTACGCCGGCACTGGTTCGGGCGCCGGGTCAAGCTGAACTACCTGGTCAACCTGAAGTCGGGGCTCTGTCCTGAGGACTGCTCGTACTGCTCGCAGCGGTTGGGGTCGAAGGCAGAGGTCCTCACCTACACCTGGCTGAAGCCCGAGGAGGCGGCCGCGGCGGCGGAAGCGGGCGTGGCCGGGGGCGCCAAACGCCTATGCCTGGTGGCCAGCGGGCGCGGCCCGACCGACCGGGACGTGGAACGGGTCGCCGGCATCATTGCCGCGATCAAGGAACGCGACGAGGACGTGGAGATCTGCGCCTGCCTCGGGCTGCTGTCCGGCACGCAGGCGGGACGGCTACAAGAGGTCGGCGTCCACGCCTACAACCACAATCTGAACACCGCCGAAGCCGCGTATGCGGACATCTGCACCACGCACGAGTTCGGCGACCGGGTCGACACCGTGCGGCAGACCAAGGAAGCAGGACTCTCGGCCTGCTCCGGGCTGATCGCCGGCATGGGGGAGAGCGACGCGGACCTGGTGGACGTGGTCTTCGCGTTGCGTGACCTGGACGTGGACTCGGTCCCGGTGAACTTCTTGATCCCGTTCGAGGGAACGCCAATGGCCGAGAGATGGGCCCTCACCCCGCAGCGCTGCCTGCGCATCCTGGCGATGGTGCGTTTCGTCTGCCCGGACGTGGAGGTGCGTCTCGCCGGCGGGCGGGAGATCCATCTGCGAACG
The DNA here is from genome assembly GCF_040649435.1 of Actinomadura sp. NPDC048955. Classification (NCBI taxonomy): domain Bacteria; kingdom Bacillati; phylum Actinomycetota; class Actinomycetes; order Streptosporangiales; family Thermomonosporaceae; genus Actinomadura; species Actinomadura sp. NPDC048955. The sequence continues at coordinate 14,149 of NZ_JBEZJI010000051.1, forward strand.
CTCCAGCCCCTCGCGCTGCATGTGGTCAACTCGATCTTCCTGGGCGACTATCTGACCAGCGAGGGGCAGGCCGGCAAGGCGGACCTCGACATGATCACCGACGCGGGCTTCGAGGTGGAGGACACGGCTACCACCACGCTCCCCGAACACCGACGGCAGTCGATGTCCTCCACACCCAATGACGCACCCGAACAAGAACAAATCAGCGACGCCCGCCCTCCACAGCCTCCCGGGCCGGCCCGAACCGACCTGGTGACACTACGCCGCCGAGGAGCCGGCACCCCCCTACCCCCCAACGCCTGACTCCCACGAGCCCCCAGCGCCCCCAGCGCCCCCAGAACGCCGCCCACCCTCACCCCACGTCCGCACCCACCCCCACGTCCGCGGCCTCCACGAGCCCGGCACATCCGGGGCCTGACGCTTTCAAGCCTGCGGCGCTTTGACGGGTGCGGTCGTGTGTGGTGTCTCCGTGCCTGCGGCGCTTCGGCGGTGTGGTGTTTCTACGTGTGGTGTCGTCATGCCTGCGGCGCCTTCTCGAGCAGGCAGTCCGTCACGTCTGCGGTGCCTGCGTCTTCACAGGTGTGGTGCTTACGTGCGTGGGACTTTGACGTCTGCGGTTTGGGGGCGTGCCCATTCATGGGGTAGCTCGATCTCCTTTGGGTTAGTTGTGAGGCCGGTGCCACCGTCGATGCCGTGGTGTGCGCGGATGTCCCGGGGCGGGCGCATGGTGGGCGGGGGGTCTGCGGTCGTTCTCACTCCGGTCGGGTGCCGCCTGGGTGCGGGACGTGATCATGACCAACGGTGGCTGCTGCGGTGGCCTCGTTGGATAGGGAGTTGTGGTTGAGGAATTCCTTGAGCGCTGGGTCTCAGGGGGCTGGGGCCCGCTGCGCTCGCAGGGGTTAGCGGGGGAGGCGGAGGACGAGGCGCTTGGTAAAGGCTCCTCGTTCCGCCGCCTTGGTGGCGCGCTGATGCTCCAATTGCTCAGGTGTGAGGCCGTGGAGCGCGGCGAGGGCGTGTAGTACCTCCAGGAGGTCGGCGAGCTCTGCGGGATCGTCGGTCGCGATGTACTCGCCGGCCTCCTCGTAGAGTTTGTTGCGCAGCAGCGCCGCTTGCTCTTCAGGGGCCGCGGTCCGTGTCTCGGGGGCCCTTCCCGCCTCCCGGATGATCTCGGGGATCCGGTCGCGGACGAGCTTCTCGGATCGGTGTCCGTCCCCGGTCTGGTGCACGGTCCCGCCGTGCCGTCGATCTAGGGACTGGACCCACTTGAGGGCGACCGCCGCCGTCTGGATCAGTTCGTTGCGGAGGTTGCGCGGGCCGGATTCGGCCAGCGCCTCGTAGAACTCCTCGGTGAGGATGTGACGCCAGGTCAGCTCGCCACGCGACCATGCCACGGCGCATTCCTGCTTCGCCTCCTCTACCTGTGCGGTGAAACCCGGGCCGGTCCCGTCGGGGAACTCCTGGACGCCCCACATCCGGTCCTGGGCTTCGCGTTCTGCCGCTACGTCCGCCAGTGCCCTCGCGAGCGATCCCGGTGCCTGCTCGTTCTCCATGCCCGACGACGTTAGCCACTCGGGTGGCTCGCCAAGGCGTGGTCTGGTTCGCAGCTGACCAGTTCATGCAGGATGGGTGGGAGTTCGTCCCACAGCCATTCGTTCAGCGTGCCCGGAAAGTCTGCGGGCGGGCGTATGGCCAGGCGATGGGGCGTGACTTCGATGAGGCGTACGGCGAGCGGGCCGTCGTCCCACATTGGGTCGCGGTTGCCCCAGAAAGCGGAGAAGTCGGCGCTCGTCAGCAGCAGTTCCGCCGGCAGAACATGCTCTCCTGCGTGCCTGCCGAGTGGGAGCAGCCGTTGGGCAGCGGTGCGCAGGACGTTGAGTGCTGCCAGGTCGTGTGGGCAGGCGACACCGGTGATTTGCAGTTCGGGCAGTCCGAACCGGCACAGACCCCGGGTCGTGAGGTAGACGCAGGTGCATCCGTCGATGTCGTCCTCGTCGGCGGTGCAGCGGCCGGAGTTCCTGTAGGGCGGCAGGGTGGTGCCGAGCCAGTCGTCGGCGAGGGCGAACTCGTCGAACCTTCCGAAGGGCACGACGGGCAGCACCTGGCCCGATATGGGGTCGACGAGCACGCCGCTGACCGATTCGGCGATCGCCTTCGCTGCGGCGCGGGCGAGGTGAGGTCCTAACGGCAGATCACCGGCCGGCAGGACTGAGGTGACGCCGATGTGCTGTGTCGCCTGGCGGATCCTCTCGGTGTCGTCGGCGTCAGGGCCGGTGAGCCCGGAGAGGTCCCACGGTGAGCTCGCTGCGGGGTGGCAGGCGAGTGAGAGCCGGGGGGAGCCGAGCCGTTCCGACAACGCCGCCGCGAAGGAGCCGGAGAACCTCCGGAGGATCGCCGCCGGCAGGTCACCGGGGTTCCTGTCGGTCGCGACGACGAAATCGGCGGTCGTCTCTTCGGGGACCGTGATGGTGACGCGCATTGCAGCCTCCTCGTGGCCGTTGGACCGGCGTGCGAGGTCCAGCATCGAGGAGGCCGCCGGGCGGGCTGAGGAGAATCTGGTTCTGTGGATAACCGCGGCCTGCGTCACGGAACGGACGGGACCTGCGATCGGCAGAAGCCATTCCGGTGGGTGTCAGAAGGCGCAGGCCAGGGACTTGATCCCGTTGATGAAGCTCGTTCGCTGGCGGACGGGCGGCGCGGTGGCGTGCAAGGTCGGCAGCCGCGTGTACAGCTCGCGGAGCAGCACCGTGATCTCGCGGCGGGCCAGGTGCGCGCCGAGGCAGAAGTGCGGACCGGGGGCTCCGAAACCGAAGTGCGGGTTGGGTGAGCGCATGACGTCGAACGCGCGCGCGTCCTCGAAGACGCTCTCGTCCCTGTTCGCCGAGTTGTAGTAGAGGATCACCCGGTCGCCGGCGCGGTAGGGGTGGCCGCCCAGTTCGTGGTCGCGGGTCAGCGTGCGGCGCATCCACGTCACCGGGGTGGAGTAGCGGACGATCTCCTCGACGGCGGCCGGGAGCCGGACGTCCAGGTCTGCCAGCAGGACGTCTCGCTGCCCAGGGTTGTCGGTGAGCAGAGTCAGGGCGTGCGACAGCGCGTTGCGCGTCGTCTCGTTGCCCGCCACCACCAGCAGCGAGAAGAAGCGGGCCAGGTCGAGGTCGTCGAGGGCCTCCCCGTCGACGTTCGCATGCGTCAGCGCGGTGACGAGGTCGTCGGCGGGGGTTTCACGTCGCAGCCGGCTGAGGTCGGCCATGAGCGCGTGCAGGAGCGAGAACTTCTCGGTGAGGACCACCGTCCTGTCGTCGCCGTCAGGGCTGACGTAGTCGGGGTCGCCGATGGCGATGATGACGTTCGTCGCGTCGATGACGTCGCCGTACGCGGATTCCGGGATGCCCATCATCGAGCAGATGATCTGCAGGGGCATCGGCATCGCAACGTGCTCGACGAAGTCGCATGGACCGCGTTCGGTCAGCTCGTCCACGATGCGGCGGGCGAGGACGGTCACGTCCCCCGTGACCCGCTGGACGAGGCGCGGTGTGAACGAGCGGGAGACGATCCGGCGGAGCCGCGCGTGCCGGGGGTCGTCGATGCTGATCATGGAGCCGCTGTACGGGGCGACCTGAGGGGGCGGGTCGACCAGGCTGACCGCGGTGGGTTGCGAGCTGAACACCTGGGGGTTCCGGCTGGCCTCGGCGACGTCCTCGTAGCGGGTGATCGCGTAGAACCCGGGCTCGTCCGGTACGGGGCAGAAGACCGGCCCGTCCGCAGCTCGTAGTGAGGCGAACATTTCGTCGCGTTCGTCCTGCGGCTTCGACCAGAAGTCCAGGCTGACGAGGCTGCTCTCGGCGATGGAGGGCATGGGTGGGAGCGCCTTCCGCTGGGGAGTCGTCGCCCACAGGCTAACCCGGCGGCGCCCCAAAAGATGATCATGCGACGGGCGGGGTGGGGCCCCGCCCGTCGCACACGGACGCTCGCCGTCCCGGGGACGGACCCCGGGAACCCGCCGTCAGCGGGCGGAAAGCTCCACGAAGTGGCGCTCGCCCGGTCCCACGTAGACCTGACGCGGACGACCGATCTTCGTGGCCGGGTCGTTCATCATCTCGCGCCACTGGGCGATCCAGCCGGGCAGCCGGCCCAGGGCGAACAGGACGGTGAAGGCGTTCGTCGGGAACCCCATCGCCTTGTAGATGACGCCGGTGTAGAAGTCCACGTTCGGGTACAGCTTGCGCTCGATGAAGTAGTCGTCGCTGAGGGCGACCTCTTCGAGGCGCATGGCCAGGTCCAGAAGCGGGTCGGACTTGCCGAGGGCGTCCAGGACCTTGCCCGTGGCCTTCTTCACGACGGCGGCGCGCGGGTCGTAGTTGCGGTAGACCCGGTGCCCGAAGCCCATGAGCTTGACGCCCGGCTCCTTCTTCTTGACGCGCTCGACGAAAGAGTCGATGTTGTCGCCGTTCTCGTGGATGCGCTCCAGCATCTCCAGGACGGCCTGGTTGGCGCCGCCGTGCAGCGGGCCGAACAAAGCGTCGACGCCCGCGGACACCGAGGAGAACAGGTTCGCCTGGCTGGAACCCACCAGCCGAACGGTGGAGGTGGAGCAGTTCTGCTCGTGGTCGGCGTGCAGGACGAACAGCATGTCCAGGACGCGCGCGATCTCCGGGTCGATCTCGTACGGCTGCGTGGGCAGGCCGAACATCATGCGCAGGAAGTTCTCCACGTACCCGAGGGAGTTGTCCGGGTAGAGCAGCGGCTGGCCGTTGGACGTCTTGTATGCGTAGGCCGCGATGGTCGGGAGCTTCGCGATGAGCCGGATGCTCGACCGGTCGACCTGCTCCGGGTCGAAGGGGTCGAGGCTGTCCTGATAGAACGTCGACAGGGCGCTGACCGCGGACGACAGGACGGCCATCGGGTGCGCGCGGCGCGGGAAGGCGGAGAAGAACGCGCGGAACTTCTCGTCCAGCAGCGTGTGGTGGCGCACGCTGTCGGTGAACGCGCTCAGCTGGTCGGCCGTGGGGAGTTCGCCGTAGATCAGCAGGTAGGCCACTTCGAGGAAGGACGATTTCTCCGCCAGTTCCTCGATGGGGTAGCCCCGGTAGCGCAGGATTCCCGCCTCACCGTCGATGTAGGTGATGGCCGACGTGGTGGACGCCGTGTTGGTGAAACCCGGATCGAGCGTGACATGGCCCGTCTCCTTGAGGAGGCTGTCCACGACCAGCCCCGAGGGGCCCTCGGTCGCCTCGTTGACCTCCAGAGGCATGCGGCCGCCCGCGTGGTCGAGCTCGAAATCCGACATACTCGCTCACTCCCAACTGCGTCCACACCTGCGTAGACGTTCCGGTTTCATCGTATCCACGTGATCACAGGGGCTGATCCGGGCCGTCCCCGTTGACGGCGGACCGTTCGGCAGGGCGGGCGCGCGGGCGTTTCACCCCTCGTCATGCCCGCTCCGCCGGTACTCGCGGACGCGGCGACCCGAGCCTTTCGCCCGTATATCGGAATGGGACGAGTCGGCCCGGAACGCCTGGTCCGGCTGGCCTGGGCAGAAAGCTGGACGGTCGGGCAGCGACCGACCAGAATCCACCCGCCCCGACGGTCGTTCACCGACCGGCGGAGCGTCCTCATGATCTCGCGCGACAGGAGAGGATGCCACGGAGGCCGCGCTGCGCCGTGCCGCTGAACCCCTTGAAAGTGAGAAGAATCTCAGCGCTCATTTCCATGACCTAGTGGTCATATCGGTCGGGGGCCCTACTGGTGCGGCTCATGCAAGGTCGGCTGCTCTGCGGTCAACTCGACCAGTGTTCGTTCCTGGACGTCGATCAATTGCTCGACGTCCATGGGCGGCCACTCCTCGCCGTAATGCGCGTCCAGCAGGGTGCTCAGGGCGACCAGGATCTGTTCGGGTGTCGGACGTTCCCCTGGGTCCTTCGTCAGGCAGCGCGTGACGAGCCCCAACATGGGGTCCGGCAGGAGGGAGAGGTCAGGTTCGCCGTAGACGATCCGTCCTCGAACTTTGTGCCCGCCGCCGAACGGTGCCGCGCCGGTCGCCGCGAAGACGAGCGTCGAACCGAGGGAGAACACGTCACTTTCCGGATGGACGGGATCGCCGAGGGCCTGTTCCGGCGACATGTACGCGGGCGTCCCCAGGATCTCCGTGCGCGAGAGCGGTAGCGCGTCCAGAGGACGGGCGATGCCGAAGTCGATGACCCGCGGCCCGTCCGAGGCGAGCAGAACGTTGGACGGTTTCAGATCTCGGTGGACGATCCCCGCCCCGTGGATCGCGATCAGCGCCTCCGCCAATCCGGCTCCCAGCCGGCAGGCCGTCTGCTCCTGGAGCGGGCCCTTCTCCCGGACCACCTCGGAGAGACTCACGCCGCGGATGTACTGCGTCGCGAGCCAGGGCTGTGCGGCGTCCGGATCGGCGTCGACGACTGGCGCCGTGTAGAAGCCGCTCACGGAGCGCGCCGAGGTGACCTCACGGCGGAACCGTTCCCGCCACCTGGGATCGTCCAGCAGTTCCGGTCGGATGACCTTCACGGCGACGAGCCGCCTGCTGGGTGACGCCCCAAGGAAGACCTCGCCCATGCCACCGGAACCGAGCCGGGCGACCACGCGGTACGGGCCGATCATCTGGGGAGGTTCGGGCTGCATGGACACGGATATCCGATCATGGTGGGGCGTGCTCAAATCGTGCCACGGCACGAGGGTTCGTCCGACCGCTCAGGTCCAGGAGAGCGAGCCCCGTTCGGCCCAGTAGCGTTCCGCCGGGACGTTCAGTTGAGCCAGTACCTGCAAGTCGCCCTCGTCGAGGAGCACATCCGTCGCCGCGAGGTTGGCCTGCAACTGGGCCGGGCTGACCGCGCCGATGAGCACGGTGTCGGCCCAGGGGTTGCCGAGTGCCGCCGCCAGGGCCAAAGCGTCCGGCCCCACCTCGTGCTTGGACGCGAGGTTTTGCACCCCCTGGGGCGGCTGCACAGCGAGCCTGCCGTTGGCCAGCACCTCCTTGAGCAGCACATGCAGACCGTTGTCATGGGCCTCGCACAGCGCGCCCGCAGCAGAGCTCTCCAGGATGTTCCACGTCGACTGGACCGTGCTGAACAGCCTCTGTCCGGCCACCTCCAACCCCATGGCCCGCCTGATCGTCTCTGCCTGCCGTGGCCCCGACGTCGAAAACCCGACGCGAACACCATCAGAGCTCAGCTGAGCCAGAGCCTCCTGCAGGGGGACGTCCTGGAAAAGCGGACTCTCCTCGGTGAGCGAGTGCACCTGGTAGACGGCCAAGTGCCCGCCCAACAGACTTCGCGTCTCTTCATACTGGGCCTGAAATCGGCCAAGGCTGTGCTCCTTGACCTCGTGCACCTTCGCATCGGTCTTCCACTCGCCGACGTAGGCGTAGCCCCATTTGCTGGACACGCGGACCCCTTCAGGAGCTCGTGCTGCCAGCCAGCCCCCAAGGAACTCCTCTGCCCGGCCGTAGGAGCGCGCAGTGTCCACCGATCGAACGCCCGCCGCATAGGCGGCGTCGAGGACGCTCCAGGTCGCCTCTCGCATCGCCCCCACGGTCCGCCCAGGCGGCAGTTCCCCGGCGCTTCCCACGTTGATGTAGGCCGGCCGCCCCAGCGCGGCAAGACCGACTCCGAGCCGACGTATCGCGTCCATGCCCTCAGCCTTCCATGCAGACGTCCGGATGCCCTTATCCACAGAACCACGTTCTAGCCGTGGTGGCGGCATCCACCCACAAGGCTGAGTCGTGTCCACGTCGACACGACAAGAAAGGCCAGGCAATGCCTGAGACGACGCGCGCCGATCACAGTGCCCACCAGCTCGCCACCCTTCTCGGTCTCGCCCGGTGGCAGTTGCGCCTCGGCGTGGAGCACGGGCTGCTCCCGAAACCCGACCTCGAGGGGGACCGGTGGTCCGCCGCTCTCGCCGAGGAGGCCCGCGGCCGCGGTGAGGAGATCGTCGCCAGGTTCGGTGACGAGCCCCCGATCGGCTCGGCAAAGGCCGCCGCCCGGCTGGCGTCCCGGGTGGGCCTCGACGTCGAGCGCGGGGACGTCGAGGTCCTGGTGGCCCAAGGCGACCTCGACGTCATCAGCACCTTCCGCGGATTTCCGGTCTACCTGCTCCGCGACCTGGACCAGATCGATCCCGACTTCGTGCGCTGCGTGGTCACCGCCAGGAAGGGACCGCTCACCGAAACCGTCGACGCCGGCGGAGCGGCGACCATCCTCGGCTGGCCGCGCAGAACCTTCGACCGGATCGCCGGTGAACGCGGTCTGGCAACGGACAGGCTCGGCCGCTACGCGCTTGCCGAAGTCCAGGCACTGAGCGCGGACGAGGGCCTGACCCGTCACGTACAGGAGGAGCAACGGAACCTGGCCCTCGACCGGACGCGCCGGTCCGAGACCCGCGTCGAAGACGTGGTCCGTGCCTGGATCCTGCGCTGCTCTGCCTTTCTGGACCGTGACGCCGACCAGCCCCCGGACACCGCACCTTTGGGGCGCGCCCTGAGAAGCCTCATCACGATCAGAGCCGATATAGCGAGACAAGAACACTTCACGCCCTAGGACCCACCCGCGGGGTCCCCGCCGCAGCGGGTCGCCCGGACAGGTTGGACGCAATGCAACGACGCCGGTGGAGCCTGGATGCGCTCCCCGTGTGCGTTCGTCCGGCGCAATCTCAACAACGGGACGTTCACGCGAGGAGGGGCGTGCTCGTTAACTGCGCCGCGGGGTCGAGCGGCGGCGGGGCGGTGGCTTTTGGGTGGCCTTGTGCCGGGCCAGAACCTTCAGAAGACGGTCACGAGCTTCCGTCCGGGACATCGCCGGGAGGTGCGAAGGGAAGTTGGTCGCCACGGCGGGAGGCGCCTCGACTCGGCCCTCGTCGTCGATCGTGGCCTGGTCGCCCGTCCACTGGCCGAGCAGGACCGCGAACACGGCGCCGGGGTGACGCGCGAGAAGCGCCGTGATCCTCTTGGCCTCCTGAGCGCAGTCGGCCACCAGGAGAAGACGACGTCCGTGCGTGGTGCCCTCCTTCTCGCGGATGGAGAGCTCGGTCTCCAGGTAAGCGAGCGCCGCGTCGAGGTTCCCCGGGATGAAGAGCCCTGCCGGGGCGTCGTCGAGAAGTTCGTCCTCGGCAAGCCCGAAGAGGGTGATGGCGTCGGGCCGAGGAACGACGACCAGCGAGTCGTCACCGTGCACGTCGAGCGCGGTCAACGCCAGCACGCGCGCGGTGGACGCGGCGCCCGGACCTTTGAGGCCCGCGGCCGGCGTGGCGAACGGGTCGAGTACGGGTCGGTAGGTGAATCGTGCGGGCTGTGGGGCCTGAGCGTTGGGCGCGGGGACGGGGGACAGGCCGGCGGCGGCGGTGTAGATGCGATGCCGGAACGGGTAGCACATCGCCGCTGCGGCGGGAAGCAGTAGGCCGAGAAGCAGGACCGGCTGCAGCGAGGAAGGACGTGATTCGAGTTCGTCAGCCTGCTCGCGTGCTCGTACGGGAGTGGGCGCCGCGGATGTGCGCAAGGGGGTGCTCTGGGAGGGACTGGGAGACGGTGGCGCGCCTCTCGGCCGACGCGGCGTGGCTGGACGGGGTGCCGGGTCCTGAAGCGGATGCGGCGATGGAACCTTGTGTTCCTTCTTGGGCCTCCGGTCGTGCCGGTCGCTCCAGCGAGGAAAATCTCGGCCGCGTCCCGAACGTCTCCGAGACCTCTCGTACATCGCCACCCATGCCTCCTTGCATTTATGCGCGGCGTACCGGTCACCGACAGCATGGCGACAGGCGGGCGGGACGTGATTGCGCGGTTCAGGATCGGTTCCGGCGGCCGCGTTGGACGGAGCCGCCGCGCCGATACTGATGGCTCCGGCCATGGCCGTGCACCCCAGGAACCCGCAGGTGCAGCGGAGCCATTCGCCGAAGGCGACGGCGAGTCTGGGATGTGCCAGGAAACGGTTCATCTTCGCCCCGGGGGATCGCGTCGGTCACCGTGTGAATGCCGATCGTAGCCACTTTGGCTACAGAGCGTTGAACATTAGCCACAGTCGGCTCTCGTGATCAGGCGGTGCCGCCGCCGCGATGCCCGCGACTGATATGGATCTCATATCCCAAATCATCCTGAAATGTCGGTCTCTGTCTCCCCGGGGCGGTGACGGGGGTGGCCCACGCGCGAATTTCCCGTGAATTCATAGGGATGCGGGATGAGGGGGAGCGGTGATAAGACATCCACGAGCAATGACACCTGCATGATCAGCACATGATCGGACTACTTGGGGAGCCCCCCGCAGTGGCATGCTCGAGTGACGACCCGGTCCCAAAACTGTCACTCGCTGTCACTGCGACTAAAGCCCGGACCAGCCCGCATGTTCGCCCCGCCTAAGCCGACCGGCAAGGCGAGTGGTCGTTGCTCCTGGCGAGTGCGGAGTCGCGAAATTCGCCCGTTCCACGGGCTGGACTGACGGCGTAGTCAGGCTTGTCGGAATCGACTTGGTACCGCGCTTTGTTCGATTTTCCCACTCACGAAGCCGACGCCCCCCTTGCGCAGCCCGTAGCTGCCCGCTGCCCGCGGAGCAGCATGCCGTCCACTCGTGGAGAGCCTGGGGTGGGGGCGATGTTTCGGCTGGCCGGTCACACTACTTCAGCGAGATGAGGACCGCGCCGGTCTGACGCCTGTCTTGAAGTGATCGTCAGGCGCTTCCGTCACAGCCTCCGCGCGTCTCAGCGAGGAATCCCGACCTAGTGCCGCCGGTACCGCTCGAGAGAAAGGCCCGGGCATCGTGAAGCATCCAAGATCGGCTTCGTTCTGACCCTCGGTGTCAGACCGGGCTGTGCGCGACGAGTATGCGCACGTGGCTTCCTGGCCGGGCCGGTGCGGGAACTTCCGATCATCGGATCACTGCGGCACCAGCGATTGAGGCAGCGCGGCGGGCCGCTCCCACTGAAACTGATCGCGCAGCGAGCCGCAGGGCGCCTTTGCGAAGTCGGCCGATGTCGCCCTAGCCATGTTCCAAAGTCTCGGCGCATGTCGTTCGCCTGACGGCGCACGTCGTTCATCTGGCGGGGTGCGCGTTGTTCGTCTGAGACCGCCCACGTTGTTCGCCTGACCGCCTCCGTCCAGGACGTCCATGACCTCGTCGAGGGTCTCCTTATCGAGCGTGCCGACCCCCCCGTTGACGAACAGGGTGCCGATTTCGGTGCCGCCCTCCTCACCGGTGACGACGGGTGTGCGCGCTTCGTTCGCTTGGCGGTCAGCCTCGTTCGCCTAGCGGTGCGCTTTGTTCGCCCAGGCCTGCTGCGTGAGCGGGCCTGGGTGAACGCGGCGTCGCTTCGCGGTCTGGACGGTTTCGCTCGCCTCCGGCTTCGCGGTGTCGGTCCGGTCGCTCGTTCGCGCGCGTGGCCGAGGTCACTTCGAGACAGGCCCTGGTCGTCCGTTGCGTCCAGGTCTTCCTTGCTCATTGGCTGGGGCGTGTGCTTCACGTGCCGGCGTCGCGCCGCGCGCGCATAGGCGGCGCCAATCAGGCCACGGCCCGCGTCCGGCGCGAAGGGTGGCTCCGCGGTCGGCGTCGAGGTGTGGGGTGAGTTCGGACTTGCGGATCTTCTGTGTGGGGGCATCTGCCCGTGGAGTGCGTAGGGATCGCGATGCTGTCCTACGCTGCGGGTTGGGCTTGCGCGACGGTGGAGTCCACGTTCAGATCCCAGGTGATCAGCCTCGCCGCGTCCGCCGGGTCTGGAGGGTGGGGCAAGACGCGCCCCCTGGTGCCGTCGCGCTGCCATCGGCGGAACAGTCCGTACACGGTCTGCCAGGGCCCCGTGCTGCGCGGGCACGTCCCGTTGCAGACTGCCCCTGGCCTTTGATGCCGACTCTGAACTGCCGGCCGCTCCCTTCCGGCGGACGCCGCTGGTGGCCTGTGGGTCGGGGGTAGCGGCTCCAGCACAGCCCACATGCCTTCAGGTCGAACCGGCTCGTCACCCCCTAGGCCGTGGTTCGAAGGCCCGGTGGTCGTTCGTTTGGTGGCTTGCTGTGTGGGCGGGGCTGGGTGATGCGGCGTTGGTTCGTGATCTGGATGGGTTTGCTTGCCTCCGGGGTCGCTGTGCTGGGCGGGGTGTGCGTTTCTCGTGTGTGGTCGAGGCCGCTTTGGGACAGGGCCTGGGCGGTCAGGAGGTCTACGGGGGGTTGGGCTTCTTGGTTGAAGAAGCGCCCGTCGGAGACCTCGCTGCGTCTTCGGTGCCGCAACGGGAGGGCCCGCGATCACTTGTAGAACAGGTTCTCGCTTTGGGGGTGCTTGGTGGGTGGTGGTGGCTTGTTTGGGGTCGGGCTTAGGCGGCTGTCGGGAGGGGGTGGGATGCGGGGGTTTCTTGGGTGTCGTGGGGGCCCAGCGGGAGGGTGTCGCCCCAGAGCCAGTCGTTGATCGTGCCTTCGAAGTGGCCGGGTGGGCCGACCGTGATGAGGCGGGAGGTCAGTGGGGAGAGGTGGACCTGGAAGGGGGAGGGCGGAGTCAGGGGGACGCGGCGGGTGGTGCCCCAGAAGTCGTTGAAGTCGCTCTGGGTCAGGTCGAGGACGTCGGGGATCGTTCGGTCTCGGACGGCCGGGCCGGTGGCCAGCCAGGTCCAGTGGTCGGTCAGGAGGTGGCGGGCGGTGGTGCGCAGGACGTTGAGGGCGGTGAGGTCGTGCGGGCAGGCGACGTCGGTGATCTGGAGTTCGGGTAGGCCGAAGCGGCGCAGGCCGCGGGTGCGCAGCCGGAGGCAGGCGCAGCCGTTGACGCCTTCCGGGTCCACGGCGGGGTCGGCGGCGGTGCAGCGGCCGTTGGCGCGGAACGGTGGCAGGACGTCGCCCAGCCATCGGTCGGCGAGGACGAAGCGCGTCCTCTCCTGGGTGGACGGCGTCAGGACGTGGCCCGTGACCAGGTCGGCGGCTATCCCTCCGGTGGCCTCGGCTATGGCGTACGCGGCGGCGCGGGCCACCTGAGCCGCTCTGGGCTGGTCGGTGACCGGGGTGAACGCGGTGACGACGGCGAACTGCTCGGCGTCGTTGAAGGCTCGTGCGAGCTGCCGGTCGTCCGGTCGGGCCGCCTCGATCTGCCCTGGGTCCCAGCGGAGAGAGGTGAGGTCTTCGCGGGCGATCTGGAGTTGGCGCGTGCCGAGGCGTCCGGCGATGTGGGCGAGGTAGGGGCCCTCCGCGGTTCTGAGGAGGGTGGCGGGGCTGTCGGGGATGTTGGTGGCGGCCACGGCGAACCGTGAGGTGGTGGTGGACGGGACCGGGAACGTGATCGTGGCCATGGGGACTCCTCCTCGTCTGTCGGGACGCGCCCAGCATGCGGGGCCGCCCGAGCGAGGGGCAGTAGAACGAGGTTCTGTGGATAACCGGGACGCCGTCTAGGGCGGCTGTGAAATCCGGGGCCGTTCGGGGTGGGGAGTCCGGTCGGGCTCATGGGGGAGGCGTGGTTCCGGTCTTGGGGCCACCGGAGCGGGTGATCCGGCGGATCGGCCGAGAGGCGGCGGTGACAGACACGTCTGTCTAGCTACGACACGCCGTTCGCCATGGAAAAGACCAGCTTCGGCCGAATTCGCGGTGATTCGCGCGGCATCGACGGCGCAATCAGGGGGAATGTGTACGTTGGGGAGATCAACACTGCTGTGAGCTGCGGGGACGGGCCCCGCCGCCCAGCCTCGGAATCAGGAGGTCCCCGTGGCTCGAACACTGTCGAGGGGCACCCGCGTCACCGGTGCCGAACGCACCAGGCTCGCCGCCGAACTCGCTCCGCGGTACGCCGCCGGCGAGAGCATCCGCGACCTGGCCGCCGAGACCGGCCGGTCGTACGGGTTCATCTACAACGTCCTGAAGGAGGCGGGAGTGCCGCTGCGCGGCCGGGGCGGCAACACCCGGCGCAAGAAGGACTGACTCGCTCCCGATCATCCGCGAGACAAGGAAGAAGAGAACACATGGCCGGACGTCCCCCTCGCCCCCCGGGGGGACCCCGTGCGCTACGGACCGCGGAACGCCCCGGTGACCTCGGAGCGCCCGTTCAGGCTGGCGAGGTCGGCGGCCGCCCGCCCGGCCACCCAGCCCTCATAGTTGGAGACCGAACCCGCCCGCCCCTTGGCGAGGTTGGGGAACATGGTGTCGACGGCCCGGTCGACGGCCTGGTCGCGCGCCGCCAGCACGGGAAGCAGATCCTTCCCGCCGGCGTCCGCGGCCGCCCTGTCCGCCGCTCCCCGCAGCCGCTCCCCGATGCGGACGGCGTAGGCGTTGAGGAACGCATGGCGGAACGAACGCGTCCGTGACCGTCCGCGCGCGTCGCGCCTGGGGCCGGCGTGCACCATGGCGGACGTCCCCTGCACCAGCAGGGACGTGAAGAGAATCTCCACCGCGGCCAGATCGGCCGGGAACCCGAGGACGGTGGAGAACCCCAGCTCCCGATGCCAGATCGCGCGGCAGTGATTGGCCTCGGCCACCACCGTCAGCAGGACCGCCTTGGGCGCGTCGTAAGGACTGTCGACCGCGATGCGGCGCCCGTCGGGGCCGCCCATGTCGCCTGTCTGTGCGGCGAGCAGCGCCTGGTCGATGCTGTGGCGTGCCATCAACTCCTGGGCGCGCGCGCTGAGCGCCTCCGCCTCTTCGGGGAACTCGGTCGACTCGGCCTTGGCCAGAAGCGCGCGGACGCGTCCCAGGATCCGCTGGTCGGCCTCCGCGCGTCTGCCCTCTCCCTGGGAGCCACTGGGCGTATCCCGGCCGGGACGGGGCCTCCTCGTGGAGTTCTCGTCTGTATCGGCGTTTCTGCCCGACCTGCCTGCCTCTGACCCGCCAGGCTTGCCTGCCCCCGGGGGCTGAGTGACGGGAGGAAGCTTCGGGAGGGTCTCCAGGAGATGTATGAGTTCGATGGCGCACGTGACGTAGACCGCGCGGTCGACGCCTTCTCGACGGCACCAGTGGGACGGGTGGGGGCCGTCGTCCGGCCACCACACATCGGCCTGGAGGGCGGCCAACTGTTCGTGCCAGCGGTCGCTGACGGTGCCGGGGGAGTAGAGGCGCATCTCGTCGGCGATCGCGTCGGTGGACAGGCGCGCGTGGCGGGGCGTGTGCCGGCGAGTCGTGAAGCGCACCAGGTCGGCCGGCTGCCAGCCGCGCTGCCAGGCTGAGGTGATCCCGCGCCGCAGCCGGTCGGCGAGGCAGTGGTCGGCGGCGACCGTCCAGCCGGGGGTGTCGGGACGGCTGGTCAGTTCGCCCACGAGCCGCTGGAACGTGGTGCTCTCGCCGCGGGCGAGCGCTCGCACCGCCTCGTCCGCCGTGAGGGCGGCCGCTGTCTCGGACGTCCGGCCGCGCCGCCAGGTGTTCCGCACCGCCCCTCCTGCCGTCCGACGTCGCTCGGTTGACGATCCTCCCATCCGGCGGTGACGGGGTGGCCGGTGCCTGGAACGGACGACCGGACAGAACCGGACTTGGACGGCGGCGGGTGGACCGCCGTCACATGCGGACATGACACTATGAGCGTGGACAACTTCGAATAGTGATCAATCCGATATCTAGGTTGATTGAAAGATCCACGAGAGAGGCGCAAGCTGTCCCAGACGTCTGGAATGCCCCGCCCGTTCCTTCCGACCGACCGCCGACAGGACACGACTGATGTTCGAGATCTGGGAGACGAGTGAGCCCGCGCGGCTCATCAGCGATGCGGGGAGCCTGAAGGTCGCACTGGAGAAGGTCGACACCATGTGCCGGCTCAGGCACGACCAGGCCGCGGCGCACTTGGGCGAGGCAGGAGAGGGCTACCACTTCGAGATCAGGGACCATGACGGCAAGGCGCTGGCGCGGCTGAGCTACGTCCCGGACACCTCCCGCGCCTACCAGAGCGTCGTCGTCGAGGAGATGCGCGGGGAGGGCGGCGTCGGCTAGCGCCCGTCTCGAAGTGGACTCGGCCACGCGCGAACGCGTGAGCTGGCCGGTGGAGCGAAGCCGGAGGCGATCGACGCCGGGCAGATCGCGAAGCGATGCCGCGTTCGCCCGGTCCCAGTCACGTAGCGAGCCGGGACTTTGAGACACGGGCTAGCGCCAGTCTCTCTCCGAGAGCCCCCGGGCCGGCGTCCGGGGGCTGTCGTATGCGCGGCCGAAGGCGGCCTCGTCATTCCTCGACGGTGACGACGGTTTCCTTGGCGTCCGGCTCAATGAAGCGCAGCATCGCTTCGCCTTCGGCCCTCAGCTCGTCGACCGCCGTCTGGGGAAGAGTCTCGAACGGGCGCAACCTGAGCGTCGCGACCTTGCGCTTGTACTCCGTCTCCCAGATGCCGTGCGCGAACCCGTCCCAGAGGAAGACGCTGCGGACGCGCAGGTTCTTGGTCGTGAGCATAGGGCGGTGGGCGTCGGCGATGACGCGCCTGCGGTCGGTGTGGGCGAGGACGAGGCTGTCGAACTCGGGCAGGAACCGAGCGGGCGCGGGGACGTACTCATTGGGGCGCGGTGCGTCCGGTACGTCGAACAGCTCCCGGCCCTGGTCATCCATGAAGGTGCGCAGATCTGGGCGAAGGCGTTCCAGGGCCTCACCGGTCGAAGACAGCCCGGACCACGTCTGCGCGTCTGCGGCGGACGCCGGCCCGTAGGCGGCGAGGTAGCGGAGCATCAGTTCGTCGATGGCGTCGTCGGCGTTCGGTCCCGATTCCAGCCACGAGTCGGCCAGCGCGAAGCGCGACGTGCGCGGAAAGCCCCACCTGTCCTCGGTGGGCAGCATGACCAGCGGTACGCACAGCCGGACGGCATAGCCGAGGGCACGGTCGTTGACTTCCGGGAACTGCTCCTGGAGCTGAGCGCGTATCTCGTTGAACGTCAGTGGTTCTCTCTCCAGGAGAGAACGCGCGGCGGGGACGACCTTCTCCAGATCGAGCCCTTTGGCGCGGTCGCCCAGCACCCGCAGCCCGCCGTCCAGCATCGGCTGCATCGCCGTACGGAAGGCCGTGTAGTCGGCGCTCGTCACCAGGTGCAGCGTGGCGCGCATCATCGTGGCGCGCACCAGCGCCCGGTCGTGCAGGGCGGCGTTCAGGTCGGATACCTGGAACCCTTCGAGGCGCGTCCACAGCCCCAGGTATGGCGGCTTGGGCTCCTGGGCCTGCATCCCGCACAGCCGTCCGACCGCCTCAACGGCGGGGATCGGCTCCCGTGAGAGGAGCATCTGCCGTGCCAGCGTGGCCCTGTTGAGGGCCTGGACGCTCAGGGTCTCTGTCATTCGTCCAGGATGCCTTCCATGGCATGGCGCACGCAGGGCCGCAGCCAAGCGTGAGCACAGCGGCGCCATGTCGCAGCCCGCACCGGCGGGTCGACCGGCGCTCGGTGTGATCCAGGTCTCTCTTCCGTGACCGGGGTGCCGCTTTTTCCTGAGATCCGGACGGCGCCTGAGTGGCCGGACGAGCACGCACCGTGCACACCGTCTGTGGTCATCCGCCAGAGGGAGCGGGTCGATCATGCGGATCCGTGCTGGTCAAGCCGTTCCGGCCGCCCGCGGCCGCGACGCGGCGTGATCGAGAACGATCGACCGGGGCGGGGGTTACGGAAGGATTTTTCTTGAAATGCACGTGCATCAGCTCTTGCACCTGCACGCCATCCCTAGCAGGATTGCCCCGGACCCCCGCACGTGAACTCCCCGGAGATCGCGATGACCGCACACTTGAACGACAGTGACCGACAGGCGCTGCGGCTTGCCCAGGATCTCCGCGAGGAGATGCGGGCGGCTCTCCCGCAGGCGCCGACCCCGCCCTCGGTATCCCCGTTCGTCGATCAGACCGGGATGCCGAGCGTCCTGCTGAGGATGGACGCCGAGACGGCCCGCGCGCTCATGGCCGTGCTGGCCGAGCGCCGCGGCGCGGCGGCGGAGCAGCGCCGGGCGGACGGATCGCACGTTCCGCCGCCCGTTCCGCCGCCCGTGGCTCAGGCCGTCCCGGCGGCGCAGGGCCCCGTCGTGGCGGGCCTGCCCTACGGGGAGCCTGCCTACGGGCAGCAGCCTCTGTACACGGAGAACCCTTACACAGAGACCACCTATGTGGACTCGCCCTACGCGGAGGCTCCTTACATCCCTCCGCAGCCCAGTCCCGCCGTGTTCACCGGCGGTACCGGCCCGACGCCGCTCGTGCCCTCGGTCTACCCGACGCACTGACGGCAGACGACGACGTTCCCCCCGCGCGGCCTATGGCCGTGCGGGTTTGCGGCTGCGTCGCGCGGCCCGACCATGCGGGCCGCCCCCTTTCCGCGGTCACCCCTACGCTGTGACGGGTCCAGGGTGCGCGGACACCCATCTCCAGCGCCCATGCGCTCCGGGCCGTTCCCGTGCCCGCGCAGCGGGCGCCGTCGGAGCCAAGGCCGTCGGAGTGAAGATCCTTTTTGGGCCGGGCACGGCACTCGCGAGAGGCCCTCAGGCCCTGTGGGAAAGGCGTTCCGGACTACTTCCGGGATAAAAGATCTACCTTCCCAAAGGTAAAGAAATCCCCCGTTTGGCGACAGCACGGTAATGCCGTATATAGTCATCCCCAGGTCAGGGTCAAAGAACCGTTGACCCGGCCAATCGCATAACCGCCGCTTCCCGCCCGCCAGGCGGGATCCTTTCGCCGAACGCAGCCGTACCATGCAGCGGCCGCGCACCGTGCTGGGCCCGTGAGCCCCCGGTCGGCATCCTTCCCGCTTCACCCAAGCCCGTGTCATCACGCACGTCCGAGACCGGTCGTGCGCGGTTCGGCGCGGGCGCGGTCCACCATGCCCGTGGATCGTTCCAAAGCGGGTCTCCCTCGCGGCGGCATCTCCCGAGTCTCGAGTCTCGGAGCCGCTCACCCCTGCCCGGAACAGGCGCGTGACCTGCGTGTCCTTCCGTGCGGAGCGGCAGCCCTGTACCCCGAACGAAGGATCCCCATGCAGCAGCGAGCGATCAACGTCATCCTGACCGGCGTCACCGGCACCGCCCTCGCGGGCATGATGGTGGCCGGTGTCGCCGCCGCGAGCGATGACTCCGCTCCCAAGAAGCAGTTCCTGCCGCAGCAGGCCGTGGCCGCGCAGGAGAACAAGTCCCCCGAACGGCTCGCAGACAAGGGAGCCCTGGGCGGGTTCACCGCGCCGAAGGCCCCCGCGAAGCCCGAGGCCAAGGCCGACGCGAAGGCCGCGCCCAAGAAGACCGCCAAGCCCGTGAAGAAGGGCCCGAAGGCCCTGCTCAGCGGCAAGACGAAGGCGTCCTACTTCTGGGACGACGGGTCCGGCGTGAACGGCGACACCGGCGCCCCCGCCGGCGGCAAGCCGATGCAGAAGGGCCTGTTCGCCAGCCCGAGCTGGCCCATGCACACCAAGGTGAAGGTCACCTACAAGGGCCGCAGCATCACCGGCTTCGTCGGCGACCGCGGGCCGGGCGAGCCGTCGCACCGCGGCGTCATGCTCGACCTCGACACCTACACCTTCCGGTACCTGCTGGACGGCAAGAAGCCGAGCAGCAAGTACAACGCCGGCACCGGCGAGGGTCACCTGAACGGCGTCAAGTGGGAGGTCCTGTCCTGGGGCTCCGGCGCCGGGAAGAAGGGCATGCCCCAGCCTTTCGGCTCATGACATGAGGCCGCCGGACCATTCGTGAAACGGCTCACAGCGCGAATGTGAGCCCGCGCACCCCCGGTCCGTAAGGCCTCTCCTAGACCCGGCGCAGGGCTGCCGGTGCATGGAAAACGGGGATTCCCCGGTATCGAAAGATCACCGGGGAATCCCCATTTTCAGCGCGCCCGCGCTCTCGCGGGCCAGCTCCCGCGAGAGCGCCCGCGCCGCGGTCCGCACGGCCGGGGCGAGCCGGTCCAGGTCCAGACGGCACACGTTGCCGGTGATGGAGATCGCGGCGATCACCCGCCCCCGGTGGTCGAGGACGGGCGCCGCCACGGCGGATACCCCGGCCTCGGACTCCTCCCGGTTGACGGCGTAGCCGCGGTCGGCGGTGCGGGCCAGTTCCCGCTGCAGGAGCCCCGGCATGACGATCGTGTGCGGGGTGTAGTGGACGAGCCCGGCCGAGAGCACCCGCTCCAGCCGCCCCGGCGGCCCGAGCGCGAGGAACAGCTTCCCGGTCGCGGTGCAGTACGCGGGAAGCCGCCCGCCCACCCGGGACACGATCGGCATCGACCGGCGCCCGGTCACCTTCTCCAAAAAGAGCGTGTCCGTGCCGTCCAGGACGGCCAGGTGGATGTTCTCGTGGGTCGCCTCGTACAGGTCCTCCAGGTAGGGCAGCGCGGCCTCGCGGAGCCCGCGCGGGCGGGGCGCCCGCTGTCCGAGGACGAACAGCCGCATGCTCAGCCGGTAGCCGGACGCGGTGCGCTCGACCCCGCCCCACCGGACGAGTTCGCCCAGCAGCCGGTGCGCCGTCGGCTTCGGCAGCCCGGTGCGGGCCGCCAGCTCGGTCAGGTTCAGCTCGGTGTCGGCGGAGCCGAAGGCGTCCAGCAGGCTGAGCCCGCGCGCCAGCACCGATCGTGGCGGCTCCCCGCCCGTCGCCCGCACGTCCATGCCCCGATGGTGTCCGCGATCGGTCCCGCCGGCAAGGGCGGGGAAGCGCGCGGCGACCCCGGTCACCGGTCCGCCCCGTGCCCCGTGACGGGCGCCTCGATCAGCAGCGGCGCGGCCAGGTCCTTGACGGAGGCGACCGCGTCGCGCAGCTCGTCCGCCGATCCCGCCCGCACCGCGTCGATGCCGAACAGCGGCGCGGCGCTCTGCCAGTCGAGCGCGGGCGGGGCGAGGTCCATGCCGACGTACCGGCCGTGCTCGGCGGAGGCGCCGCCGCCCTGGTCGAGGGTGTCCTTGAGGGTGCGGTACTCGCCGTTGTTCATGACCACGAACGCCACGGGCACCTCGTACCGGGCGGCGCTCCAGAGCCCCTGCAGGCCGAACATCGCGCATCCGTCGCCTAGCACCGCCACCACGGGCCGGTCCGGTTCGGCCATCCGGGTGCCGACCGCCGCGCCGATGCCCCAGCCGAGGCCGCCGCCGACCGTGTGCACGTAGGAGCCGGGGATGTTCTGGCGGAGCACCGCACGCAGCCTCAGCCCGACGGTGATGGCCTCCTCGACCACCACCGCCTCGTCGGGCAGGCCGGCCGCGACGGCGTGGGCGGCGGCGCGCGGGTCCATCGGGGACGGTCCGTACGCCGCGCGGGAGGTCTCCTCCACCTCCCGCCTCGCCCGCGCGTGCCGGGCTCCGAGCCGCTCGGCGCGCTCCCGCGCGGGCGGGACGAGCCCGTCGAGATGGCCGGCCAGCGCCCGGAGCGTCCCGGCCAGATCGCCCGTCAGGCCGTGCCGGACGGCGAAGTTCCGGCCGAGCTCCGCGGGGTCCTCGTCCACCTGCACGATGGCGAGCCCGTCGGGGACGGCCGGGCCGGGAGTGTAGTGGTGCGGCATGAACGCGTGGCATCCGGCGATCAGGGCCGCGTCGTATCCGGCGAGCGTCTCGCGGATGGCCGCGTTGCGGGGGGCCAGCATCCCGGCGTAGAGCGGATGCCCGGTGGGGAAGGCGATGCCGTCGTTCATCGGCTGGTGGTGGACGGCCGCGCCGAGCCGTTCGGCCACCGCGACCAGCTCGGCCACCGCGCCCGCCCGGCCCACCCCGTCCCCCGCGATGATCACCGGGTGCTCGGCGCGGGCCAGCAGTGCCGCCGCGTCGCCCGCCTCGGCCGCTCCCGGGCCGGTCACGGGGGAGCGGGCGGGCACCGCGACGTCGGCGTCCTCCTCCAGCAGGTCCATGGGAACCGACACGAGCACGGGCCCCGCCGGGGGCCGGGCCGCGAGGGCGAAGGCGCGCCGGAGCACGACCGGGAGGTCGCGGGCGTGCTGCACCTCGACCGCCTGCTTGGTCGCCGCGGACGCGAGCCCGACCAGGTCGCCCGACAGCATGGGGTCCTGGAGGAGGTGGCGCCGGTCCTGCTGGCCCGCCACGATCACCATCGGGGTCCGGGACCGCAGCGCGTTCAGCATCCCGATCAGCCCGTTCGCGACGCCCGCGGCGATGTGCAGGCTGACCATCGACGTGCGGCGGGACGCCCGCGCGTAGCCGTCGGCCATCGCCACCACCGACCCCTCCTGCAGGCCCAGCACGTACCGCAGGTCGGGGGCGCCCACCAGCGCGTCCATCAGGGGGAGCTCGGTGGTGCCGGGGTTGCCGAAGATCCGCGTCACGTCCTCGTCGCGGACGATCTCCAGCAGCGCCTCGATCGGCCTCATACGGTGCCTTTCTCGTTCCTCGGCGGTTCAGTGCTTGGCGGAGCCGCCGTCGACGTTGATCGTCTGGCCGGTGAGGAAGCCGCTGCCCTCGTCGCACACGTACAGCAGCGTGGACAGCAGGTCCCGCGGCTCCTCCACGGCCCGCACGACCTGCAGATTGCGGACGCGCTCGAACCCGCCGTCCGCGCCCGTCGTGCGCGCCGCCGTCACGGTCCGGGTGAGGCCCGGCGCGATCGCGTTCACCGTGATCCCGTGGGGGCCGACCGCGCTCGCCAGGGCCCGGGTGAACCCGACGAGGCCGGCCTTGGACGTGGTGTAGGCGACCAGGTCGGGCGGCCCGAGGAACACCACAGCGGAGGCGATGTTGACGATCCGCCCCCAGCCGGCCGCCTTCAGGTGGGGCAGCGCCGCCCGCGACACCAGGAACGGGCCGTCGAGGTTGACGCGCATGACGCGCCGCCAGTCCTCCAGCGTCGTCTCCTCGAACTCCAGCGGCGGGTAGATCCCGGCGTTGTTCACGACGATGTGCAGGCCGCCGAAGCGGGCGGCGGTCTCCTCCACGGCGGCCTCGACCTCGTCGGGGTCGGTCACGTCCGCCCGCACGGGGTGGAAGCGGTCGCCGACCGCGTCCGCGGTGCCCGACAGGTCGGCGAGGTCGAGGCCCGCGACCCGGTGCCCGCGCTCGGCCAGGGCGATCGCGAACTCCCGCCCGAGCCCGCCCGCCGCGCCGGTCACGAGTGCGATCCGCTGTGGTCCGTCGCTTGACGGCGTCTCGCTCATGAACGGCAGCGTGCGCCACGCCCGGGCGCCGGGCAAGGCACCGTTTTCACTGGATGAAACGGCTTCCTTGTGGCGGCGTGGCGCGGGTCACATGCTCGCCGCATGTCCGTACGAAAGCCCGTGGCCGAGCCGGCCTCGGAGAACGACAAGGACGCGTCCCCGGCGCGGCGCCCCCGGGCCCGCCGGCCCATCCCCGACGAGGCAGGCGTCGTCGGCGTGCTCATCGTGCTGGTGCTCGGTGTCGGGCTGCTCCAGCCGGACTTCCTGCGCACCGGAAACCTGCTGACGACCGCGCACAACTCCGTCTACGTCGGGCTTATGGCCTGCGGGATGGTGTTCGCGCTGGCGATGCGGGAGGTCGACCTGTCGGTCGGCGGGATGTACGCGATGGGCGTCGTCGCCGGCGCCCTGCTCATCCGGGACGGCTGGAACCCGTGGGCCGCCGCTCTCGCGGTGCTCGCGCTGACCGCGCTCGTCGGCGCCCTGAACGGCGCCGTCACCACGTATCTGCGGCTGCCCTCGTTCATCGTCACGCTCGCCACGTCGATGCTGCTGCGCGGCGTGGGACTGGCGCTGGCCGAGGGCAAGCAGATCACCGATCTCCCGCAGGACCACGCGTTCTTCACCGTGCTGGGCGACGGCGAGTCGCTCGGCGTCCCGAACGCGGTGTTGGTGTTCGCGCTCGCCGTCGTGGTCCTGACGGTCGTGTTCACCCGGACGAGGTTCGGCGCGCGGGTACGGGCCATCGGCTCCAACCCCGAGGCCGCCGAGTTCGGCGGGCTGCCCGTCACCCGGACCCGCGTCGCCGCGCTGGCCCTCTCGGGACTCATGGCGGGCGTCGCGGCGGTCCTCGCCCTGGCGTTCTTCATCGCCGGGGACCCGACCATCGGCCAGGGCTACGAGCTCACGGCCATCGCCGCGGCCATCATCGGCGGCACCCCGCTGAAGGGCGGAACCGGCTCCGTCCTCGGCGCCGCGGCCGGCACCCTCATCCTCGGCGTCGTCACCGCGGCGCTGGTGTTCTTCGAGGTCCCCATCAACTGGACGACCTTCGCGACCGGCGGCGTGATCCTCGTCGCCGTCGGCGCCGCGCCGCTGCTGCGCCGCGTCCGTGACCTGCGCTCATCAGGGAGGACCCCATGACCCCGCGTCCCCGCGGGCCCGTCGCGGCGGCCCTCGCCCTCGTGCTCGGCACCGCCCTCGCCACCGCGTCCTGCGGTGACGGCGGCGGCTCCGGCAAGGGCGAGCGGCTCAGGATGGGCATCGCCGTCGCCAACTACAGCCTCAACTTCGCCGGGAGATGTACGAGGGCGCGACGGAGGCGTCCCAGCAGGCCGGGAACATCGACTTCAAGGTCGTCGGCCCGCCCAACACCGACGGGCCCGCCGAGCAGCAGCTGTTCCAGAACCTCACCGTCACCCACCCGGACGGCATCGTCCTGGAGAACCTCGACCCGCCGATCTTCACCAGGCCCGCGGCCCAGGCCGTCGCCAAGGGCATCCCGATCGTCGCGCTCGACACGGCGCCGACCGACGGAAGCAGGGTCGGCTACTACGTCGGCAACGACAACTACGAGCTCGGCGGGCTGCTCGCCGAGGCGACGGTCAAGAAGCTCGGCAAGGACGCCAAGGGCACCGTGGTCGTCGGGGTGCCGAACCCCGGGACGCCCGTCCTCGACAGCCGGGCCAGGGGCATCAAGGACACGTTCGCGAAGCTCGCGCCGGGCGTCCGCGTCCTCGGCCCGTTCCAGACCTACAGCGACCCGGCTCAGAACTACGGCGCCTGGCAGTCGCAGGTGAACGCGAACCCGGCCGCGCTGGCGTTCCTCGGCGTGGGCGACGCCGACAGCTACAACCTCGGCCGCCTCAAGGAGCAGAAGAAGGGCACGTACCTCACCGCGGGCTTCGACGTCGACCCGAAGACCCTGGACTACATCAAGAAGGGCACCAACTTCGCCGGCGTCGACCCCGAGCACTACCTCAAGGGCTACGTCGCGACCGCGACGCTGATCACGTCGGTGCGGGAGAAGGACGGCAAGCTGCCGGACGGCTGGTTCAAGACGCCGGGCCTCGTCATGGACTCCTCCAACATCGACGAGATCATCAAGCGGCAGCAGTCGGTGCGGAACGCCTACCAGTGGTACAAGCCGCAGCTGGACCGGCTCCTCGCGAGCCCCGGCGCCGGCATGCGCCCCCTCAAGGAGGCCCGCTGAGATGCTGGTCGCCTCCGGCCTGGTCAAGCACTACGGCGGGGTCACCGCCCTCGACGGCGTCGGCATCACCCTGGATGCGGGGGAGGTGCACGCGCTCGTCGGCGAGAACGGCGCCGGCAAGTCCACCCTCGTGAAGGTCATCTCTGGGGTGGTGCGGCCCGAGGGCGGCACCGTCGAGCTGGACGGCGCCCCCGTGAGGTTCGCCGACGCGCGGCAGGCCGCGGCGCAGGGCGTCGCGATCGTGTCGCAGGAGCTGATGACCTACGACGACCTGACCGTGCTGGAGAACCTCTTCCCCTACGGGGCGCCGCGGCGCGGGGGCCTGGTCAGCAAGCGGGAGATGCGGCGCCTGGCCGGGCCCGTCCTGGCCGAGCTGGGCCTGGACCCGCCGCCGCACGCCAGGGTGGGCGAGCTGCCCCTCGCCGACCGGCAGCTCCTGGAGATCTGCCGTGCGCTGCTGCAGGACCCGCGCGTCCTGATCCTGGACGAGCCCACCTCGGCGCTGCCGCGCGACGCCGCCGCGCGGCTCGCCGCCGTCACCCGGCGGCTGGCCGAACGGGGCCTCGCCGTCCTGTACATCTCGCACTTCCTGGAGGAGGTCATGCGGGTGGCGACCCGGGTCACCGTCCTGCGGGACGGCCGGGTCGTACTGCCGGGCGAGCCCTCGGCCGACGTCGGCCTGGACTCGCTGGTCACCGCGATGCTCGGGCAGCCCGCCCGGCCCGCGGCGGCCGCGACCGCCGCCCCGCGCCGCCCCGGCGGGGCGGCGGTCGTCCTGACCGGCGTGAAGGTGCCCGGCCGGCTGCGCGAGGTCTCCCTCACCGCCGAGGGCGGCGAGATCGTCGGACTGACGGGCCTGCAGGGCTCCGGCCACCTGGCCGTGCTGGACGCGGTGTGCGGACGGGCCCGGCCAACGTCGGGCACGGTCCGGCTGCCGGACGGGCGGACGCCCCGCTCCGCCCGGCACGCCGTCACCGCGGGGGTCGCCTACATCTCCGGCGACCGCAAGGGCGGCGGGCTGATGCTCGACAGGGCGCTCTGGCAGAACATCACGTCCGTGAGCTGGCTCGGGCAGGGCCGCGGCGGGGTCATGCCGCGCCGGTCCCGCCTCGTCGAGCGGACCCG
Organism: Actinomadura sp. NPDC048955; assembly: GCF_040649435.1. Taxonomy (NCBI): domain Bacteria; kingdom Bacillati; phylum Actinomycetota; class Actinomycetes; order Streptosporangiales; family Thermomonosporaceae; genus Actinomadura; species Actinomadura sp. NPDC048955. The sequence continues at coordinate 40,448 of NZ_JBEZJI010000051.1, forward strand.
TGGCCACATGGAGCGGCTGCGGGTGCGCGGGGACGTCCACGACCGGGCGGGGAACCTGTCCGGCGGAAACCAGCAGAAGGCCGTCCTCGCCAAATGGCTGGATGCCGACCCGGCCGTCCTCGCCCTGGACGATCCGACGCGCGGCGTGGACGTCGGCGCCCGCACGGAGCTGCACGGCATCCTCCGCGGCCTCGCCGCCGGCGGGAAGGTGGTCCTGATCGCCTCCAGCGACCTGGCGGAGCTGGTGGAGCTGTGCCACCGCGTCGTGGTCTTCCAGCGCGGCCGCATCGTCGACGCCCTGGAGGGCGAGCGGCTCACCGAACCGGAGCTGAGCCTTGCCATGAACGCCGGCTTCGCCGATCCCTCTATGAGGTCAGAAGGGGGATGACGGGGGCGAACGCTTCCATGACCGCGTCCGAGACCTGGTAGTAGGTGAAGCCGAAGCGGTCGCGGCGGGACAGCATCTGCTCGGCGATGTGCTCGGGCGGGCCCACGAACTGGGACGGCATGCCGAGGACGAGCTCGGCCGACGACGTGCCCCAGCCGCGCGTCACCGCGACCTTCGCGGCCGCGCGGCGGGGGTCGGGTCCGAACGCGGGCGTCACCATCATGCTCAGCTCGACGTCCCGCCCTTCGGCGGCCTCGCGGACCCAGTCGACCTTGCGGGCGATGGTGTCCGGGAGGCGCTCGGAGACCTCGTCCGAGATCGCCCCTTCGGGCAGGGCGCGGGGGAGGATCCCGACCGTGTTGGCGTAGCGGCCGGCGATGCCGAGCATGCGCCGGCTGCCCGCGCCCACGACGAGCGGCGGGCGCCGCTCCGGGCGCGGGAAGACCGTCAGGCCGTCGACCGTGTAGTGCTCACCGGCGAACGTGGTCTTCTCACCGCTCAGCAGGGCGCGCAGGATCCGCAGCGACTCCGCCAGCCGCCCGACCCGCGTCCCGGGCCGGTCGAACGGCATTCCCGCGGCCTCGTACTCCTCGCGCAGCCAGCCGGCGCCGAGGCCCAGCTCGAACCGCCCGGCCGACAGGTGGTCGAGCGTCGCGGCCTCCTTGGCGAGCATCACCGGGTGCCGGAAGTCGTTGGAGAGCACCATCGTGCCCAGCCGCAGCGTGCTCGTCGCGGACGCGGCGGACGCCAGCGCCACCATGGGAGCGAGCTGGTCGCCGAACGGCTCGGTGACGAAGTGGTCCCGCAAGGTCAGGACGTCGTATCCCAGCTCTTCGGCGCGGCGGGCCGTGTCGGCCAGGTCCGCGCCCGAGCGGATCGACTCGCCCACCACGCCGAAGCGGAAGTTCCTGTGCATGTCCCGAGCATGCCCAGTGGCAGGGCCGTCTGGCTGGCGGGAATGCGACATGAGGGTTTCGACCGGCGGAACGAGGCGAGCGGCTCGGTCGCCGTCCGTGCGGCGTAAGGGCGTCACCGACTGCCCCGTTCGCACCGGTCGCTTCCAGGCTGCGACGCGTCGTGCGGATTTGCAAGCAGCAGGCCGTCTACCTGGCGATACGTTGGGACAGAACCCGTCCCGGCCAGTCGCCCACGGTGAAGGCGGCGTCGGTCTCGAACCCGTTGCCGCGGTAGTACTCCACGAGCCTCCCGTCGTCGCCGCCGTAGCAGTCGACGCGCAGCAGGCCGACGCCCTTCGCCTCGGCCTCGTCCCTCGCCTTGGCGATCAGCGCGCCGCCCACCCCGTGCCCGGCGAACGCGCGATCGGTGACCAGGAGGGTGATGTACAGCTCCGGCTCCTCGGCCGGGGCGACGTAGTGCGGGGGCCCGGGCGCGACCGCCATGACGCCGGCGGGCCGCCCGCCGACCTCCGCCACCCAGATCTCGTCGTCGCGGGCGATGCCGGTGATGCGCTCGACGCGGCGCGGGTCCCGCGACCACGGCTCGCTGCCCCACTGCCCGGTCCGGCCGTTGGCGGCGAGCCATGCCACCGCCCCGTCCAGCATCGCCAGCATCGCCGGCGCGTCGCCGAGCCCGCCCTCACGGATCTCCATCGCACCTCCTCGTGCGAGAGATCCTGGCAGTTCCCGGTCTCCGGCGCGAGGGGCTCAGGAGCCGATGAAGCCGTGCGCGCGGGTGAAGAGGCCGAGCGTGATCGAGTGGAGGAGGTCGCCGGTCTCCCTGGGCGCCTTGCCCGCGAACGCGCGGGCGTGCGTGCCCTCCAGGACGATGCCGAGCTTGAAGCAGGCCAGCACCGCGTACCAGGTGATGGACGACAGGTCGCGCCCGTCGACGGCGTCCGCGCGCTCGGCGTAGACCTCGACCAGCTCCTCGGCGGTGGGCAGGCCGCCCGCGGCGCCGAGCGGTCCGGCCAGGGCGGCGCTCTGGTCGGCGCGGTCGGGCCACGTGGCCAGCAGCCAGCCGAGGTCGAGCAGCGGGTCGCCGATCGTGCTCATCTCCCAGTCGACGATCGCGGCGACCTCCGGCCCGTCGAAGGAGTACATCAGGTTGGCCAGATGGTAGTCGCCGTGCATGATCCCCGGGCGCCACGTCCTGGGACGGCGCTCCTCCAGCCACCGCGCGACGTCGTGGAGGCCGGGGATGTCCGGTCCGGGATAGCCGTCCAGCGTGCCGTAGGAGTCGAGTTCGGACATCCAGCGGCCCACCTGCCGCTCCAGGAAGCCCTCGGGTTTGCCGAAGTCGCCGAGCCCGACCGCCTCGTGGTCCACGGCTCCCAGCGCGGCGAGCGCCCTCGCCGCGTTCAGCCCCATCTCGCGCCGGACGGACGCGTCGCGCGCGTGCAGCTCGGGCAGCGTGACCGACGCGTTGAAGCCGTCCACCGGGGTCATCAGATAGAAGACCGCGCCGCCCATGACGGTCTCGTCCGGGCAGGCCGCGATCAGGCGCGGCGCGGGGACGTCGGTCCCGTCGAGCGCCCCCAGCACGCGGGCCTCGCGCCGCAGCACCTCGTTCGTCTTCGCGCGCAGGTGGCCGGGACCGCGCCGGAGCACGTAGTCGCGGCCGCCCCGCCGGAACCGGACCAGCGTGTTCTGGGTGCCGCCCGCCAGCCGCTCGACGTCCTCGAACGGGCCGCCCGGCAGGCCCCGGGCCTCCATCCAACCGGCCAGGACGTCGAAGTCCACGAGGGCGCGGTCGATCTGCTCAGGCTGCACGGCGGGTCCCTTTCCGACGCTCGATGTACCGGAGAGTAACAGTCATGCACTTGCATTACTTACTGAGGTGCATCAATTATCGAGGAACACGACCGAGGAGGCTCGCCATGGCTTGGGACTTCGAGACCGACCCCGCCTACCAGGAACTTCTCGACTGGGCGGACGCCTTCGTCCGGGACGAGGTGGAACCCCTCGACCTGGTGCTCGGCGACCCCTACGACAAGGCCGACCCCCGCTACAAGCGGCTCGTGCGCCCCCTTCAGGACCAGGTGCGCGAGAAGGGCCTGTGGGCGTGTCACCTGGGTCCCGAACTGGGCGGCCAGGGGTACGGGCAGGTGAGGCTCGCGCTGCTGAACGAGATCCTCGGCCGTTCCCGCTGGGCACCGTCGGTGTTCGGCTGCCAGGCGCCCGACTCCGGCAACGCCGAGATCATCGCCCATTTCGGCACGCCCGAGCAGAAGGAGCGCTACCTGCGTCCCCTCCTGGACGGCGAGATCTCCTCCTCGTACTCGATGACCGAGCCGCACGGGGGAGCCGACCCGACCCTGTTCACCACGCGCGCCGTCCGCGACGGGGACGGCTGGGTCCTCAACGGCGAGAAGTGGTTCTCCTCCAACGCCCGCCACGCGACCTTCCTGATCGTGATGGCCGTGACGAACCCCGACGTGTCGGCCTACGAGGGGATGTCGATGTTCCTCGTGCCTGCCGACGCGCCCGGGCTGGTCACCGTCCGGAACGTGGGCGTCGGCGGCGAGCGCGAAGGCTCCCACGGCTACCTGCGCTACGAGGACGTCCGGGTGCCGGCCGAGAACCTCCTCGGCGACGAGGGCGGCGCGTTCGCCATCGCCCAGACCCGCCTCGGCGGCGGCCGCATCCACCACGCGATGCGGACGATCGCACAGGTCCGCAAGGCGTTCGACATGATGTGCGAGCGCGCGGTCTCGCGGCGGACCCGCTTCGGGCCGCTGGCGAAGCTGCAGATGACCCAGGAGAAGATCGCCGACAGCTGGATCGAGATCGAGCAGTTCCGGCTGCTCGTGCTGCGCACCGCCTGGCTGATCGACAAGCACCGCGACTACAGGGCCGTCCGCAAGGACATCGCCGCGGTGAAGGCCGCGATGCCGAAGGTCTACCACGACGTCGTCCAGCGCGCGATGCACCTGCACGGCGCGCTCGGCGTGTCGAACGAGATGCCGTTCGCCGCCATGATGATGGGGGCCGAGGCGATGGGCATCGCCGACGGCCCCACCGAGGTCCACAAGATCACCGTGGCCCGGCAGCTGCTGCGCGACGTCGAGCCCGTCGAGGGACTGTGGCCGTCCGGCCACCTGCCCACCCGCCGGGAGGCCGCGCGCGAGCGGTTCGCCGAGGCCCTGGAGCATGCGATCGGCAATGAGTGACACACGGGAACGACTGCTGGACGCCGCGGAGACCCTCTACGCCGCCCGCGGCGTGGACGCCGTCAGCCTCCGGGAGATCCTCCAGGAGGCCGGCGCGCGCAACGCCACGGCCGTCCAGTACCACTTCGGCGACCGCGCCGGGATCCTGCGCGCGATCTTCGCCCGGCACGCCCCCGAGATCGAGGCCCGCCGCCACGCCCTGCTCGACGCCTACGAGGACGGCGAGCAGGGCGTCCGCCCCCTGGCCGCGGCCCTCGTCCGGCCCGTGGCGGCGTGCCTGGCCGACGCGTCGGGCCGCGCTTACCTGCAGATCTGGGCGGACGTGCTGAACCGTCCCGACCCCGTCGTGCCCGTGGCGGTCCTGGACGATCCCCGCGACAGCCTGTGCCGCTGGCGGACCCTGGTGGAACCCCTCCTGGAGGAGGACGCGGCCCGGCTGCACCGCCGGTTCACCGCCATCCTGTACGCCGCGATCGAACTGGCCCGCCGCGCCCGCTCCGGCCCCCGCACCGACGACCGCCTGTTCACCAGCTACCTGATCGACGTCGTCGCGGCGATCCTCGGCGCCCCCGTCTCCCCGGAGACCCGCCGCCTGGCCGCCGAACGCGACGCCGCCCGCCGCTGACGCCGGAGGCCGAGGTCACATTCGTCCAAGACGGGCGGATCCGCTCCCCGCAGACTGGGCATCCCAGACTTCAGGGAGGGATGAGATGACCAGCGAGATCCGCCGCACCTTCTACCCGCTGATCCGGTCGGCCGACCCGGCCAGGACGCTCGCGTGGCTGGAGAAGGCGTTCGGCTTCGAACCCGTGAACGTCCACGAGGACGACGAGGGCACCATCGTCCACGCCGAGATGCGCTACGACACCGGCCTCATCATGTTCGGGGCCGCCGCGACCGCGAAGGCCGCCGTCTACGTCGCCATCGACGACCCCGACGCCCACCACGACCGCGCCAAGGCCGCCGGCGCCGAGGTCTTCCGCGAGTTGACCGACCAGGACTACGGCTCCCGCGACTACGCGGCGCGCGACCCCGACGGCAACGAGTGGTACTTCGGCACCTACCGGCCCTGACCCGGCCCCGGGCACTCGCCGTTAATGGAGGGCTTCGCGAGAAATGCGGTGCTACGGTGCGGGTGCCGGCCGCGGGACTCCGGTGCGACTTCCGGAACTTGCCTATTAAGCGATGCTTCGCTGTTCGTGCCCCCATTCCCCGGCCGGCGCCTTTGACGGACCGGGGGAGTGATGAGCGAGACGTTCGCCGACCTCGTCGCGTGCGAGGACGTGCTGATGTTCGTGAACGCGGCGATCACGTCCACGGGGCAGCGGGAGTTCCACCATGACTCGGGCGAGCAGCGGCTCAGCCTGGAGTTCCTGCACGAGTACATGCTGGAGAACTACCGCGACATGTACGCGGCGGTGCTCGCGCTGGACGTCAACGACCACAATGCGGCGATCATCATCCGCAACCTGCTGGTGCGGGCGGGCGACGTGGAGGTCGAGCGGCGGCGCGGCGAGGGTCGGCTGATTGCCCGGCGGCTGGAGGGGATGCCGCCGCAGCGGGTGTACAGGCTGTTTCGTGACCTTCGCAGGCTCGGTGTGAACAACCGGCGGACGCGCGCCGTCATCCGCGACTGGATGGCCGGACGTCGCGACCCGGCGTTCGACTCCGTCAAGTACCGGACGGCGGTGAAGGACGTGGTGCGCCACGCGCACCTGCGGCTCCACGGCGAGCAGCCCGCGTTCCTGTTCGCGCCGTCGGGCGTCAAGGCGTTCCAGACGCCCCTCTACGAGCAGTGGCGGCGGGCGCACTACGAGCAGGCCGCGATCTACGAGCTCCCGTACACGGTCGCGGAGGGGTTCGCCGCCAAGCACAAGATCCCGCGCGAGGTCTTCCTCGAGCGGATCCAGCACCGGATGACGCGGCTGGAGCGGCTGCGCCTCCAGGAGAGCGCGCGGGAGGCGAAGGTCGAGGCCGTGCGGGCCGACCTTGGCGAGATGCCGCTGACGAGGCTCGCGTCGTACGTGCTGGCCTTGCCGCTGGACGACCGGGCCCGGCGGCGGGCCGAGGTGTCCCAGGCCCTGCGCACCGCCGCGCGGCGCGTGGCCGGGGCCGCGCGGGGCTCGTGGGGACGGGTCACGGCCGTGCTGGACGACAGCTACTCCTCGCTGGGCTCGGGGGAGAAGCGCAGGCGCCCGCTGGCGGTCGCGCTCGCCGCGCACTACCTGCTGGAGGCGCTCGCCAAGGAGTACACGCCGCTGTGGACGTCGGGACGCACCGATGAGCTGCTGGTGTACCCGTCCGGACCGACGCCACTCGGCCACCGGATCATCGACGCGCTGGAGACGGGACCCGAGCGGCTCCTCATCGTCTCCGACGGCTGGGACAACGCGCCGCCGGGGCTGGCCGCGGACGTCCTGCGCGTCTGGCGGACGCGCCTCGACCCCGGCCACCGGCGCGCCCCGGGGCAGCGGGTCATGATCGTGCACCTCAACCCGGTGTACGACGCGGACGACTTCGACGTGCGGCGGCTGGCGCCGGGCGTGCCGACCGCGGGCGTGCGGGACGCCGAGGACCTTCCGGCACTGGTCGAGCTGGCCCGGTTCGCCGAGGGGCGGGTCGGCCTGCCGAAGCTGCGGGCGCACCTGGCCGACCGGACCGCCCGCTTCCTCGGGGAGCGCGCATGACGATCACGCTGGACGGGCTGAGGACCAGGCCCGCGCAGGTGTGGGGCTCGATCAGGCTCGTCCCGCTCGTGCGGGACGAGCCCGTGCCCTACCTGCGGCTGCACCGGAAGGTGTTCGAGGAGCCGGTGACGGTCGTGGACGTGGGCGACGCCGCCTACGTGTCATTCGTCCCCCACGCCTTCGTCGCGACGTGGAGCGACGGCGACCAGACGCAGGCGGCCTCGTACGGGGCGCGCCTCCTGGAGCGCGACACCCGGGCGGCCCCGCCGCGCATGCCCGTCCGGTTCACGCGGCGGATGGCCAGGAAGGCGGGCAAGGACAGGCTGCGGTTCCTCCCTTTGCACCTGGCGGTCGAGGGCTATCTGGCGCTGCATTTCGGGGGCCCGGAGATCGCGTGGGAGGAGTGGTCGCGCAGGGCGGTCGCGCACGGGCTGTCGCCGCGCTGCGAGGAGACCTACCTCGGCTGGCGGGTGCGCGGCCTGGAGGACGCGCTGCGGATCTTCGAGATCCATCCCGGGCAATGCGGCGTGCTGGTGTACGTCGCCGACGCCCTGGCCAGCGCGTTCGTCGTGCCGCACCCCGACGACTACCGCGCGCTGCACCCGACGCTGGTCGAGGATCTCTTCGGCGAGCTGATCTACATGTACGGCCTGCTGGGGGCGCCCGCGGGCGACCTGTCCGCGCCGATCGACGCCGCGGGAGTCCGGACGCTGGGCGACCTGCGCGCCGCGGCGGAGATGCGCGAGGCGGAGTGGGCCGCCTTCCACGACGAGGTCATGGCCGGGCGCCTGTTCGACGAGGACGGGTCGCGCCAGGCGGTGCAGTCGCTGCACGGGTTCGAACTGGCGAGGTTCCTGCCCTCGTTCGCGCTGGGCAGGGAGAACCACATCGGGGAGGTCATCACCGGCGGGGACGGCCAGGTCGCCTACCTCAAGACGTTCCGCCTCTCGGAAGCGCAGGTCAGGCGCGGGTACCTGCTCAGGCGGCTGGCCGAGCACGACTGGCGGCTGGGTGCCGCCGCGGCCGCTCTCGGCGCCGACGAGGCGGGGCTGGCGCTGCGCCTGGAGCGGGCCGGTTTCGGCTACCTGCTGCGGCAGGACGTCCGCGACCACTTCCGGGCGCGGCGCCGCGCTACCTGAGGCCCGCGAACAGGTCGTCCTCCCGGCCCGGCGCCTCGACCCGGCTGAGGTGGCGGATGAACGCCTCCGACGAGAACGCCGCCTTCTGCATCTCCTCCGGCAGCTTCAGCAGGAAGATGTTCTCGCCCTGGCTGGCGTGCGCCAGCAGCGCGTCGCGCTTGGCCTCGAAATGGGCGGAGACGTCGAGCGCGCTGGTGATCAGCTCGTCCGGGGTGCCGAAGTCCTCGGGCGGCTCGAAGCCGAGGTCCATGCCCGCCGCCCGGGCGGCCTCGAACATCTGCTTGATCCCCGACCGTGGAATGGCCGTGTAGTAGAGCTTGTCGGGAATGCCGGTCTGCTCGGCGGCGGCGAGCGCGATCCGGTGGGCCTGGATGTGGTCGGGGTGCCCGTAGCCGCCGTTCTCGTCATAGGTCACGACCACCTGCGGCCGGTAGCGCTCCATCAGGGCGGCGAGCCGCCCGGCGGACTCCTCCAGCGGGATGTTGGCGAACGCCGCCGGGTCGTCGTTGGTGGACCAGCCGTCCATACCGGAGTCGCGGTAGCCGAGCAGCTCCAGGTGGCCGATGTCGAGAAGGGAGGCCGACTCGCGGAGCTCGGCGAGGCGGCGCCGCGCCACCCCCTCGGCGTCGTGCCCGGGCTCGCCGGGCTTCACACCGCCGGAGTCGTCGCCCTGCTCCCCGTTGGTGCAGGTGACCAGGACCGTGCGGACGCCCTCGGCCGCACTGCGGGCGAGCAGGCCGCCGGTTCCCAGCACCTCGTCGTCAGGGTGGGCATGGACGGCCATCAGCGTGAGCTCTTGCGTCATCAGGGACTCCTCAGCAGGTTCGGCCGTCCACTCTATGTCCCGGGTGTGACAGTCGATCATGCCTGCGAGGTGGACTCCGCCCCCGACAGGTCGGCGGCCGTCAGCGGGTGCGCGGGCGCGTCGAACGGGAACAGCGAGGACGCCTCCATCCCGTCCACCAGGAGCAACTCGCCGGCGTCGAGCAGCCGCCAGCCGGGGTCGTCGTCCAGACGCTCGCTGGCGAGGACGCACGCGGGCGTCGGCTCCCGGTGCGCGGCCACCTTCACCCGCCCCTGCTCGCGGCCGGCGCCGAGATGGTGCTCCGCGCCCGGCTCGGTCAGGTGCGGCGTGGTCACCCACAGCTCGTGGGTGTCCGGATAGCGCAGCGCCCACAGCCGCCCCGACTCGGCCAGCAGGATGTTCAACGCGAAGATCGGCAACTCGGCGGCGATGCGCCGGACGGCCGCGATCAGCCCGGACGCGGTGTCGCCCCGCCGCCGGATCTCCGCGGTGATGTAGGCGAACATGAACTCCGAGTCCGTCTGCCCCTGGATCAGCGCCCGGTCCACGTCCGTGAGCCACGAGTCGAGGACGTCGACGCCCCGCACCACCCCGTTGTGGGCGAACAGCCGGTCGTCCATGACGAAGGGATGGGAGTTGTGGACGTCGGGGGCGCCGGTAGAGGCGTACCGGACGTGGGAGATGAAGGTGTGCGACACGACGTGCCGCGCCTCGGCGTTGAAGTCGGCGTCCCGGAACGCGGCGACGGGGGCGCGGTCGCGGACGGGCTCCTCGCCGAGCGAGAACCAGCCGAGGCCCGTCCCGTCGGGCATGCGGCGGCTCTGGGCGCGCAGGCTGTCGGGGGCGTCCAGCAGCCAGAAGGTGGCGCGGACGCGGGGCCCTCCCGTGGTCATCCCGAACAGGCGGCACATGCGGGGAGGATGCCCGCCTGACGGCGGCGTAAGACCACGCGCGGTAATGCGCGGGGCAAATGGCCTTCGACGCGCGGCCCCTGATGTCGTACGGTCCGTGTATGGGGTCGTCGCCGGTGGTTCTGCTGGACGTTGACGGAGTGCTCAACCCGTTCGAGCGGCCGCACCGCGGCTTCCAGCGGCATGAGTGCTCCCCGAACGGTGTGACGTACAAACTGTGGCTCCATCCCGGGCATGGCGCGGCGCTGCTCGACCTGGCCGAGTCCACGGGCGCCGAACTGGCATGGGCGAGCTACTGGGGCCACCAGGCCAACGTGTGGATCGCCCCCCGGGTCGGGCTTCCGGAGCTGCCGTTCGTGCCGATCCCGCGGTTCCCCGGTATCACCGAGGGGCGCACGCTGGGCGCGTGGAAGGCCCGGCACGTGGCCAGGTGGGCGGAGGGCCGGCCGTTCGTCTGGTTCGAGGACGAGCCGGACGCGACCGACTGCATCGCGGGGGAGCCGGACGTCGCCGACCACCTGCTCGTGGAGATCGACCCGCTCACCGGCCTGACCGACGACCACCTCGGGGCCGCCGCGGCCTGGCTGCGCGCTCGCTCCGGGTGAGCCGGGGGCCGGGCGGCCCGAGGTTCCATTCGTCCAAGACGCCCCTTCCGAGGGCCTCCTAGCGTGGGGAGGGCGAGGAAGGGAGTCGACCATGCCGAGATCACCACTGATGGACCTGGCCTTCGGGTTCATGCCGGCGCAGATGATTCACGTGGCCACCGAGATCGGGGTGGCGGACGCCTTCACCGATGACAGGCCGAGGTCGAGCACCGAACTGGCGGAGGCGACCGGCACCCACGCGCCGTCCCTGCACCGGCTGCTGCGCGGGCTCACCGGCCTCGGCGTCGTCGAGCAGAAGGAGCCGGACCTGTTCGCGCTGACCGAGGAGGGGCGGCGGCTGCGCGCGGACGCCCCCGACTCGATCCGCTCGCTGATCAGGCTCTTCTGCGGCCCGCAGGTATGGCGGACGTGGGGCGACATGGCGGAAACGGTCCGCACGGGCGAGTACGCATGGGAACGGGTGACCGGCAGCACGCCGTTCGAGTACTTCGCCTCGGACGCGGAGCTTTCGGTGACGTTCAACCGGGCGATGGCCGAGCACACCCGCGACGTCGCGCCGGCGGTCATCGAGGCGCACGACTTCGGCCGCTACGGGACGGTCGCCGACCTCGGCGGCGGGGACGGCACGCTGCTCGCCGCGATCCTGCTGGCCGTGCCCGGCCTGCGCGGCGTCCTGTTCGACCTGCCGTCGGGACTGGCCGACGCTTCCGGCACCCTGGCCGACGTGGCCGAACGGGCCGAGATCGTGCCGGGCGACTTCTTCGAGGCCGTCCCCGAACGCGCCGACGCCTACGTGCTCAAGAGCGTCATCCACGACTGGGACGACGAGAAGGCCGCGGCGATCCTGCGGAACTGCCGGGCCGCGATGGGCCCCGGCGACCGGGTGCTCCTTCTGGAGCAGGTCATGCCGGAGATGGTCACGCCTGGGTCGGGAGGGATCGTGAACAACGATCTCAACATGCTCGTGGCGACCGGCGGCCGGGAACGCACCGAGGCCGAGTTCCGGGAACTGCTGGACAGCGCGGGACTCACGGCCGTCTCCCTGACCGGGCCGCTGCGCGAGACCGCCTACCACGTCATCGAGGCGAAGATCGCGGACTAGGTTGTGTCAGGGGCCGCTTACGGCGGGGGCGCGCGGCCGTGCAGGATGGGACCGCCGCAAGCAGCCCGACGAAGGAGTGTCGCGTGAGTTCTCTCGACGGCCGTACGGCCCTGGTCACCGGAGGAAGCCGGGGGATCGGCCGGGCCATCGCCCTGGCGCTGGCCGCGGACGGCGCCCGGGTCGCCGTCGCCTACCGGCGCGACGACGAGGCCGCGCGCAAGACGGTCGCCGACATCGAGGCGGCCGGGGCGCGGGGCCGCGCGTTCCGCGCCTCGGTCGACGACCTCGCCCAGTGCCGTTCCCTGGCCGCTCAGGTGGAGGCGGAGCTGGGCGGGCTGGACATCCTCGTGCACAGCGCCGGGATAGCCAGCCGCGGCAACAGCGTCGCCGACACCGACCCGGCCGAGCTGGAGCGGGTCATGCGCGTGCACGCGTTCGGCCCGCACCACCTCAGCCAGGCGCTGATCCCGCTGATGCGGCGCGCCGAGCGCAGCGACCTGGTCTTCGTGTCGAGCGTCGCCACGGACCTGATGCCGGCGTTCGGCGGCCCCTACGCGATGGGCAAGGCCGCGATGGAGGCGCTCGCCCAGGTGGTCGCCAAGGAGGAGCGCGGCAACGGCATGCACGTCAACGTGGTCGCGCCCGGCCTGGTGGACACCGAGATGGGGCGCCGGCTGGTCCGCGCCACGGCCGGGATCGAGGACATCCGGCAGCAGGACGCCGCGTCCCCCTACGGGCACGTGTGCACGCCCGAGGAGGTCGCCGACGTGGTCCGGTTCCTCGTCTCGGACGCCGCGTCCTACGTCACCGGGCAGCGCGTCGTCGTGGACGGCGGGACGTTCTGACGCTCAGTGGCGCGTCCAGTCGGGCTGGGCGAAGCCGGCGACCCTGGCGGGCCGGCCGAGCAGCACCACCTCGCGGAACTGCCACAGCATCGCGCCGGTCGGCGCGTGGACGCGCCACTCGGGGCCGAGCCACATCTGCAGCAGGCGCCCGCCGCCCGGCTGCGGGACCCAGACCGGGGTGTCGTCGGCGGCGAGCCGGCGCAGGCTCGTGTGGTGGACGGAGTGGACCTCGTCCGGGCTCGGTGCGAGCGGCCCCGGGTCGTCCAGCACCACCACGACCGGTGTGATCGCGAAGCCGGAGGCGGCGGGGAAGTCGTCGAGCCTGCCGAGCACGTCCGCGGGGCCCGCGGTCAGGCCGAGTTCCTCGTGCAGCTCGCGCAGCGCCGCCTGCTCGGGGCTCTCGCCGTCCTCCATGCGGCCGCCCGGCAGCCCCCACTGGCCCGCGTTCCGTCCCTGGTAGGCGCGCCTGATGACGATCACCGACGGGACGCCGTCGTGCTCGACCGCGCACAGCACGACGCCGGCGCGGTACAGACCGGGCGCGTCGGGGACCGTCGTGTGCGCGAAGGAGCCGAGCCGCTCGGCGGCGAGCGCCCGGAACGCGGCGAGGTCGTCGAAGGGGCCGGGGGTGGGGGCGCTCATGCGTCGATACTGCCAGGCCCGGTCTCCGCGTCCGGGCCCGCCTCCCGCGCGTAGCGGCCGGGCGGGGTCCCCACGGCGGCGGTGAAGTCGCGGGTGAAATGCGCCTGGTCGGCATAGCCGAGCTCGGCCGCCAGGTCCGCCCAGTCGACCCCCGTTCCGGACGCGGCCCGCTCGGCGGCCTCCTGCATGCGGAACCGCCGGATCACCCATTTGGGGCCGATGCCCACGTACTCGTGGAACAGGCGCTGCAGGCTCCGCGTGCTCAGCCCGACGTCCGCGGCCAGCTCGCCGACCCGCACCAGGCCCGGCCGCGCCGCGATCCGCTCGACGACCGCGGCGGCCTTGGCGGCGGACGGATCGGGCTCGGGACGCAGCCCGGACAGGAACGCCGCGAGCCGCCCGACCGCCTCGTAGGCGTCGGCGATCGCGAAGACCTCCTCGGCGAGCGTCAGGCCCTCCTCGCCGAAGACCTCGTCCACTCCAGGGAACCGGCCGGTCAGCGTGGACACCGGCGCGTCCATGAACGGCCTGAACCCGCCCGGCCGGAAGGCGGCCCCCACGACGCGCCCCTCGCCGTGGATCTCCTCGACGAAACCGTCCCGCACGACTCCCGCGATGCGCGCCCGCGTCGTCCCGGCGGTCAGGTAGCTGGTGAACGTCAGGTGGACCGACGGGCGCGTGAGGACCCGCTGGCGGTGCGGCGGGCGCCCCCGCAGATCCCAGTGCAGCACCCAGAAGTTCGCGACGAACGGCGCGAGCGCGGCGGGCGGTTCGAGCCGCTCGATCCGGAAGCGCTCCAGCCCCGTCCGCGCGTGCAGGATGCCCCGCGTCCCGCCGGGTAGGGATCGTTCCACCGGCTCAGGCTAATCGGTGTCGCGTTTGTTCAAGACCCGCGCCGCGGACCCGCTCTAGCGTGCAGATGTGTTCGAACGGATGAGCGAGGAAGAGATCATGGATATCCGGAGCCAGATGGTCCCCGCCGCGCAGGCCGCGGCACGGATCGTCCTGGAGGTCCCCGAAGAGAGGCTGGACGCGCCCACTCCCTGCCCGGACTGGGACGTGCGGGCGCTTCTCAACCATCTGATCTTCTGGAGCGCGCGGGGCGAGAGCGCCGCGCGCAGGACGCCGCCCACCGGGCCGGGGGAGGACCACGACTTCACCGCCGAGCCCGGCTGGGCCGAGCGGTTCGCGGAGCAGGCCGGCCGGACCGCACAGGCATGGCAGGACCCCGCCGCCTGGGAGGGGAACACCAGCCTCACCGGCAACAAGGAGGGCATGCCCGCCGGATTCATCGCCGGGATCGTGCTCGGCGAGTGCGTCCTGCACGGCTGGGACCTCGCCGTCGCCACCGGCCGCGGGCCCGCCTTCCCGGAGCCGGTGCTCCAGGCCGCCTGGCAGCAGGTCGCCTCCACCGCGGAGATCAGCCGCCAGTACGGCGCGCTCGGTCCGGAGGTCGCCGTGCCGGACGACGCGCCGCTGCTCGACCGCGTCCTCGGGATGTCCGGGCGCGATCCGTCCTGGAAGCCCTGATTATCCCGGCGCGAGCGGGTGCCCGCGCGCTCTACGCTGGGAGGCATGTCTTCGACCTCTTCGATCCGCGTACGTTTCGCCCCGTCACCGACCGGCATGTTCCATGTCGGCGGCGCCCGCTCGGCGCTGTTCAACTGGGCGATGGCCGCGCAGTCGGGCGGGACGCTCGTGCTGCGGATCGAGGACACCGACGCCTCCCGCAACAGCCCCGAATGGACCGAGGGCATCATCCGCGCCCTGGCATGGCTCGGGATGGACGGCGGGCAGTATGAAGGCCCCTACTTCCAGTCAGCCAACGCCGACAAGCACGCCGAGGCCGTCCACACGCTGAAGGACGCCGGCCGGGCCTACTACTGCGACTGCTCCCGCGAAGCGGTGGTGGCCCGGACCGGCGACCAGCACAAGGGCTACGACGGCTTCTGCCGCGACCGCGGCCTGGAGCAGGGCCCCGGGCGGGCGCTGCGCTTCCGCACCCCGGACGAGGGCCAGACCACCGTCGTCGACCTGCTGCGCGGCAAGCCCGTCTTCGACAACGCCGTCCTGGAGGACTTCGTCATCGCCCGCGCCGACGGGTCCGTCACGTTCCTGCTGGCCAACGCGGTCGACGACATGAGCCAGGGCATCACCCACGTGGTGCGCGGCGAGGAGCACCTGTCCAACGCGCCCAAGCAGCAGCTGCTGTGGGAGGCGCTCGGCGCGGAGCCGCCGGTGTGGGCGCACGTGCCCGTCATCGTGAACGAGAAGCGGCAGAAGCTGTCCAAGCGGCGCGACAAGGTCGCCCTGGAGGACTACCGCGCCGAGGGCTACCTCGCCGAGGCTATGCGCAACTACCTGATGCTGCTCGGCTGGGCCCCGTCCGACGACCGCGAGATCGTCCCGTGGGACGTCATGGTCGAGGAGTTCCGCATCGACGACGTCAACACCTCGCCCGCGTTCTTCGACGTCAAGAAGCTCCGCGCGATCAACGGCGAGTACATCCGGGCCCTGCCCCCCGAGAAGTTCATCGCCGAGTGCCTGCCGTTCCTGCAGGAGGCGCCCTTCGACGTCGACGTGGCGGTGTTCGCCGAGCTGGCGCCGCTCGCCCAGACCCGCGTCGCGCTGCTGTCGGAGATCGTCCAGATGATCGACTTCGCGTTCCTGGACGAGCCGCCGGCGGACGAGCAGTCCTGGAACAAGGCGATGAAGGAGCCCGCCGCCGCGATCCTCGCCGCCGCCGAGGCCGCCTACCAGGACGCGCCCTGGAACGCCGCCGAGCTGAAGGACCGGCTGGAGCGGGTCGGCGCCGAGCACGGGCTCAAGCTCGGCAAGACCCAGGCGCCCGTCCGCGTCGCCGTCACCGGCCGCACGGTGGGGCTGCCGCTGTTCGAGTCCCTGGAGATCCTGGGCCGCGACCGCACCCTCGCCCGCATCGCCGCCGCCCGCGCCCGGCTGGAGGCCGCCGCCTAGCTGTGTTTTCTCAGTCCCGGCCCACGTAGCTCGCCTGGCGGCTCGCTACGTGACCTGGCCTGGGCGAACGCGGCATCGCTTCGCGATCTGCCCGGCTCCGCTCGCCTCCGGCCTCGCTCCACCGGCCGGCTCACGCGTTCGCGCGCTTGACCGAGGCCACTTCGAGGCAGGCCTTGGCAGCGTATGCCCGGGCGCCGCGAGTCGCGTCAGTCCTGGGCGGGTGCCTGCCCGTTCAGGGCCTCGCGGAGCAGCAGGATCCTGCGGCTGAGCTCCTCGTACTCGTCGCGCAGCGAGGCCGGGACGTGCTTGCCCAGCACCTCGGCCTGCTCCTCCACCGAGGCCAGGCGCTCGCCCGCGGAACCGTCGGCGGACGCCTCCTGCGGCGTCCCCTCGGGCCGCGCCTTCAGCAGGGCCGTCTGGTCCCGCAGCAGGGCCGCCTGCTCGCGCAGCAGCGCCGTCTGGTCGCGGAGCTGCTTGTTCTTATTGTGCAGCTCCACGAACACCGAGACCTTGGCCCGCAGCACCCACGGGTCGAACGGCTTGGAGATGAAGTCGACCGCGCCCGCCGCGTAGCCGCGGAAGGCGTAGTCGGGGTCGCTGTTCACCGCCGTGAGGAAGATGATCGGCAGGTCGCGGGTCTTCTTGCGGCGCTTGATGTCGCGGGCCGTCTCGAACCCGTCCATGCCCGGCATGACGACGTCCAGCAGGATGACCGCGTACTCCTCGGTGAGCAGCGCCTTCAGCGCGTCCTCACCGGACCGCGCCCGGACCAGATCCTGGTCGAGCGAGCTGAGGATGGCCTCCAGCGCGATCAGGTTCTCCTCGCGGTCGTCCACGAGCAGGATCTTGGCCTTGTCGTCCACGCGCCTCTCTCCGATCCCGGTCCCCACCAGCGCCGCACCCCCACGGCGACCCTACTGTCCGGCTCCTCTCCTCAGCGGACGATGGAGGGCTGCAGCCAGTTCCTCATCACATCAAGGAGATGGTCCACGTCCACGGGCTTCGGCACATAGTCCGACGCGCCCGAGGCAAGGCTCTTCTCCCGGTCCTCCTTCATCACCTTGGCCGTGATGACGATGATCGGCAACTCGGCGAACTGCGGCATCTCCCTGATCGCGGCCGTGGTGGCGTAGCCGTCCAGGCCCGGCATCATGATGTCCATCAGCACGACCGCCACATCGGGGTTGCGGTGCAGGACGTCGATCCCGGCCTGCCCGTCCTCGGCGTAGAGGACCTCCATGCCGTAGCCCTCAAGGACGCTGGTGAGCGCGAACACGTTCCGCACGTCGTCGTCGACGATCAGGACCTTGCGGCCCGACAGGACCGTGTCGAGGAAGTCCGTGGGCGGCTCCTGCAGCATCCCGTTCAGCGCCTGCTCGGACTTGGGGCGTTCCCCGCCGGGCGGGCGCTGCTCCACCAGCGCGCCCTCCGCGGCGGCCCCGACGCCGCCGTTCCCGCGGCCGGGACCGGAGACCACCCCGGGCGCGGCCTCCGCACCCGCTACGATCCCCTCGTCCGGCAGCGCCGAGCGGCGCCGGCCGTCGCGGTCGCTGTACTGGGCGGGCAGGTAGAGCGTGAACACGCTGCCGCGGCCCGGCTGGCTCTCGGCGTGGATCTCCCCGCCCAGCAGCCGCGCGATGTTCCGGCTGATCGACAGGCCGAGGCCGGTGCCGCCGTAGCGGCGGCTGGTCGTCCCGTCGGCCTGCTGGAACGGCTCGAAGATCTCCTGGAGCTTGTCGGCGCTCACCCCGATCCCGGTGTCGATCACCCGGAAGGCGATCACGTCGGGGGTGTTCCACAGCGCGGGCAGCGTGAAGTCGATGTCGCCGGCCCGCTCGATCAGCAGCCGCACCTCGCCCTCGGCGGTGAACTTCACCGCGTTCGACAGCAGGTTGCGCAGCACCTGCTGGAGCCGCTGCTCGTCGGTGTTGAGGGTGGCCGGCACGTCCGGCGCGACCTCCACCCCGAACTGCAGGCCCTTGTCGACCGACAGTGGGCGGAACGTGGCGTCCACGTAGTCGACCAGCGCCGACACCGACAGCCGCTGCGGGTGGGCCTCCATCTTCCCGGCCTCGACCTTCGCCAGGTCCAGTATGTCGTTGATCAGAACCAGCAGGTCGGTGCCGGACTCGTGGATCGTCCGGGCGAACTCCACCTGCTTGCCGGTGAGGTTGCCGTCCTGGTTCTCCGACAGCAGCTTGGCCAGCACCAGCAGGCTGTTCAGCGGCGTGCGCAGCTCGTGCGACATGTTCGCCAGGAACTCCGACTTGTACCGCGAGGAGATCGCCAGCTGCTCGGCGCGCTCCTCCAGCGTCCGCCTGGCCTGCTCGATCTGGAAGTTCTGGATCTCGATCGCGCGGTTCTGCTGGGCCAGCAGCGCCGCCTTCTCCTCCAGCTCGGTGTTGGAGTGCCGCAGCTCGCCCTGCTGGCGCTGCAACTCGTCCGAGCGCTCCTGCAGCTCCTGCGCGAGCCGCTGCGACTCGCCGAGCAGCGCCTCGGTGCGGGTGTTGGCCCGGATCGCGTTGAGCGTGACCCCGATCGTCTCGATCAGCTGGCTGAAGAACGCCAGGTGGACGTCGGTGAACCGGCCGAACGAGGCCAGCTCGATCGCGCCGAGCACCTCGTCCTCGAACACGATCGGCAGCACGATGATGTTGACCGGGGACGACTCGCCGAGACCGGACCCGATCTTGACGTAGTCGGCGGGGGCGTCGGCGATCAGCAGCGGCCGACGCTCCTGCGCGGCCTGCCCGACCAGGCCCTCGCCCAGCCCGAACCGGACGTGGCCCCCGCGGTGACGGCGCGTCCCGTACCCGGCGATCAGCGCGAGGTCGGTCTCCTCGCCCGCGTTCTCGGCCAGGTAGAACGCGCCGTACTGGGCGCTGGCGGTCGGCGTCAGCTCACGCATGATCAGGTCGGCGACCTGCTGGAGGTCGCGGTGGCCCTGCATGAGCCCGCCGATCCGCGCCAGGTTGGTCTTGAGCCAGTCCTGCTCCTCGTTGGCACGGGTCGTCTCGCGCAGCGTCGCGACCATCAGGTTGACGTTGTCGCTCAGCTCGGCGACCTCGCCCCGCGCCTCCACGGTGATCGTCCGGGTGAGGTCGCCGGTGGCGACCGCGCTCGCGACCTCGCCGATCGCGCGGACCTGGGTCGTCAGGTTGCCGGCCAGCTCGTTGACGCTCTCGGTGAGCCGCTTCCAGGTGCCCGAGACGCCCTCGACCTCGGCCTGGCCGCCGAGGCGGCCCTCGATGCCGACCTCCCGCGCGACACGCGTGACCTCGGACGCGAACGACGACAGCGTGTCCACCATCGTGTTCAGCGTGGTCTTCAGCTCCAGGATCTCGCCCTGGGCGTCCACGTCGATGCGCCGCGTCAGGTCGCCGTGAGCGACGGCGGTCGCGACCTGCGCGATGTTGCGGACCTGGTAGGTCAGGTTGGATGCCATGCCGTTGACGTTGTCGGTCAGGTCCTTCCACATTCCGCCCGCGCCGGGCACCCGGGCCTGGCCGCCGAGGCGGCCCTCGGTGCCGACCTCGCGGGCGACGCGGCTGACCTCGTCGGCGAACGCCGAGAGCGTGTCGACCATCGTGTTGAGGGTGGTCTTGAGCTGGAGGATCTCGCCCTGCGCGTCGACCTCGATCTTGCGGGTCAGGTCGCCCTGGGCCACCGCCGTGGTGACCTGCGCGATGCCGCGCACCTGGTTGGTGAGGTTGTTCGCCATCGAGTTGACGTTGTCGGTCAGGTCGAGCCAGACCCCGCCCGCGCCGGGCACGATCGCCTGGCCGCCGAGCCGCCCCTCGGTGCCGACCTCCCGCGCCACGCGGGTCACCTCGGACGCGAACGCCGACAGCGTGTCGACCATCGCGTTCACGGTGTCCTTGAGCTCCAGGATCTCGCCCTGCGCGTCCACCGTGATCTTCTTGCCGAGGTCGCCCTCGGCGACGGCGGTGGTGACCTGGGCGATGTTGCGGACCTGGTAGGTCAGGTTGGACGCCATGCCGTTGACGTTGTTGGTCAGGTCCTTCCACACGCCGCTCACGCCGGGCACCCGGGCCTGGCCGCCGAGGCGGCCCTCGGTGCCGACCTCGCGGGCGACGCGGGTGACCTCGTCGGCGAAGGCCGAGAGGGTGTCGACCATCGTGTTGACGGTGTTCTTGAGCTGCAGGATCTCGCCCTGCGCGTCGACCGTGATCTTCTTGCCGAGGTCGCCCTCGGCGACGGCGGTGGTGACCTGGGCGATGTTGCGGACCTGGTAGGTCAGGTTGTTCGCCATCGCGTTGACGTTGTCGGTCAGGTTCTTCCAGACGCCGCTGACGCCCGGCACGTTCGCCTGGCCGCCCAGCTGCCCCTCGGTGCCGACCTCGCGGGCGACGCGGGTGACCTCGCCGGCGAACGCCGACAGCTGGTCGACCATGGTGTTCACTGTGAGCTTCAGCTCCTGCAGCTCACCGGTCGCCTCCACCGTGACCTTGCGGGTCAGGTCGCCGCGGGCCACCGCCGTGGTGACCTCCGCGATGTCGCGGACCTGCGAGGTCAGCCGCGACGCCATCACGTTCACCGACGCGGTCACGTCCCGCCAGCGGCCGGTCATGCCGCGCGCCGGGGCCTGCCCGCCGAGCCGCCCCTCGGTGCCGACCTCGCGGGCGAACTGGGTGACCTCCCAGGTGAACTGGTCGAGCAGCTCGACCATCCCGTTGACCGACTTGGCCATGCGCAGCAGCTCCCCGCGCATCGGCCTCCCGCGCACCCGCAGCTCCACCCGCTGGCTCAGGTCACCGGCGGCCACCGCCTCCACCACCTGGCTCATCCCGGTGGCCAGGTCGGTGAGCTTGTCGATGATCGCGTTGGAGTCCTCCACCGCGCTCGCCCAGGTGCCCCGCAACGTCCCCGGCGTCAGGCGCCCCCGCAGCTGCCCCTCCCGGCCGATCTCCTTCCGGACGCGGCTCAGGCCCGAGGCGAGCTCCATGCCGTTCTCGCGGATCTCCTCCAGGACGGCCGCGGCCTCGGCCACGGCGCCCTCGCCCGGCACGTCCAGCTCCGCCCTCGCCCTGCCGTCCCGCACGGCGACCAGCGCCTTCAGGAGCGGTTCGAGGTCCGCGTCGCTGTAACGCGGGGTGGTGTCGCGGTACCCGCCGCCGGGGCGGGCACGTGACGCGGTACGCGGCATGCTCTTCATCCTCCTGGCCCGCGATTCATCGGTTGTCCGGATACCACGGACTCCTGGCTGCTCTGGGGGCCTCATCGGCCGCACCTGTACTCTACGTCGCCGCGCGGCGGCGGACTTTCCTCCGCGTGCTTCCGGGGCCGGGGCGGGACCGGCCGCGCGTTCGCCCTCGTAGCCTTCGTGTTACGGTCTGTCGTGTTGTGGCGGGGGTCGTGTAGGCCCAGGCCGGACGCATTCCCGGGCGGGTTCCCGGCACTCGGTGCCGGGCGGCCGACCAGTCTGTCACGATAGCCAGGCCCGGGTAGGGAACGCTTCGAACGAGGGACGACAGTTGGATCGGCAGACGGCGACGGCCACCTTCCCGTCCGCCGCGGCGGCGGTCGCGGACGCACGCCGTTTCGTTCGCAAGGTGCTGGCCGACTGGGGCATGGACGCGGTGGCCGACGACGCCGTCCTCGCGACGAGCGAGCTCGCCACCAACGCGATCGCCTACGCGGGGACCTCGTTCGAGGTCTCCTGCCGCCTGGCGGGCGGGGACGTCGAGATCGAGGTCCGCGACCGCCACCCCACCCGCGGCATCGAGATGCCGGGCGTCACCGCCTCCAGCGGACGGGGGCTCCCGTCGATCGCCCGCCTTGCCGACTCCTGGGGCGTCTCCTACGACCGCCGCACCAAGGGCGTCTGGTTCCGGCTGCCCCGGCCCGGCGCCACCGGCTCCGGCGCCGCGGCCGCGGAAGGCGCGGAGGCCGCCTTCACCGCCGACGTCGCCGCGAACGGCTCCGTGCGGGACGACCACTCCGTCCACGAGCGCGGCGCCCGTGACGCGGCCGAGCCGGTGCGGGAGGCCTCGGGCGCCGGCGCCCAGGCCCGGGAGAGCGGGCTAGCGGGCGGCGCGAGCGAGGTCCCCGTGGCCGGTGACCGGCTCCTGCGCTCCCCGGCGGCGGTGGAGGCCATGGCGGACGGTGTCGCCGCCGCACGGGAGGTCCTCGGCGCGGAAGGCGCCGCCGTCCTGCTGACCGAGCGCGACGGACGGCTGATCATGGGGTCGGCCGCCGGGACGGCCGCCGAGATGCCGCTCGGCGAGCTGTCGGTCGGCTCCCTCGCCCCGGCCGCCCGCTCCGGCTCCGCCTGGGTCGCCGCGGACGCCTCCGACCCGACCGCCGCGGCGCTGCGGGCCTCGTCGCTGGCCGCCGCGCCACTGGAGTCCCAGGGCCGCCTGACGGGCCTCATCGTGGCCGTCTCGTCCCTGTCCGGCCGCTTCGACGAGTCCGACGGCGTCCGGCTCGGCCGCCTCGCCGACGAGATGTCGCTCTCCCTGGAGAAGGCCAGGGTGGGCGAGTTGGAACGATCCTGGCGCGGCTGGCTCAGCTTCGTCGCCGAGGCCAGCGACCTGCTCGCCGGCACCCTCGACCAGGAGCGCACGATGGCGCTGGTCGCCCAGCTCGTGGTGCCGCGCCTGGCCACCTGGTGCGCCGTCTACACCGTCACCGAGGCCGAGCCCGACCGGCTCGCCTACGTGTGGCACGCCGACGAGGAGCGCTCCGACGGCCTGCGCGACCTGCTCGAACACGCGGGCGCCGCCCCGCCCACCGACGCCTCCGGGCCCTGGCACGGGCTCGCCACCGCGCCCGAGGAGGTCCGGGCCGCCGTCGGCGGCACCGCCACCGACCAGGTCTACGGCTTCCCGCTGATCGCCCGCGGCAGGCGCATCGGCACCATCGTGATCGGCCGCCCGGCCGGCGACCGCTTCCCGCGCAGCGCGATCGAACTGGCCGAGGAGCTGAGCCGCCGCGCCGCCCTGGCCGTCGACAACGCGCGCCTGTTCTCCGCCCAGACCGCCATGAGCAGCGCCCTGCAGCGCAGCCTGCTGCCGCCCGGCATCCCCGAGATCCCCGGCCTCGAGGTGGCGGTGGTCTACGAGCCCGCCGGGGAGGGCAGCGAGGTCGGCGGCGACTTCTACGACGTCTTCGAGAGCGGCCGCCCGCCCGGCGGCCCGGCCCCCGCGTCCCGCTGGCGGTTCGCCATCGGCGACGTGTGCGGCACCGGCCCCGAGGCCGCCGCCGTCACCGGCCTGGCCCGGCACGCGCTGCGCATCCTCGCCGCCGAGGACCTGTCCGTCCCGGCCGTCCTCGCCCGCCTCAACCGGCTCATCCTCGGCGAGGGCGAGCGCGGGCGGCTGCTCACCCTGCTGCACGGCGAGATCGCGGCCCGCCGGCGCCGCGACGGCGTGACGATCAAGCTGACGAGCGCGGGGCACCCGCCCCCGCTGGTGCTCGACCCTGAGGGCGGCGTGCGCGAGGCCGCCTCGCCGCAGCCGCTGCTGGGCGTCTTCGACGGTGTGGAGTTCACCACCGACACCGTCGAGCTGCGCCGCGGAGAGGTCCTGCTCTGCGTGACCGACGGCGTCACCGAGCGGCGCTCGGGGAGCCGGCTGCTCGGCGACGGGCACGGACTGGAGCGGATTCTCGCCGACTGCACCGGACTGAGCGCCGGCGCGGTGGCGGCCCGTATCCAGCGCGCGGTGCGCGACTTCGGCCCGGAGCCGTCGAACGACGACGTTGCCCTCATCGTTCTGCGGGCGTCATGATGGAGACCAACAATCGGTAAGGTGGGGTGGCGTGGGGCTTGCCTTGCACACGACACGACAGGACGGCCGTGCGACGATCGCCGCGCGCGGCTCGATAGACCTGCACTCCTCCGACGAGCTGCGCGCTCGGCTGACCGAGCTCGTGGACGCGGGCGAGCGGTCGGTCGTCGTCGACCTCGCGGCGGTCGACTTCTGTGACTCCTCCGGCCTGAACGTCCTCGTCCGCGCGTACAAGCACGCGCGCGCGCAGAACGCCACGCTCACCGTCACCGGGGCCTACGGCCGCGTCGAGAACGTGCTGCGCACGACCGGGCTCGACCGCTTCCTCATCGAGGGCCCGGCGGAGGAGGCTTCGGCCGATGGGCGGTGAAGGGAAACGATGAAGAACGGCGAGCGGGCGGAGTGACCGACCCGATGACCGAGACCACGCTGCGCGCGGCGCCCCAGACCGAGGCGGTCGAGTACGCCAGGCGACTCGCGGCCCGCACCATGCGCACCTGGGCGCTCATGGACCGTGAGGAGCTCGTCACCGCGATCGTGGCGGAGCTCGTCGCCAACGCCGTCCGGCACGCCGGAACGGCCCTGGAGCTGCGGCTGCTGCGCGGCAGTGGCCGGATCCGAGTCGAGGTCCGCGACCGCGCGGCCCAATTGCCCCGGCTGACCGTCCCGGGCCCCCTGGACGAGTCGCACCGCGGCCTGTTCATCGTCGACCGCTTCGCCAACTCCTGGGGAGCCGACCCGGTGACCGGCGGAAAGGTCGTCTGGGCCGAGGTCGACATCTGACACCCGTTCCGCCTGGACGGGGCCCTTCCGCACGGGCTCCGACCGGCGGCGCGCCCACCGCACGTGGCGGGTGGGCGCGCACCGATGCGGCGGAGCCGGTCAGACGGACTTGCGGTACAGCTCCGCGACCATGAAGGCCAGGTCCAGCGACTGGCCCCGGTTGAGCCGCGGGTCGCAGGCCGTCTCGTAGCGCTGGTGAAGGTCGGCCTCGGCGAGCCCCTGGCCGCCGCCGACGCACTCGGTCACGTCGTCGCCCGTGAACTCGATGTGGATGCCGCCCGGGTGCGTGCCGAGGGCCCGGTGGACCTCGAAGAACCCGGCCACCTCGTCCAGCACGTCGTCCAGCCGCCGGGTCTTGTGCCCGCTCGGCGCCTCGAACGTGTTGCCGTGCATGGGGTCGCAGATCCACGCGACCGGGGCCCCGCTCTGGTGCACCTTCTCGATCAGCGGCGGCAGCGCGTCGCGAATGCGGGCGGCGCCCATGCGGGTGATGAAGGTGAGCCGGCCGGGCTCGCGCTCGGGGTTCAGCCGCTCCATCAGGGCCAGCGCGTCGTCGGCCGAGGTCGTCGGGCCGAGCTTCACCCCGATCGGGTTGCGGATGTGGCGCAGGAACTCCACGTGCGCGCCGTCGAGCTGCCGGGTCCGCTCGCCGATCCACAGGAAGTGCGCGGAAACGTCGTAGGGAAGGCCGCTCAGGTGGTCGATGCGCGTCAGCGCGCGCTCGTACTCCAGCAGCAGCGCCTCGTGGCTGGAGTAGAACTCCACCCCGTGGAACTCGTCCGGGTTCGCCCCGCACGCCTTCATGAACGTCAGCGCCCGGTCGATCTCGCCCGCCAGCTGCTCGTAGCGGCGGCCCGCCGGGCTCTGCGCGACGAAGTCCTGGTTCCAGGCGTGCACCTGGCGCAGGTCGGCGTAGCCGCCCTTGGTGAACGCCCGGCACAGGTTCAGCGTCACCGCCGAGCAGTGGTAGGCCTTGAGCAGGCGGTGCGGGTCGTTGCGCCGTGAGGCGGCGTCGAAGGCGAACCCGTTCACCGCGTCGCCCCGGTAGGCGGGCAGTTCCACGCCGCCGCGGGCCTCCACGGGCTTGGAGCGCGGCTTGGCGTACTGGCCCGCCATCCGGCCGATCTTCACGACGGGGACGCTCGCCGCGTAGGTGAGGACGACCGCCATCTGCAGCAGCGTCTTCAGCTTGTTCTTCACCGCGTCGGCGTTCGACCCCTCGAACGTCTCGGCGCAGTCGCCGCCCTGCAGGACGAAGGCCTCACCGCGGGCGACGTCCGCGAGCTGCGCCTTCAACTGGTCGCACTCGCCGGCGAAGACGAGCGGCGGCTGGGCCGCCAGCTCGGCGGCCACTTCGCCTACCTCGTCCGGATCGTCCCAATCGGGCTGCTGGAGGGCGGGGAGGGCGCGCCACGCGTCGAGGTCCCCGATGACGGCGGAAGTACTCACCCTGAAAGGCTATGGCACGCCCCGCCCTCCGTGAACGGAACGCCCCGCGCGCCCGGGGTTCACAGACCCCGCGGAAACGGCCGGGCGGCCCCGTTTCCGGGACCGCCCGTTCGCCGGTCGTGCGGCGGGACGCCGTTTTCGCTCGCTCAGGCCGCCCGGGTCCCGGCGGTGGCCGGTTCCGGCGCGCCGCCGTTGCCGGCCCCGCCCATGAGCGCCCGGCGGCCGCTCAGGTCGGTGTCGTTGGCCAGCTGCCGCAGCCGCCGCAGCGAACGGTCGGTGATCTGCCGGACGCGGTTGTGGCTCAGCCCGTACCGGGCGCCGATCTGCGCGTACGACAGCGGCTGGCCGCTGTCCATCCCGAACCGGGCCCGCAGGATCGCGGACTCGCGCTCGGGAAGCCGGTCCAGCAGCCGGCCGAGGCCCTCGATGTCGTCCAGGGCGAGGATCTCCGCCTCCGGTGTGACGGCGTCCGGATCCTCCAGCAGGTCGCCCATGGGCGTCTCGCCGGCGTCGTCGACGGTCGCGTCCAGGCTCGCCGGGTCGCGCCGCCAGCGCAGCAGCTCGTCGACGTGCTCGGCGTCGGCGCCGACGGCGCCCGCGAGCTCCTCGCGGGTCGGCTCCCTGCCGAGCTCGCGGCTGAGCTGGCGCTCGGCGCGCCGCAGCCGGGACAGCTCCTCCTCGACGTGGACGGGCAGGCGGATCGTGCGGGCGGTGTGGCTCAGCCCGCGGCCGATGGCCTGCCGGATCCACCAGGTGGCGTACGTGGAGAACTTGAAGCCGCGGCGGTAGTCGAACTTTTCCACCGCGCGCATCAGCCCCAGGTTCCCCTCCTGGATGAGGTCAATGAGGGGCAACGAGTCGGTCGGGTACTTCCGGGCGATCGAGACGACCAGCCGCAGATTGGCCTCGACGAAGCGTTGCTTCGCGCGCAGCCCGGCCGCGGCCACCTCCGCCAGCTCCTCGCGGGACGCGCCCTCGGGCACGGTCCCCTCGTCGAGCAGCTGTTCGGCGTACAGGCCCCCTTCGATCGCCTTGGCCAGATCGACCTCCTCCTGCGCGTCGAGCAGGGGAGTACGGCCGATCCGGTCGAGGTACGCCCCGACAAGATCCTTGTCGGGGACTTCGACCCTGTCGCCCTTGGTACGGGTTCCAGCCATCCTGACCCTTCTCCGGTGCGATCTCCCTAGGAGGACAACGCCAATTACCGCTCTGTGATTCCCGGGTGGGGAATACTGCGAGGCTGTAAGCCGCTCTACGTCGTGATACCCCGACTGAGGAGAAACCGACATGGCGACGGTCACACTGACCGCTGAGAACTTCGACGAGGTGGCTCAGGGCGACGGCATCGTGCTGGTCGACTTCTGGGCCGAGTGGTGCGGCCCCTGCAAGAGGTTCGCGCCCGTCTTCGAGCGGTCGGCGGACAAGCACGAGGACATCGTCTTCGGCAAGGTGGACACCGACGCCGAGGCCGAGCTCTCGGAGCGGTTCGGCATCCGGTCCATCCCCACGCTGATGGCGATCCGGGACGGCATGATCGTGTTCGCCGAGCCGGGCGCGCTGCCCGAGTCGGTGCTGGAGAACGTGATCGAGCAGGTCCGCGGCCTCGACATGGAGGACGTCCGCCGGCGCGCGAAGGCCTGATCCGCCTTCCGCCAGGTTGCGCGGACGAGACGTGCGGCGGGCGCCGGGAAGGCGCGAGGGCAAAGAAGCGGACGGCGCCGCCCCCCGGCCGGCCGGCATGGTCGATGATGGACGGATGCTCGCCGATGTCGTCCGATACCTGGTGTGCCCCGTGTGCGGGGCCGACCTCGAACTGGCCGACCGCCGCCTGACCTGCCCGGGCGGGCACACCTTCGACATCGCGCGGCAGGGGTACGCGAACCTGCTGCCGGGCAACGCCCGTCCGGGCACGGCAGACACGCCGGAGATGGTCCGCGCCAGGGACGAGTTCCTGACGGCCGGCCACTTCGCGGCTCTCGCGGACCGGCTCGCCTGCAGCGTCTCGGCCGCCGATCCCGACTTCGTCCTGGACGCGGGCGCCGGAACCGGGCACTACCTCGGTCGCATCCTCGACCGTTCGCCGGACGCCGTCGGCCTCGCCCTGGACATCTCCAAGCACGCGGCCCGGCGCGCCGCGAAGGCGCATCCGCGCTGCGGCGCCGTCGTCGCGGACCTCTGGCGCCCGTTCCCGCTGCGCGACGGCGCGGCCGACACTGTCGTCAACGTGTTCGCCCCGCGCAACGCGACCGAGTTCCACCGCGTGCTTCGCGACGACGGACTGCTGTTCACGGTGACGCCGTCACCCCGGCACCTCGGGACGCTCGTCGAGCCCCTCGGCCTGCTGTCGATCGACAAGCACAAGACCGAGCGCATGGACGCGGCGCTCTCCGGCTACTTCAAGCTGGACTCGCGCCAGGAACTCGAAACCGAGACCGTCCTGACGCACGGCGAGGCGATCACGCTCGTCGGCATGGGGCCGAGCGCGCACCACGTTCCGCCGGAGCGGCTCAGGGAACGGCTGGAAAGGCTGCCCGAGCCGCTGCGGGCACCGCTGTCGTTCGTCCTGTCCACCTACCGGCGGCTGGAGTAGCCGCGTCCCCGACCTGCGCGATCTCCAGCAGCACCTGCGGGGTCTCGCCCGGATCCGTCACCTCTCCGACGCCCGGCACGTCGACCGCCGCGTACACGAACGACGCGACGAGCGACCGGGCCGACGCGCTCAGCAGGAGACGCTGGAGGGCCTGTCCCGCCCGGAGCCACTCGGCACGGGAGTCGCCCCGCGTGGTGAGCACGGCCCGCTGCCCCGAGTTCGGTCCCGGGGGAAGCTTGCGGAGCGTGGCCCCTTCCAGCCTCGCCTCCCCGGCCAGTTCGTCGACGACGGTCAGAGGAGGGTGGGCGCCCGAGGCGGAGGGACCGGCGCGGAACGGCCGGAGAGTGGCGGCGTAGAGAAGCCGCTCCTCGCGAGACACGCGGTGGCGCCCGGCCAGACGCACGGACGCGAGGACAGATGGACGTCCGGCATCGGGAAGCAACCGCACGACGGCCTCATGACCGAGTTGGGTGGCGGCCAGGCGCAGGTTCACCAGCGCGGCGCCGCTGCTGAGATGGAGGCCGCGCCCGGCGGGGTCGTGCGCCGGTCGGAACCTGGCCGGGTCCGCGTGCACCTCGATCAGACCGGAGACGACCTTGAACCTCCAGGCGTGCACGTCATGAACCGTGGGCCCCATCGTCGCGGCGACCACGAGACGCTCCGCCGAGGCGCGGACGGCGGTGGGCACATTCACGGGGATTCCTCCTGACCTCGGGCGGCAACCGACCCGGGAGCCACCGCCCGCCCCGTGAGAGGGTCCGCCGCGGGGAGAGCGGTCAGGGCACGCTACCCCACTGTGAGCCGAAGCACGTAGTGCGTGAAAGGCGAGGTCAGCGCGCCCGAAGGTGGGCGCGGGTGACAAAGGGGGCGGCTGGGCGCGGCCCGCGATTTGACGGTCCCGGCGAGCCGTCTTAATGTCTTCCTCGCCCCCAGGGGATGGGGACGCCGAGAGGCGGCCCGGCCCCGAGGAGCAAGCCACCGAAAATGGTTCGAGCGCCGCTCGGATTGCTGTAAGGTGGTGCAAGAGCCCGGAACGGGATGCAGGACGCCGCAAGGTGGCCGGCCCGCAGGGCGCCTCCCACGGAACGATCTCTTCCGAGTCTTCGGCTTGGTTGGTGCTCGTCGCGTGGGGGACCGGACACACCCTCGGACGTCAAAAAGATCTTCGCAGTTCGACTTGACACCGAAGATGAGTCTGGTAAGTTAGCAGGGTTGCCCCGGAGCCGGGGGCCGTGAGAGCGGGGTCCGGCGCGGTGGGTGTCCGTTTCTTGAGAACTCAACAGCGTGTTAAAAGCCAGTGCCTTTATCGGCTCGGTCGAGTTCGGCCGG